>JACRCI010000097.1 GCA_016219105.1 Deltaproteobacteria bacterium | reverse complement strand
GGGGGCTCGTTGCCGGAATATTTTCAAGGCCCGGGGTCAGGGACCTCTTTATGATTGCCCCGGCCGCAAAGGCCATGCATCACCCGTATCTGGGGGGATTGCTTGAGCACACCCTTTCGCTCTGCGTGCTCGGAAGGTTCATCTCAACCCACTATAACGGGGTAAACCGCGATCTGCTCACCGCCGGTCTCATCCTCCACGACATAGGCAAGATATACGAGCTGAGTTATTCAAAGTCCTTCGATTATACGGACGAGGGAAGGCTGTTGGGACACATAACGATGGGGATAGAGCTCGTGGATTCGAGGATACGGGAGATGCCCGGCTTTCCGCGGGACCTTGCCGCGCTCATAAAGCACATGCTGCTGAGCCACCACGGATACCTCGAGTTCGGTTCCCCGAAAAGGCCCAAAACCCTTGAGGCCATGCTCCTTTATTACCTCGACGACCTTGACGCCAAGACCAACGCCATACAATCGCTGATTGGAGTAAATGGGGCGGCAGTCGGGGAGAAAAAAGGCGGGGCCGGCAGGTGGACCGATTACCAGAGGCTGCTCGAAAGGTATATCTATAAAGGCGTCTACCCGGCCGTCGGTCAAGAAGGGAAGGGAGAAAAGGCGGAAGAAAGGGCTGCCGGCTGGAGTGCCGGCGAGAAGACCGAAGACGTTATTGTCCCTGAAAACGTTGAAGACGAGTCCGATCTTTTCCGGAAAGGGTAGGATGCGGCGTCCCGCGCGGAATGGATTAAAGGTCGTCGCCCCGCGCATCGGGTCTTTCAGCGGATTCAAGCGAAGACTCGTCTCGGCGTGCGCGAAGACAACGGAGTTCAAAGGCCTTGAGCCGGTCCTGGGCGACGGCCCGTGTCCCTGCGACGTCATGATAATCGGAGAGGCTCCGGGCAGGGAGGAGACAAAGGTTAAAAAGCCCTTTGTCGGGAGGGCCGGCAGGTTTTTTACCGCTGTCCTCGAGGATACCCTGAGAAGAAAGAGGGAAGATATCTACATAACCAACGCCGTAAAGATCTGGCCGAGGATTGAGACAAAAAGGGGAAAGACCCGGCCGCCGACAAGGGCCGAGGAGGAGTTCTTTCTTCCGTATCTTTATGAGGAAGTTTCCGCCGTAAACCCGCTGGTCATAGTCGCGGTCGGAAAGACCGCGTTACGCGCCGTTATGCCGCGCGGGCGGTTTATCCCGGGCGAATGGATTCCGGCAGGGCCGGCTGGTTGGCCGTCGAGGACGGCTGGTTGGGATGAGGGCCGTCGTGGACGTCTATCGGGCCGTTTCTCGGTTATGCCGGTCTACCACCCCGCATATATATTGAGAAGGCAGAAGGATATGAAGGCGATGACAGGCGGGCTTAAAAAGGCCCTTCGGAAGGTGAAAAGAAGGCTTGGTTCCTTCCAACCAGCCGTCCTCGACGGACCAAAGGCCTTTTAACGGCCTCTCCTTCCCCTTCGTCCGGCGGCTTGACCGGCAATAAGAGGGCAGGCCCTCGGACAGGATAGTAAAGCTCCCCGGCGACCGTATGCGCAATAACTGGAGAACCATAACCATAGGCACGGCTGTTTCGTGGCTTATGAGGGTATTCCTCTTCTGGCTTCTCCTCTACAAGGTGTACAGGGAGGACTACCTCTTCGCCTTTGGGGTCTATCTCGGTATAGCGTTTTCCCTCATCCCTGGCCTCACCGAGAAAAATTTCCGGATACAGCTGCCCTTTGAACTCGACCTCCTCATAACGCTCGCCCTTTTTCTCCATACCTTTTTCGGGGAATGGCTCAGGTTCTATGAAAGGGTAGAGGGGTGGGATAAATTCCTGCATCTTTACGGGACCGCGGTGACCGCGCTCTACGCCTTTATAGTCGTTTATTCGTTTCATTATACGCGCAAACTACGCCTGACGCTTCCGTTTATCGGCCTTTTTACAATCGTGTTCGCCATGGCCCTTGGCGCGATGTGGGAGATATTCGAGTTCGCGGTGGACAGCCTTTTCGCCAAAAGCATGCAGAATGGGCTTTCCGACACGATGTGGGATATGATATACGACTTCATAGGCGGGGCCGTCGTATCAGTATTAGGTATGCTCTACGTCAGGTATTCCACCCCGCCGGAGTCGAGGAAGAGGTTATCCAGGCCAATAGGCGAGGTTCTTAAAGAAAGCAGGCATTTAAACGATACCTCTGACGCGACAAGGCCGCCACGGCTTTAGCCAGGCAATAGTCCCTTGACTTCCAAGGTGGGTATATACTATCTTGCCTCAATCAGCCATGCGGCACGGAAGACCTATGGAGCGTATAGCCATACTCGGGGGCACTTTCAACCCCGTGCATTACGGCCACTTAAGGTGCGCCGAGGAGGTAAGGGAGTCCCTCGGCTTTAAAAAAGCGTTTTTTATGCCCGTAAGTCTATCTCCGCATAAGGAGGACCTCGAACTCGCCTCTGCCGGGGACAGGCTTGAGATGGTCAGGCTGGCCACAGCCGCAAACCCCGCCTTCGGGGTATCGGACGCCGAGGTTAAAAGAGGCGGGAGGTCATATACAATAGATACCGTGAGGGAGCTTAAAAAGGACGGGTTCTCTCCAACGTTAATCGTGGGTTCCGACTCGTTCAACGACATAACCACGTGGTGCGAATACGAGGAGCTTTTTAACGAGGCGGACTTCGCCGTGGTGCCGCGGCCCGGCCACGGCGTAAAGAAGATGGCCGAGGCGGTTCCGGTTGAATTGGCGAAAAGGTTCTGGTATGATACGGAGTATGCCGCCTACGTGAACTCGGGCGGCAGGAGGGTGACTTACATGGAAACCACGCACCTCGACATATCTTCTTCAGCGATACGCGAGAGGATACGGAAGGGCCTTTCAATCAGGTACCTTCTGCCTCAGGCCGTGGAGGAGTTCATATCAGCGAAGGGGCTTTATACCCGCAACGGGTAATAATCCGGAAGGAGAATTTCAGAAAACTGGAACCCAGAAAAAAAACGCTCGAGATAGCAAGACTCGCGATGGAAAAAAAGGGGGAAGGCCTCGTGGTCCTCAACGTCAGGAAACTGTCTTCCATCGCCGACTATATCATCATATGCAGCGCCGCCTCGGAAAGGCAGGTCCAGGCGATAGCCCTCCACGTGGAAGAAACGCTCAGGGATAAGGAAGAACCCCCGTTGAGCATCGAAGGGCTGGACTCGGGCCGGTGGGTCCTCATGGACTACGCCGACGTGATCGCGCACGTATTCCTTGAACCCGTGAGAAGCTTCTACGACATCGAAGGGCTGTGGGCCGACGCCCCGAGGGTTGCGGTGAAAGAGAAGAGAAAAAAGGCCGTCTGACCGGCAAGGCCGGCTGGCTGGCCGCCGTGGGCGGCTGGTCGGCCGTCAATAATGCCGGCTGGCTTAGCCGCCAGAGGCCACCTCCCTCCAGAGGTCCGCTTAATGAAACCCGTGATACTTATCGTGATGGACGGCTGGGGCGTAAACCCGGACGCGCGGGGGAACGCCGCCATGATGGCCGACACCCCTAACCTCAAGAGGTTCGCGGGGCGTTATCCATCAACCGAACTCGGCGCGTCGGGAAATGCCGTGGGCCTTCCCGAAGGCCAGATGGGCAATTCGGAGGTTGGGCATTTGACCCTCGGGGCCGGCAGGGTCATCTATCAGGAGCTTACCCGCATAAACAGGGCCGTCGAAGACCGGAGCTTTTATGACAATCCGTCACTCCTTGATGCGTTTGCCGCGATAAAGGAAAGTGCGGGCGCCGCCCTCCACGTCATGGGACTTCTCTCGGACGGAGGGGTGCACAGCCACATACGCCACCTCTACGCCATAGTAAGGGCCGCGAAGAAAGCCGGTCTGCGGCGGGTCTATGTGCACGCCTTCCTCGATGGAAGGGACACCCCTCCCGAGAGCGGAAAACGGTATGTGGAGGATTTAACCCGAAACCTCGGAGAGATAGGGCTTGGCAGGGTCGCCACCGTGTCCGGCCGCTACTATGCGATGGACAGGGATAGACGCTGGGACAGGGTCAAAAGGGCGTATGACGCGATTGTAATGGGAGAGGGGGCCGTTTCAAACGACCCGGTTGAGGCTGTCGGCGAGGCCTCTAAAAAAGGGCAGACCGACGAGTTCGTGGAACCTGTCGTCATATTGGACGGCGGCGCTCCGGTGGCAACGGTCGAGGACAACGACGGCGTGATATTTTTCAACTTCAGGGCCGACAGGGCACGTGAGCTTACCAGTGCCTTTATTGAAGACGGCTTCGACGGGTTTGAAAGGAAAAAACGGCCCAGGGTTTCGGTCTTTCTGACCATGACCGAGTACGATAAGCTCTTCAGGCTGCCCGTGGTGTTCTTGCCCCAGGAGCTTAAGAACATACTGCCCGGGGTCTTGAGCAAAAACCGCATACAACAGTTCAGGGTTTCCGAGACCGAGAAATACGCGCACGTGACATTTTTCTTCAACGGCGGGGTTGAGGCGCCGTTCGAGGGGGAGGAAAGGCTCCTCATACCGTCGGTAAGGGACGTTCCGACCTATGACATGAAGCCTGAGATGAGGGCACGGGAGATAGCGTCGGCCGCGCTTGAAAGGCTCAACGAGGATGGATACGGCTTTATCCTGATAAATTTTCCGAACGGCGACATGGTCGGGCATTCAGGGGTTATTCCAGCCGCGGTAAAGGCGTGCGAGGCGGTTGACCGGGCCGTGGGCATGGTCGTGGATACTGCCGTAACGCGGGGATGGGCGGCCGTCATAACGTCTGACCACGGCAACGTCGAGCAGATGATAGACCCGTTGACCGGCGGGCCTCACACGGCCCATTCGCTTAATCCCGTGCCCTTCATCCTCGCGGACGAGAAGAAAAGGGGGATTACGCTTAAAAGCAACAAGGGGCTTTGCGACGTAGCGCCGACCATACTGAAGATAATGGGCATCGAGATACCCGGAGAGATGACGGGCCAGCCGCTTTTTTAACCTGTTAACTATCGTCTGTTGTAAAAGCCGACCACCACTATTTACCCGGGTCAGTCCAAAGAGACTAAAGATGCCCGGTGGAGACTGTCTTAGTTCTTCATGTACTCCGGCGGGGTGGCTGACACGATGTATTTGGCCGCCTCGTCTATCGCTATCCTTATCGCCTTTTCCATCGGGGTCTTCGCGTATACGCTTAAGCCGCCCCCGAGTCCGACGTTTCCGACCAGCCCTCCCACGAGCACCCCGAGGTTTACATCGGTTGCCGTGCCCTCGACCCTTGTTGCCGCGAGGACCTCAGAGGTCGAGGTGTCTATGATGCGTATGTCCATAGCCAGCGAAGATTTGCTGAAGGCGCCGAGCACACCGCCGAGGGCCCCGCCGCCAAAGACCCCGACGCCGGCCCTTGCCCCGGACGTGCCGGGTTCCCATCCGGTTATGGCGGCCACGACCAGAAGGTCCGCGCCTTTTATCCTGCCTTTTTTGACCGCTGTTTTTTCCTCGGCGTAGCCTTTCTCGCCGAGGGCTATTTCCTCTTTTATCGCGCCGAGTTCCTGCCGTTCCATGACCTTATACCTGCCGCTCTGGACAAGGGCCGTCGTGAGCATGTCCCTCAGGCCCGTCATGACGCCGGACTGTTCGCGGCTTATCGTTATATCCTCTTCCCCCACGCCGCGTATGGTGGTCGTTGAGCCGCCGCTGCCTCCGGCCTTCCAATCGAATTTGGCGACCGCTACCCTGGCCTTGGGGCCGCTGTACGGTGGCAATTGCTGGGCGATCCCCGTGTCAACCCTTGCCGTGGGTTGGGCGTACTGTTCCATGCAGCCGCCTAAAAACAGGGCAACGGCCGACAGCGAAATAAAAGCCGAAAGAATCTTCCTCGTGCGCGTCATAAACGCCTCCTCATGGTCATAGGGTTAAAAGGGTGTTCGTTGCCGCCATGACGTTACCATAAAAATATGCGGAAGGCCATAGAATTTTTCCATGCGCCGGGGCAGGGGAGGCAGGGTGAACGGGAGTTTTAAAATGCTTGACAAGCGGGGTTTTGCAAATGATAATTACCGTAAAATAACGGTTTTTTCCCAAACACAGGAGGCGGCCATGAAAGAAAAGAAGGTGGGCACTGTGGACCATTATTATTCGCACCTCGGCGTCGTCACCCTTACGCTCGAAGGAGATTTGAATGTGGGCGACACCATACGCGTCAAGGGACACACAACGGATTTCACGCAGAAGGTGGATTCCATCCAGGTAGAGCACAAAGACGTGGCCGGCGCGAAAAAGGGCGACGGCGTCGGGCTCAGGGTCGTTGAGCACGGAAGGACGCATGATGCGGTATTCAAGGTCATAGAGGGCTGAAGGTATGGCTGATAAAGCCGGCGCCGCGACTCTTGAATGTCCGCTCTGCGACTGCGAGGTGCCGATAAACGGCGACGAGAAGCCCGGGGAACAGGTCTTCTGCCCCTATTGCGAGGCGCCGCTCAAGATCAAGAAGGACAAGGCCGATAAGTTCTACCTTCAGGAGGATTTTTAGCGGCCGGCCGGGACATTGCCGGCCAAAGGAGGATAGTTATGATTAGACCCCGTTTCTTCAGGTTTACGATTCTTGGCGTAGCCCTGTTCCTTATCTCATCTGGTTTGAGTTTGGCGGGGGATCCGGTCCCCGGCATAGACATATCGCTCGATGAGATCCCAGGAGGTATTGTCAAGACAGCGAAGACGGATAAGAGCGGCGGCTTTACATTCGACAAACTTAAACCGGGGAAGTACGTGGTGAAGCTGGTTCCCACGAAAGTGGAAAACCATAATTCCTCTCGTTCCAATAAGACCTACCCGGCCAAGGGGACCTCCGATTGGAGCGTCTCCATTACGCTCGTTGCGGCCGGAGAGAAAAAGCCCTTCGAGCCAATCGAGTTAACCATTGGACCGGAGGGAGGAAAAATCACCGGTCGAGTCGAAAGAGAGGTTGGGATCAAAGAAGAGGGTGTAAAATGATCTTACCACGGAAAAGTGGACATACGATTAAGCTGCTTTTGCCTGTTCCAACTCAACAGCCCGCCACAAAAACAACTCGGTCAAAACAACACCGCCTCATCCCTTGACGCATACGAGCGGCCTTAAGCGCGCGACCCTGTGGTTCACCCCGGAGTTGTGCATTATACCCACCACACTGTCAACGTCCTTATACGCGCCCGGCGCCTCCTCGGCGACGTCGGATTTGTTTCTGGTTTTTATGATAATCCCCTTTTCCCTTAGTTCGGCTATTATGTCGCTGCCCCGCCACTGCCTTTTGGCCTGCATCCTCGATAGGGCCCTTCCGGCGCCGTGCACCGCGCTCCCGAAGCAGTCCTCCATGCCTTTTTCCGTGCCGCGCAGTATGTAGGAGGCCGTGCCCATGGTCCCGCCCACTAAAAGCGGCTGCCCGGCCGCGCGAAAGGCCTCAGGGACCTCGTCCCTTCCGGGGCCGAACGCCCGCGTGGCGCCCTTACGGTGGACGAGGAGTTTTTTGTTTTTTCCGTCAACCGTGTGCGTTTCTATCTTGCATGTATTATGAGCCACGTCGTAGAGGAGCCTTATGTCCACGGGTTTTATGCCGGTTACGCGCGCGAAGGCGAGCCTCGCCAGATGCGAGATGGCCTGCCGGTTCGCGAAGGCGCAGTTTATGCCGCAGTTTACGGCCGAAAGGTAGCGGCGGCCTTCGTCGCTATTTATCGGCGCGCATACGAGTTCCCTGTCCCTTATGGGGATGGAATACTTCCTGCTCGCCTCTTCGAGCGTTTTGAGGTAATCCGTCCCTATCTGGTGGCCAAGGGCCCTGGACCCGCAGTGTATGGCTATGAGTATCTGGTCTTTTTCGATGCCGTAGGCCGTTGCGGCCGCCTGGTCGTAGACCTCCTCGACCCACTGCACCTCGAGATAGTGGTTGCCGCTCCCGAGCGTGCCGACCTGCCTGAACTGTCTTTCCTTGGCCCTGTGGCTTACGTTTTCCGGCCTCGCGTCCGCTACGGCGCCTCTTTCCTCGGTGTATTCGAGGTCGTCCGCGAACCCGTAGCCCCTGTCCACGACAAAGGCCGAACCCTTTACGAGCAGTTCGTCTATCTCGGCCTCCTTGAGTTTTATCTCCCCGGTCGAGCCCACGCCGGCCGGCACGTCCCTGAAGAGTTGGTTCGCTATCGTTTCTTTCAGCGGCTCGACGTCGTTTCTATGCAGGGGGGTCTTTAAAACCCTTACCCCGCAGTTTATGTCAAAACCGACCCCGGCTACGCTTATTACGCCGCGAGCCATGTCGAACGCGCCCACGCCGCCGATGGCGAAGCCGTATCCAGGGTGGATGTCGGCCATGGCGAGCGAGGCCTTTTCTATGCCCGGAAGGCATGCCACGTTGGCGACCTGCTTCAGGGCCGGGGTGAAGCCTCCGGTTTTTTTATCCTCGTAGTCCCTGAGAAGGCCCTTTACAGAATCCTCGTCCGCGTATATGCGGCCCGGGACGAGCATGTCCCCTGTCTTGGGTATCTCCCAGACCGAGTCCGTTATTTTCTTGAGTTCTATTGCCCCAATTGCCATGACCCCTTGTTCCTTACACGTCCACCACGCATTCAAGGATGTATTTGCCGTCAACAGCCACGCAGCTAAGGCCCGAGTACGTCGCGGCCTTGACCTCTGTTTTCACCGCGTGTTTTTCGGGATTGAAAGGCTCTCCGTAGATCCTCCCGATGAAAGAAAGGCCGCTCCCGGTCTGCTTTATCTCGACGGCTTCAAGTCTTTTGACGGCAAGGGAGTGCCTGTCCTGGATAGAGAGTATCTCGTTTAAGACCTCCACGAATAACAACGCCTCGTCCCCTGCCTCGGCCGAGAACGTTACGTCAACGGTTGGGCGGATGGTGGAAAGATCGAACATGACGTTGAGCATGGCCTCGGCCCCGCTTTCAAACGCCTTTCCGATAGTCTCCCCTTCGGCGTGTATCCCCACGTCAGAGGCGTGCTCCATGTAGCTGTATGGCATATTTTTTATTTTCCTTCCCTTGCTTTTTTGTTTACGCCTGTGTCATAGGAGTGCGCTGTATGCAGGCCCGACACGTAATAGATTTTAACAGCACGGGGCGAAAAGTCAAGGTGGCGCTTTTCAGGCAATGACCGTTTTTTCCTTGTCAAACAGCGTATAAAAAACTATAATCCTGTTCTACGGGAGTAACGAGGGAGCCGTTTGGACGAAATAGTCTTTACGTATTTTTAAAAAAGCCCTTTCAGGAGACGAAAGGGCTTTTTCTGTTTAAAGATATGCTCGAAAAGGTAAGACGCACTATCGTTAAACACGGAATGCTCGAAAGAGGCGCCACCATCTGCGTGGCCGTCTCAGGCGGGGTGGATTCCTGTGCGCTCCTTCACGTCCTGAATGCCATCAGGGAGGAATTCTCGCTCCGGCTTATCGTATGCCACCTTAACCATAACCTGAGGGGCAAGGAATCCGACAGGGATTTCAGGTTCGTAAAAAAACTTGCCGTTGGTCTGGGCCTGCGGTTCGTCGGGGCGAAACTTACCCTTGAAGAAGTAAGAAAGAGGAAGGGGAAAAGTCTTCAGGAGTGGGCGAGGGAGCGGCGCATGGGATTTTTAAGAAGGTCGTCGCAAAAGTTCGGCGCTGCCGCAATAGCGCTGGGCCACAATATGGACGACCAGGCCGAGACGGTTCTGATGAGGTTTATCAAAGGCTCGGGGACGAGCGGGCTTTGCGGCATGCGCCCCAAAGGCGCGGGGCTCATAAGGCCGCTTGCGGAGACGTCGAGGGAGGAGATAGAACGATACGCCCGGCAAAACGGGTTGAAGCACGTCCTGGATTCGACTAATAAAAGCCCTAAATATCTGAGAAACCGCGTTAGAAGCGAGCTTATCCCGTTCATCGAAGGCCGCTATAACCCGAACATAAAGGAAACGGTTTTGCGGACCGCCCGCGCGCTCCGAAGCGACGATGACTATCTGCGCAGCGTGGCCGAAGGCGTTTTTCCTATGGTTGCAAGGCGCGCGGACGGTAAAAGCGTCTTGATGGACAGGGGAAAACTCCTGAGGCTTCCCGGGGCCATACTGGCACGGGTGTTCCTTATGGCGCTCGAGGTTTTAAAAGAACGGGGCAACGGCGTTTACACCCCGCAGATAGACGGCTTTATCGCGCTTTTGAAAGGGGAAAAACCCAATGCCGCGGTCACTCTGCGCAAGGGGCTTTACGTCAAGAGGGAGTACGATGCAATCACTGTTTCAACCGACGAGGTCGGCTGGCGGGCCGACGAGGCCGGCTGTTTGGCCGTAAAGACGGCATTGAGTCCGAAGTCTTGCCGGGGCGTGCGGCTCAAGATACCGGGGCGGACAGAGGTCATGGGGCTGGGCTGCGGGTTTAAGGCCGCTGTGCTCAACAAAAGGCCGCGGTCGCTTAAGGCGGGTGGGCCGTCGAGGACGGCTGGTTGGGCGGTTGCGTATTTTGATTATGAAAAGGTTGCCCTTCCGATAGAGGTGCGGACATTCAAGCCCGGCGACAGGATGACGCCGCTCGGCATGAAGGGGCATAAGAAATTAAAGGATATCTTCATGGACGATAAGATACCCGAGGGGCAAAGGCGCGCCATACCGCTCGTTGTAAGCTGGGGCGATATAATATGGGCCGTTGGACACAGGCAGGCCGAGGCGTGCAAGGTGGGGGATGGGACGAAAAAGGTTCTGAGGCTCGAGGTATTCCGTTCCGACTAATTGGACGGAAAACATTGCATAATTGCGGGGATTTTGGTAAATTTTAATATTTAAACCTTCGTTGATTTATATCCGGTTTCTATCCGGGGGAGTGAAAAATGTTGTTGCCCTACAGGGGGGTTCTTCCAAAACTACACGGCTCGGTCTTTGTCGAGGCGAGCGCGCGGATAATAGGCGACGTCGAGATAGGGGCTGATTCAAGCGTCTGGTTCAACGCGGTAGTAAGGGGGGATGTCAACTACGTCAGGATAGGCGAGAGGACCAACGTGCAGGACAACTCCGTATTGCACGTGACAAAGGACACCCATCCTCTCGTCATCGGAAGCGACGTCACCATAGGGCACAATGCCGTTCTGCACGGGTGCACGGTAAGGGACAGGTGCTTAATAGGGATGGGCGCGATAATCCTCGACAACGCGGTCATAGGGGAGGATTCGATAGTCGGCGCCGGAGCCCTTGTCACAGAGCGAACGAATGTGCCTCCGCGGAGCCTCATCCTCGGCCATCCGGCAAAGGTCGTAAGGCACTTGAGGGACGACGAGGTTGAAAGGATTTCAAGGTCGGCGCGTAATTATATGGATTATACGAAGAACTACCTCAAAGAGGGGGGGAGCAGCTAAAAAGCCGCGTGATATTGGCGTCAATTGACATAGGGACCAATACGCTGAGGCTACTTATCGCGGAGCTTAAGCCCGGTGAAGGCCGCTCTGCGCCCCGTATCAAGCCGCTGCTCTATAAGCGCGCCATAACGAGGCTCGGTGGTGGATATACCGCCAATGGAGGGATTGACAAGGCCCGGGCGGAAAGGACGATCGAGGCGCTTGAGGGATTCAGGGACGCGATAAAGGAGTACGGCGTTAAAGAAGTCTTTGCGGTCGCAACGAGTGTCGTGAGGAGGGCCGTCAACAGGGAGGATTTTTTAAAGGATGTCCTGCTGAGGACCGGGATAGAGGTAAACGTCATATCCGGAGACGAAGAGGCCCGGATTACCCTTGCCGGCGTCCTGTCCGTGGTCAACGGCAAGAAGAGAGACAGGGTCGTCATAGACATAGGCGGAGGAAGCACCGAGTTCATACTTACAGACGGCGCTGATATAGCCGGGGCGTGGAGCATGGAGATGGGGGTTGTGCACCTATCGGAGAGGTATCTAAAAAGCGACCCGCCGCGCAAATCAGAACTTGAAGATATGGACAGGGAAATAAAGGGGGTTGTGGAGGATTTAAGACGGCGTATCAATAATCATGGCTTAACTATTGATAAATATTCAGGTAAAAACGGAGCGGAAATCATCGGGACAGCCGGTACGATAACGACGCTTGCGGCCATTGACCAGGGGCTTACCGTATACGACAGGGACAGAATAAACAATTGGATATTGGGCAGGAAGCGGGTGGAAGACATCTACGGAAATCTCATAACCCTTACGCTTGGGGAGAGAGCCGAGGTCTTGAGCCTTGAAAAAGGGAGGGAAGACCTTATAATACCCGGCACGGCGATCGCCTTAAGCTGCATGGAGTCGTTCGGGTTCGATTCCATGAGGGCGAGCGACGCGGGGCTTCTGGAGGGAGTGATACAGGGCCGTCTCCGCGAAGGCCATGGGAACACGGACTTAAGACTTAAGGAGGATTTGATATGAGCCCCCCAAAAAAGATAAAGGCAATAAAAAAAGTGCAGAGTGGCGGAAAAGGAGGGATGAAGGACGACGCCGGCATTGCCCTGACGTTCGACGACATACTGCTCCTGCCGGCGTACTCAAAGACGCTGCCGAGGGACGTGGACGTCACGACGAAACTGACCGAGGAGATAAGGCTGAACATCCCGCTTTTAAGCGCCGCGATGGACTGCGTCACTGAATCACGCATGGCCATAGGCATCGCGCAGCAGGGGGGGATCGGAATTATACACAAAAACCTCACCGTGGAGGAGCAGGCCTCTCAGGTGGATAAGGTGAAGAAGTACGAATCCGTCGTGATCAGTAAGCCCATGACGCTCGAACCATCGCAGAGGGTGTCCGACGCGCTTAAGATAATGAGGGAGGAGCAGATCTCCGGTTTCCCGGTAGTCAGGGATGGGGTTCTCGTCGGAATAGTCACCAATAGAGACCTGAGGTTCGAGGCAAACCCAAGGCGCGGGATATCCGAGATAATGACAAGGGACGTAATAACCGCTCCGGTGGGAATTTCCATTGAAAAGGCCAAACAGAAGCTCCACCAGCACAGGATAGAGAAACTCCCGCTCGTTGACCGTAAAGGCAGGCTCAAGGGCCTTATCACGATGACCGACATTGAAAAGAGGGCGCTCTATCCGAACTCCTGCAAAGACAGGTTCGGGAGGCTGAGAGTCGGCGCCGCGGTCGGGGTGTCCTTTGACAGGGATTCAAGGGTGGACGCCCTTTTAAAGGCAGGGGCCGACTGCGTAGTCGTTGATACGGCCCACGGTCACAGCAAGGGCGTAATAGAGGCGGTAAGGGCGATAAAGAAAAATTTCAACTGCCAGCTCATAGCCGGCAACGTAGCCACGGCCGAGGGCGCCGAGGCATTGATAAAGGCCGGGGCCGACGCGATAAAGGTCGGGGTAGGGCCAGGCTCCATCTGCACCACGAGGATAGTCACAGGCATAGGCGTGCCGCAGATAACCGCGGTAATGGAGGTCGTCCGGGTCGCCCGTAAAAGAGGCGTGCCTGTGGTGGCGGACGGCGGGATCAAATACTCAGGCGACGTTACAAAGGCCCTTGCCTGCGGCGCGCATTCCGTCATGATAGGAGGGCTCTTTGCCGGCACCGAGGAAAGCCCGGGGGAGACCGTGCTTCTTCAGGGCCGCACGTTCAAGGTCTACAGGGGTATGGGTTCGATAGAGGCTATGAAAAAAGGCAGTAAAGACAGATACTTTCAGGAGGATGTTGAGAGTGAGCTTAAACTCATCCCCGAGGGCATAGAAGGCAGGGTCCCGCACAAGGGGCCTCTATCGTCAAGCATATTCCAGCTTGTGGGCGGGCTAAGGGCCGGCATGGGGTATCTGGGCTGCAGGACCATCGAGGATATGCACCGCAAGGCCCGGATTATAAAGCTCACCCCGGCCGGGCTCAGGGAAAGCCACGTGCACGACGTCATAATAACCAAAGAGGCGCCGAACTATAAGGTGGAGATGGGGTGATGGACATCCACTCCCAAAAAATCCTCATACTCGACTTCGGATCCCAGTATACCCAGCTTATCGCCCGGAGGGTGAGGGAGGCGCGGGTATACTGCGAGATACACCCGTATAACGCGCCTGTATCTTTTTTAAGGTCATACTCTCCCACCGGCATAATACTCTCCGGCGGGCCTTCGAGCGTTTACGACAAGGACGCGCCGGCGATAGACAGGGGGATTTTTTCGCTCGGGGTCCCGGTCCTCGGCATATGCTATGGTATGCAGCTCATCGCGAGGCTTTTTGGCGGCAGGGTCGCGCGGTCAAGGAAAAGGGAATACGGCCCGGCCGTAATAAGCGTAAGCGACTCGGGCGGCATATTCCACGGTCTGGGCAAAACTCCGCTTAAGGTCTGGATGAGCCACGGCGACAGGGTCATAAGGCTGCCCAAAGGATTCAGGGTTACGGCAAAGAGCAAAAATTCCATTGCCGCCATGAAGGACTCCAAAGGCGAGATCTTCGGCGTGCAGTTCCATCCCGAGGTAGCGCATACCCCGCTCGGCCGGAAGATCATAGAAAACTTTCTTTTCAAGATAGCCAAATGCTCTCCCACATGGACGATGGGCTCTTTCATAGAGAGCGCGGTCTCCGACATAAGGAAAAAGGTCGGGGGCGGGAAGGTCGTCTGCGGCATAAGCGGCGGGGTTGATTCAAGCGTGGCCGCGGCCCTTGTCCACAGGGCCGTGGGGAAAAACCTCACCTGCATTTTCGTGGACAACGGGGTTTTGAGAAAAGGGGAGGCCGACAGGGTATATTCAACGCTTAAAAAGAATTTCAGGATGCGGATAAAAAAGGTTGACGCCTCCGCGAGGTTCTTTAAAAGGCTCAAAGGGGTGACGGACCCGGAAAGGAAAAGAAAACTCATCGGCAACGAGTTCATCCGGGTGTTCGATGAGGAGGCAAAAGGGATTAAGGGCGTCGGGTTTCTCGCGCAGGGGACCCTCTACCCGGACGTCATAGAGAGCGTATCCCTCAAGGGGCCTTCGGCCACGATAAAGAGCCACCACAACGTCGGCGGGCTGCTCAAGGGCATGAGGCTGAAGCTCATCGAGCCCCTGAGGGAGCTTTTCAAGGACGAGGTGAGGGAACTCGGCAGGGAGCTTGGAATGAGCGAAGAGCTTATAGGCCGCCACCCCTTCCCCGGTCCGGGGCTCGCGATAAGGATAATAGGCGAGGTAACGCCCGGAAGGTGCGCGGTCTTGAGGGAGGCCGATGCCATAGTGCTCGATGAGATTAAAAAATCCGGCCTGTATACGGAGATGTGGCAGGCGTTCGCCGTGCTCCTGCCGGTTAAGACCGTGGGCGTGATGGGGGATTTAAGGACGTATGAAAACGTCGTCGCCGTAAGGGCGGTCACGAGCGTTGACGGCATGACGGCCGACTGGGCGCGGCTTCCGTACGACGTTTTGAAGAATATATCGGCGAGGGTCATAAACGAGGTCAAGGGCGTCAACAGGGTGGTCTACGACATAAGCTCGAAGCCGCCGAGCACCATTGAATGGGAGTGACGGGATGTCCACCATAGATGATCTGAAGGGAAAAGAGACGTGGAGGCTTTTCAGGATTCTTAGCGAGTTCGTGGAGGGGTTCGAGGAACTTTCCGACATAGGGCCGGCCGTCTCGATATTCGGCTCGGCCCGGTTCTCCCCGCGTAACAGGTATTACAAAAAGGCCGTGGAGGTGGCACGGATCCTCTCCGAAAACGGCTACGCCGTGATAACCGGCGGCGGGGGCGGGATAATGGAGGCCGCCAACAGGGGCGCGGCGCTCAACAAGGGCAGAAGCGTGGGGCTCAATATAACCCTGCCCAGGGAGCAGAAGCCCAATCATTACCAGAACGTGTCGGTGAACTTCCGCTACTTCTTCGCGCGCAAGGTCATGTTCGTCAAGTACGCGATGGGGTATGTGTGCATGCCCGGCGGGTTCGGCACGATGGATGAGTTTTTCGAGGCGCTCACCCTCATCCAGACGCACAAGATATACCCGTTCCCGCTGATACTTTTCGGCAGCGATTACTGGGCGCCCATCATCGCCCTCATGAAGAACACCATGCTCAGATACGGCACGATCTCTGAGGAGGACCTGAACATAATAAAGGTCACGGACGACCCGCACGAGGTGGTTTCCATAATCAATAAACACAGGGACTGGAAGTCGAAGGTCGTGGAAAAGGCCAAATTCCCGCCTTGCGACGAGACTTAAGTGAGATAGGAGGATTTTATAATGGGGAGAGAAGAAAAACGCGGGCACGCGCCAACCGGCCGGCCAGGGCGGCACGGACATGAGGAAAGGCTCGTAAGGGTAACGGTCTCGCTCGAGGAAGACCAGATAGCGCACTTAAAAGAGATAGCCGGGGAGTACCGGGAAAAGCTCGGGAGCGGCTGGAGCCTGAGCGCCATAATGAGGGTCGCGGTCGGGGATTTTCTTACCAGGATGGGGAGGATAGCCTGACCGTCAAGGACGGAGTGCCGGCCATCGAGGATGGCTGGTTGGCCGGCAGGGCCGTCTGTGTGCCTTCAGTCAACCTGAAACCTCCGGAAAACCCCCTCATCTCAACCTGTAAATAAAAACCGCCGGAGTCACAGCCATGATATCGAATTACATCACGGACGTAAAGCGCAGGGTCCCCTCGACCAAGGAGATAAGCGTCGAGGAGCGTAACGAACTCGTCGCCCTGGCCCTTGAGAGGCTTTCCTCCTCGTTTGAGACCTACCACTGGAACGCCAACATACACGGCATAGTCGTCAGGCTCCACACCAACTCCTTCCACCTCTACGACTTCTGGGTGGAGAACTGGTTCCCCGCGCAGAGGACCTCCGTGATACTTCCGCACGGCGTAATCTACGCGGTAAAAGACGTCCCCGGTCACGAGCCCCACGCGTATTACAACCACGAGACAAAGACCGCGATATTCATAAACACGGAATATTACGGCCAGTGCAAGAGCTGGGCATTGGGCATGGCCGCCGACATACTGGAGACCCAGCACGGGGTGCATTCGATCCACGGAAGCTGCGCCGTGGTCAGAGGCAAGGGAGTTGTCATAATAGCACCGACCGGCACGGGCAAGAGCACCCACACATGGGGGCTTATGAGACTTGCGGACGGCAAGATCCACTCGGACGATTGGATATTCCTCACCTACAAAAAAGGGCTCGCCATGGCCGAGATATCTGAGAGGAAATTCTATCTCAGGACCGACATGGTCAAAAGCTTTCCCGAACTAACGGCGCTCCTTGAGAGGGCCAGATGCGAAAACGTCAAGGACGGCGATTTCACGGGGTTCGCGAACTCCCGCGCCATAATTGACCCGGAGTGGATAGGCGGGCCGGATAAGTTCGTCGAAAGGGCGGTCGTCAAGTCCGTAATCCTTTTAAGGCGCGACGGCGTATCCCCGCCCGAGGCCGAGCTTACGCCTGAAGAGGGCATAAAGATACTCGAGGAGGGCAGGTATCAGGTCCTTGCCGGCGCCGGGGCGAACGTGGGGGAGTACAGTTACGAGTCTTACTATAACCCGTATCTTCTCGTAAGGAGGGCGGAGCTTCAGAAAAGGTTCTTTGGCGAGTTGTTCTCCTCGACGAGCCTCCATATATTGAACACCGGCGTCGAGGGCGTCGAGGAGAGCCAGGAAAGGATACGGCGCATAATAGCGCGGGCTTAAGCGAAGGGTGTCTTTACGCTGGAGATTATCTACTCAATAGCCTTTGCCGCCGGCCTTTTGAGCATGCTTATGTTTTTGCTCGGGCACGCGGGGCTTCTTGTCCCGGGTTACGCCGTCCTGGCGATAGTCCTATCCGCCGCCTTTCTTTTTTTTCTACTAAAAAGGAATTTAAAGGAAGCCCGCCCGGAAGTCGCCGTCAAGGACGGCTGGTTGGCCGTCGAGGACGGAGTGCTGGCCGTCGAGGACGGAGTGCTGGCCGTCAACAAGGCCGGAGTGCCGGCAGCCAAAGGCGTATCCCGCCGTGAGGCGGCGTTTTTTGTACTGACCGCGGTCTTCGCGCTCGCGGTCGCGCTGCTCGCCATGACCCCTCCTTCGGTGAGGGACGAGCTCATCCACCACCTCGCGGTCCCCAGGCTTTACGTCCAGAAGGGGAGGATATTCGAGATACCATTCATGGGGTTTTCCTATTTTCCCATGAATATAGACCTCCTCTACATCATCCCGCTCCTTCTCGGCAACGACATATTCGCGCGGCTTATCCATTTTGCCTTCGCCGTTCTCACCGGACTCGTAATCTATTCTTATCTAAGACCCCGGCTCGGCAGGGCGTACGCGGTTTTAGGATTCCTGCTGTTTTTCTCCACCCCGGTCGTGATGAACCTCGCAAGGACCGCGTACGTTGACCTCGGCGCGACGTTTTTCTCGACGCTTGCGCTCGTCGGCATACTCGAATGGGGGGATGGCGGCAGGGAGGGGAGAAAAGACGGGGGGAAAGGGGAGAAGAGGCTTTTTTACTGGTCAGCGCTGTCCATGGGCCTCGCAATCGGCGCGAAATACAACATGCTCATAAGTCTTTTCCTCTTAACCTTTTTAGTGGTTCATCTTTCCATCAGGAAAGGGAGCGCCCAGCGCTTGGCGATAAGAGACGGGTTTATCTTTTTCGCGATAGCCATAACGGTTTTTTCGCCGTGGCTTATAAGGAACTACGTCTGGAAGGGAAGCCCGTTTTATCCCATGATGCAGGCCGCGATATCAAAGGCCGCCACAGAGGGCGGCGGTTTGCATTTCGGCGAGGCGCTCTCGCCCATAGGCAGGCGCTATCTCCTCTATAACGAATCCACGCTTGACATAGTTCTCGTGCCCCTGAGGATATTCCTGGAGGGGGTGGACAATTCCATAGAGAAATTCGACGGCGTTCTCAATCCTTTTCTGCTCATCTTCATGGCGCTGTCGCTTTTCAGGATACAGGAGGAGCGGGACATAAAATACCTCGTTGTTTTTTCCGTCCTTTTTTCATACATCGCCCTTTTCACCGCCGACCTGGTCATACGTTACATACTGCCCGTCTTTCCGCCGCTCGTCGTAATGGCCGTCAGGGGGGTAAGGCACGGGATGGAAGAGAAAAGGGGGATGAGGTATGCCTCCATAGCGGCGCTTGTCCTGCTTTTTTCATTTAATCTTTTCTACCTCGGCGGGCTTTACCAGAGGTACATGCCGCTTGGATATATTACCGGCGGCGAAAGCCGCTCCGGGTATCTTTCGAGGGTATTGCCCGATTACCGGGTCGTTGAATACGCTAACGCGAACATCCCCCTGTCTTCGAGGGTGCTTTTCCTTTTTACCGGCGACAGGGGTTATTACTGGGAGAGAGGGTATTTCTACGGCGACAGGATGGGGGGGGACATCATATCGTTCGTAAAAAGGGCCGGGGACGCCGAGGGGCTGAAAAGGGAGTTCCTCGATACCGGCGCCACCCATCTTTTTATATTGGACAGGCTGCTTGAGAAATTCGCCGGGGATAATTTCAACGACAACGAAATCCGGCTCCTTTCGGCCTTTTTCAAAGACTCAACCGAGAGGCTTTACGGCGCCAACGGCTTTTCGCTTTACCGGATAAGGCAATGACGGATAAAAGAAGCGCCGCGTCAGCCGCGGTAACGGAAGAAGAGCCGTGTATCCCGACGTCGGGGGCGTAAAAGTAGTGCTTGACTTGCCGTCCGAAAAAATATTAGATGGTATACTGTATACAATCTTTTATGACGGCAAACAACAATGAAGACGTTTAAGCGGGGGATACACCCCGCTTACCATAAGGAACTGACCTCCGGTAGTCCTATCGAGGACGCGGTCCTGCCCAAACGCGTGGTGGTGCCTCTCCAGCAGCACGCGGGGACCCCATGCGCCCCGCTCGTTAAAAAGGGCGACGAGGTGAGGGAGGGGCAGAAGATAGGCGACGCCGATTCGTTCGTCTCAGCCCCGGTGCACGCCCCGATAACCGGCAGGGTAAAAGACGTCGCCCCGCACATCCACCCGGCCGGCGCCAGGGTTTTAAGCGTCATAATCGAGGGCGACGGCGCCTCGAAAGAGGAGTGGAAGGAAGACCCCTCGGCCCCTGACGCTGAGCGCCTGAGCGCCGAGGAAATCCGCAAAGTGATAAGAGAGGCCGGTATAGTCGGCCTCGGAGGCGCCGCGTTCCCCACCGCAGTAAAACTATCTCCCCCGAAAGACAGGAAGATAGACACCGTGATACTCAACGGCTGCGAGTGCGAGCCTTATCTGACGGCTGACCACCGCGTCATGATAGAGGAGCCGGAAAAGGTCGTCCAGGGGCTTAAGATTATAATGAGGGCCGTCGGGGCATCCGCCGGCTGCATAGGGATAGAGGACAACAAGACCGATTGCGCCGACTCCCTTTCAAGGGCTATCGCCAAGGACCCGCGCATAGGGGTCATCCTGCTCGAAACCAAGTACCCTCAGGGCGCCGAGAAGATGCTCATAAAGGCCGTGTTGAGGAGGAACGTCCCGCTCGGGAAACTACCGCTCGACGTGGGGGTCATAGTCAACAACGTCGCTACGGCGGTTAAGATATTCGAGGCCGTAAGGTATAAAAAGCCCCTCATAGACAGGGTCGTGACAGTGAGCGGAAACGGCGTTAAGACGCCGAAGAATTTAAGGGTCCGCATAGGGACGGCCTTCTCGGACGTCCTCGGCCAGTGCGGCGGGTTGTCCGAGGAGGGGGAACGGGAGATACTTGCCGGCGGGCCCATGATGGGGGTGGCGCAAAAAAACCTCGACGTCCCGGTCGTGAAAGGCACCTCAGGCATAACGGTCGTCGCGGGGGCAAGCGTTAAACCCATTAAATACGAACCGTGCATAAGGTGCTCAAACTGCGTGGAGGTCTGCCCCATGGGGCTTATGCCTTACAGGATAGCCGACATGGGAAAGATGGGCATGATGGACGGGTTCAAGTCATGGAGCGCCCTGGCGTGCATAGAGTGCGGCTGCTGTTCCTTCGTCTGTCCGGCGCAGAGGCCGCTCGTAGAGTGGATAAGGGTGGGGAAGATACGGCTCCGCAATTCCGAAAAAACAGGGAGCATGTGACAAGGATATATGGCTGACACGGTTGAAGACGTGAAAGAAGCCTCCGGCGCAGGGGAAAAAACGGGCATAGTGGTATCATCGTCTCCGCACGTCCTTACCACGGAGAACATCCCAAGGATAATGTACTCGGTCGTGGCGGCCCTCATACCCGCAATCGGCGTGAGCGTGTATCTGTTCGGCCTGAGGGCTCTTCTCCTTATAGCCGTATGCATCACGGGAGCGGTGGGCTCCGAATACGCCGTTCAAAGGCTGAGGGGCAAGCCCGTAAAGGCATGGGACGGGAGCGCGGCCATCACCGGGATATTGCTCGCCCTCACGCTTCCGCCGGGGTTCCCGTTTTTCGGGGCCTTCCTCGGCTCGGTGTTCGCGATAGTCATAGCGAAGCAGATATTCGGCGGACTGGGCTATAATATATTCAACCCGGCTCTCCTGGGAAGGGCGTTTTTGCAGGCGACTTATCCTGTGCTCATAACGACGTGGGTCGAGCCTTTTGCGAGCGCGTGGGGGGTGGACGCGGTATCGGCGGCCACCCCGCTCGCCCTCATGAAATTCGAGGGCAGGTTGTCGCCGCACATGGCTCTGTTTTTCGGCAACGTCGCCGGCTCGCTGGGCGAGACCTCGGCCCTTGCGATCCTCGCCGGGGGGCTGTATCTGCGCTACAAGGGCTACATCAACTGGAAACTCCCGCTCGGGTATCTCGGCGCCGTGGCCGCGTTCGGCGGGATATTCTATCTTATAAACCCGGCGAGATACCCTGATCCGCTGTTCCACGTGCTCTCCGGCGGGGCGATGCTCGGGGCGTGGTTCATGGTGACCGACATGGTCACCTCCCCGACGACCCCGTCCGGCCAGTGGATATTCGCCGTGGCCGCGGGTGTGATCGCCGTGGTGATAAGGCTTTTCGGAGGGCTGCCGGAGGGGGTAATGTATTCGATACTCCTGATGAACGCCGTGGTCCCGCTTCTGAACAGATGGACGAGGCCGAAGGTGTTCGGGGAGGCGGCGCGGTGAAGAATTCATCCGCCGCCATGGTGATAGTGCTTACGGTAACGACCGTGGTCGTGGGAGGGATACTCGCCGGCTTTTTCCACCTGGTGTATCCGCGGATAGAGGCAAACAGGATAGCCGAGGAGAAAAGGGCCATATTCGCCGTCCTGCAGGGCGCGGAAAAGTACGACGTCATCGAAAAGGAGATTACCGGGGCAAAGGGTAAAAAAGAAGTCGTCCGGATTTTCAAGGGCTTAAACGCCGCCGGAGAAACGGTTGGATACGCGTTCATCGCCGAGGGGCCCGGATTCCAGGGCACGATAAAGATGATGGTGGGATTGAATATAGACCTTAAAAAACTCACCGCCATGAAGGTCCTCGAACAGGTCGAAACCCCGGGGCTCGGCAATAAGATATCGGAGGCCAGATTCACCGACCAGTTCAGCGGGCTTTTGATAGAGCCGCGGATAGAGTATCTTAAAAACAGGAAGCCTGAAAAGCCCAACGAGATACAGGCCGTAACCGGCGCCACGATATCCAGCAAGGCCGTCGTCAACGGGCTGAACGGCAGGATCAATATCATACTCGGCATCCTCGTTGCCGAGGCGAAACCAAAGGAGGGATAAGTGGCCCCTTCGCATAGAACGCTTGCCGGGGAAATAACAAAGGGTCTCCTTGTCGAGAACCCCGTGGCAAGACTGATACTGGGGATATGCTCCTCGCTTGCCGTCACCAATACGGTCATAAACGGCCTGGCCATGGGGCTCGCGGTCATTTTCGTCACCGTGGCGTCGAGCGCCCTTGTCTCCATGGTGAGGAAGGTAGTCCCCGGCGGCGTCAGGATAGCCACATACATCGTCATAATATCGGGGTTCGTGACGCTCGCGGATCTTTTCCTCAGGGCGTTTTTCCCTGACATCTCAAAGACGCTCGGGCCATACGTGCCGCTTATAGTCGTCAACTGCATCATAATGGCGCGCGCGGAGGTCTTCGCGGCGAAATATCCGGTCGTGCCCTCCATCGCGGACGCGATAGGCATGGGCGCTGGCTACACGTGGGTGCTTCTGGCCATAGGCGCCGTAAGGGAGATACTCGGCTCCGGGACCATACTCGGGTACACGGTGCTCAGTGAGAAGGTCTTCACTCCCTGGACGGTAATGGTACTGCCGCCGGGCGCGTTCCTGACACTCGGGTTCCTCATAGGGCTTATAAATTACGTCACCATGCGCAGGGCAAGGAAAACACGGTGAGAATAATACTCATTTTCATATCGGCCGCGCTCATAAACAATTTCGTTCTCACGTATTTCCTCGGGCTATGCCCGTTTCTGGGCGTGTCCAAAAGGTTCGACACGGCGGTGAACATGGGGCTTGCGACGACCTTCGTCACGACCTTGACGGCGGTCACGACGTGGCTTATCCAGCACTATATCCTCGAAAGATACAACCTGCTTTTCCTCCAGAACGTTACGTTCATCATAGCCATAGCGGGGCTTGTGCAGCTCGTCGAGATGTTCATAAGGAAGACCTCCATAGCGCTTTACCGGAGCCTCGGCATATACCTGCCGCTTATCACCACGAACTGCATAGTGCTGGGGCTCGCGCTGTTTGCGGCCTTGAGGGACTACACGTTCGTTGAGAGCGTGTTTTTCGGCGCGGGCGCGGGCGTGGGCTTTACGATAGCGCTAATCATAATGAGCGGGATACGAGAGGAGCTTGAGTTCGCGGACGTGCCCGAGGTGCTTAAGGGCGCGCCGATAACGCTTCTTATGGCGGGCATGCTTGCGCTGGCCTTTATGGGTTTCGCCGGGCTTCTTTCGGTGTAAGCTTAAGTCCGCGACGAAAGTCTTGTCCGTGGAAGACAAGCTTTTTAAATGTTATAATGTTAAATTAACGGGAATTTAAGGGGCATATCAATGCATCTGCTCGGTTCGGCTTTCGTCATATCCATACTCGCCATGGGCGGGCTTGGCTTCGGCTTCGCGGTGATGCTCGCCATAGCCAGCAAAAAATTCGCGGTCGAGGAAGACCCCATGGTTGAGAAGATTTTAGGCTGCCTTCCCGGGACAAACTGCGGCGCGTGCGGGTACGCGGGGTGCATTGCGCTGGCCGAAGAACTCGTGGGTAAGTCCGCTCCTGTCAATGCGTGCGTTGCCGGCGGTCAGGACGTGGCCGATGCCGTGGCCTCCGCGCTCGGGGCCGAACGCATGGAGGCGAAGAGGATGATAGCGGTGGTGCTCTGCCGCGGCGGAGAGGCCGAGACGGCCAGGGGCGCCGCGTACAGGGGCGACAGGACGTGCGCCGCCGCGAACATTACGGGAGGAGAGAAAAACTGCGCTTACTCGTGCATGGGTTACGGCGACTGCGTGGACGCCTGCAAGTTCGAGTCCATGGCCATGAACTCGAACGGATTGCCGGTTGTCTTCTACGACAGGTGCGTTGGGTGCGGGGCGTGCGCGAGGGCGTGCCCGAGGGACATAATCGAGATGCACCCGGAGGATAGACGGCTCTTTGTCTTCTGCAAAAACAAGGACAGGGGCGCGCAGGCTAAGAAAGACTGCAAGGTCTCCTGCATCGCGTGCGGCCTGTGCGTCAAGGACTGCGAGGTCCCGGGCGCAATCGAGCTCAAGGACAACCTCGCCGTAATAAACCACGATATATGCCCGCAAAACGACGTACCGACACGGAGATGCCCGACGAAATGCATCCTCTTCGGCGAGCCTGAAAAAATGACCAGCGAGGCTGGCCAACCAGCCGGCCTCGCCGGTGGTTGGCAGGCGAGGGCTTCTAATTCGGGCCGCTTATAGAAGGCGGGCGGAGAGTAAAAAGATACTTGCCACGGCCTTGAACAAGAAAGACTAATTTTAGTTTAATACTTTTTTAACGCTGTTCTGTTACTATTGTAACTGTATGAACAACAGGGCGGTATTAAGGGTTTTCGCCGCGTCTTTCGCATTGAGCGTCTTGTCGCTTCTTGTGTCATGCGACAGGGCCGGAAAAGCGGTTGACCCGGCTACGCTCAGGGGGTGGGAGACCAGGGAGACCATGTCGCCGGGGTATTTTACGGGCAAAGTAGCCCGTACCTATGAGATAGCCATGGAGATACCCGAGATACTCGACAGCCTCCACTGCTACTGCGAGTGCAAGAAGCATTTAGGACACAAAAGCCTCCTTACCTGCTACGTGAACGCGCACGCGAGCGACTGCGATTTATGCATGGACGAGGCGTTGATGGCCGACAGGCTCCATAAAGATGGTAAGGACGTTGTAGCCATAAGGAAGGCCGTGGATAAGAGTTTTTCGCGCAACTAAAGGGGAAAGGCCGGATGAAGACCAAAGGTATAATAGCCGGGGTTGTAATCGTGCTCATCGCCGGGCTTGGGGCCGGTTACTGGCTGGGGGCCAAAAAGCCGGTCAAGGCCCCGGCCAAGACCAACGGCGGGCCGATCAACTACAACGAACTCCTCTCCGAGCTTACGCGCAGGGTCAATGAAAACCCGAACGACTGGGACCTCCATGCCCGGCTGGGGGACGTATATTTCGGGACAGGCAAGTTTAACGAAGCCGTCGTCCATTACAGGAAGGCCGTCGAGCTGAACCCCGGGGACATTGATTCGTACAACGACCTGGGGCTCGCGTATCATTATACCGGCAATACGGCTGAGGGGCTTAAGTACATAAACGACGGGATAAAGAAAGACCCGAACTACCAGCGCATATGGCTCACCAGGGGTTTCCTCTCTTACGCCATAGGCAACAGGGATGAGGCCGTGGCCTCATGGCAGAAGACGATATCCATCAACCCGGACAGCCAGGTCGCCAGGGCCGCCAACGAATACCTTGCGGAGTTGAAAAAGGCGCCGCATGACAAATGAGAAACCAGCCGCAGTTTCTTCCGCCGGCGGCGGGGGCTTAAGCAGGTCGGTCCTGTCCAGGGTATGGCGTTTTTTCAACTCCCTCAAACTCACCCTTTCCATCCTCCTGGGGATTGCGGCGGTATCCATCGCCGGCACGGTCGTCGAACAGGGTCAGCCGATAGAGACGTATATTACGCGGTACGGCGAGAGATGGGGGAACCTCATCATCAACCTCCAGCTCAACGACATGTACCACTCGCCGTGGTTCACGGTCTTCCTCGTGCTGCTCGTCCTGAACATAACGGTCTGCACGATCGAGAGGTTCCCCCCGAAATGGAAAACCCTGCTCAAGGAAAATAAAGGCTTCGACCCCTCCATCATAGAAAGGCTTGCGAACAGGGATTCTTTCGAGCTCAGTTCACCCCCCGCCGTTGTCAGGGAAAAAATCATCCACCGGCTCAAGAAGAAAAGGTATAAAATCAAGGTGGACGATTCAAGCGGCGGCGCATACTCCGTTTACGCGGAGAAGGGGATTGTCGGACGGTTCGGCTCGGACGTAACCCACATAAGCCTTTTCCTGATACTCACTGGCACCATTATCGGCAGTTACTGGGGCTTCAGGGATTTCAGCGCCATACACCTCGGCTCCACGGTGGATGTGCAAGGCGTGGATTTCAAATTAAGGCTCGACAATTTCTGGATAGATTTTTATGATACCGGCCAGATAAAACAGTATAATTCCGTGTTGACCGTGGTTGAGGGCGGAAAAGACGTTCTTAAAAAGCAGATATGGGTGAACGAGCCGCTTTACTATAAGGGCGTGCGTTTCTACCAGAGCAGCTACGGCATGGCGTGGAACAGGATCGAGGAGG
>JACRCI010000098.1 GCA_016219105.1 Deltaproteobacteria bacterium | reverse complement strand
CGCCCGGATAAACGGCGTTGACGAGCGCGTGGACGTGGATATCGCGATAATTGACACGGGCGTGAGCAGGTATCACCCTGACCTTAATTTCTACAGAGGCATTACGGTCTCAGGCGCGGGCAAAGCCGGCGGAGACGACGATAACGGACACGGCTCGCACGTGGCCGGCACGGCCGCGGCCATAGACAACGGCATAGGGGTCGTGGGGGTTGCGCCCGGCGCCAGGCTCTGGTCCGCGAAGGTGCTCAATAAATACGGCTCCGGCACCATGTCCGGGGTCATAGCCGGCATAGACTGGGTCACCCAGAACGCAAACCAGATCGAGGTCGCAAACATGAGCCTCGGAGCCATCGGCAGAAGCGACGCGCTGAGGCTGGCCATTGGGAGGAGCGTGGCGGCCGGGGTATTCTACGCGGTTGCCGCCGGCAATAGCGGCCAGGACGTGTACGGAAGCGACGGGGTTTTCAACACCTATGACGACTTTATACCGGCGGCGTATCCGGAAGTAGCCGCGGTGTCTGCCATGGCCGACTCCGACGGACAGAGCGGCGGGCTCGGAGGCGCGACAAGCTGGGGCGCGGACGACACGCTCGCCGTATTCAGCAACTTCAGCCGCTCCGTTACATCCACCAATCCGGCGGCCTCCCCCGGCGCCGCAATTGACCTCGCGGCGCCCGGCGTCAGCATCCGTTCGACGTGGAAAGGCACGGGCTACAACACCATAAGCGGCACCAGCATGGCGTCCCCTCATGTGGCCGGCTCCGCCGCCCTCTACATAGCGGGCCACGGCAAACCCGTTGACGCCTCCGGAGTCGCCTCCGTACGACAGGCATTGATAGACCTCGGCTCTCCCCAATCCGGGCCAAACGGCTTCAGCGCGGACAAAGACACGAATCCAGAACCACTCTTAGATGCCGCAAACCTCTAAAAACATCACCCCGGAGAAAAATATTTTCCTTTCCAGGGCTTATAGTTCCGGGGCTTATATTCTCTTCGCCCTCCTGCTCGTAAGCGCGGTTAAACCGGTCATCCAACCGGCCTTGCCGGCCAACCAGCCGTCCTCGACGGCCTCAGCCTCCGAGAACGGCACGGGGCTTACGCTCGTTACCGATAAACCGGTCTATTCCGCCGGGGAGCCTGTCAAGATAACCCTCAGGGTATTCAACCGCGCGGGAAAAGACGTTACCCTCTATTTTACCTCAGCCCAGAGGTACGACTTCGTCATAAAAGACCGGGAGGGAAGGGATCTGTGGCGCTGGGGAGAAGGCAGGATGTTCGCCGCGGCCGCGGGCACGGAGACTATCGGCCCGAAAAGACCGGCAATCATTTATTCCGAAAAATTCGGCGATGCGTTAAAACCGGGCTTCTACGGCGTGGCGGGACTTACCACCGACAGGGATAAAACCTTTTCGGCCGAGACGAAAATAGAGATTAAAGGGAAATAAACTTCATTCTGGAACTTACAAGATCTTTGAGCCTACCTGCCCCTCCCCAATGACAATGCCGGCGACGTTGACACACCGGCGTTGTCCGTAACCCGCTTAAACTTCCATGTGTCCCCTCCGTCCGTGCTCTTGGCAAAGAATATCTCGTTATTACCGGGCGTAGTGTCCTGGAATGCTACGGATATATTCCGGCCATCCGCCGCTACGGAAGTTTTCTTTGACCATCCGGCATTATCCGCGACAAGCTTCAGTAATTTCCACGTGGCCCCTCCGTCCGTGCTCTTATTAAAAAATATCTCCTGCTTCCCTGAAGCCTCAGTCCTCCATAAAACATACACGTTTCTCCCATCAAGCGCCAGCGAAAGCCCCTGTGTACCGCCTGTTGTATCCGCAAGCCTCCGGGTCTGCCACGTGGCCCCTCCGTCCGTGCTCTTATTAAAGAATATCACCTGTTTCGCGTAAGTGTCATCCCTCCATAAAACATACACGTTCTGGCCTTCTACCGCCACCGTGGGGATCCTTAACCCCCCCTTATTTTCCGTAAGCCTCTGGGTCCGCCACGTGGCCCCTCCGTCCGTGCTCTTATTAAAAAATATATGGGTTGCCTTGGCGTCATCAGCAGCTTCGTCCTCCCATACAACATACACGTCCCGGCCTTGTACCGCGACCGAAGGTTCCCCCGACGACCCCGGGTTGTCCGTAAGCCTCTGGGTCTGCCACGTGGCCCCTGCGTCCGTGCTTACATTAAGCAATATCTCATTGTTACCGGTGGTATCATCCATCCATACCACATATACATTCCGGCCTTGTGCCGCGATTGAAGGGCCATTGCCATATGATTTGCCAGGGTTGTCCGTAAGTCTCTGAAACTCCCACGTGGCCCCTCCGTCCGTGCTTTTATCAAGCAATATCTCATAGTTGCCATAGGTATCATCGAACCATACAATATAGACGTTCCGGCCTTCTATTGCCATCGCCGGTTCTTCCGACGTCCCGTCAGTCTTCGTAAGCCTCCGGGTCTTCCATGTGGCCCCATCGTCAGTGCTTTTACCAAACATTATTTCGTAGTTGCCTTCGGTATCATCCGCCCATGTCAGGTAAAGAGGCAAGGTTTGTCCTTCAGGTTCAACCGCGGAGCCGGCGGGAGTGCCGCCGTTATTTCCGACCATGGAGGCGGCGCCATCTTCTACTCCATGCATATAGCAGGATGAGACAACCGCCGAAAAAAGGATTAAAGATACGGTAAATATCAACCTGTTAATACCGTTTTTTTTCATTGCGCATATCTCCATTCTTCCATAATCCGGTCCGGGGCCGGAAAGGTTAATGGTCCGGCATTTTTATCAATCTTTGCATCCCGAACCCGCCATGCACGGCGAACCGTATCCTTTCTATAATCTTTTAATACAATAAGGTATGTACTGTCAATAGATTAAGGAGACTCTGATTAATTCTCTTTTTGTCATTGCGAGCCGCGTTTTTGCGGCGAAGCAATCTCGTAACTCGCTGATTTGCCTATAGGACGAGATTGCTTCCCGCCACGCTTCGCTCGCGGCTAAAGGCTATTTTGCTCGCAATGACGAGTTAGGGAATTAATCAGAGATTCCTTAACCAATACGACAGGAAGCGAAATAATACTTGACTCATCTCCAATCATATATAATAATAGTAACCGAAGTCTGGAAGTGTTTGTCGCAAAAAGCCGCAAAGACTTTCTCTTTGCGGCTTTTTTTATGACAATGAACGGGAAAGGAGGTTATATGGCCATAACGAAAGGAACGGTTAAGTGGTTCAATGACGCCAAGGGCTTCGGATTCATCACCAAAGAAGACGGCGGAGATATCTTTGTTCACTATAGCGACATTCAGGACCAGGGTTTCAAGTCCCTGACTGAAGGTCAGGCGGTGAGCTTTGAAGTTGTTGACGGACCCAAGGGCCCGAAGGCGGCGAATGTGGTAAAGATCTAAGGAATCTCTGATTAATTCCCTAACTCGTCATTGCGAGCGCGCGAAGCAATCTCGTCCTATAGGCAAATCAGTGAGTTACGAGATTGCTTCGCCGCAAAAACGCGGCTCGCAATGACAAAAAGAGAATTAATCAGAGTTTCCCTAACGGGGTGCGCCATCCATGGATTGAAAGACCTCAACCCATGTGCACCGCAAAGGCGGTAAGCCTCTCGGTCGCCTTTATCCCTCTGGATTCCCCCTTCTCGACGAAGACCATGTTGCCCGCCTTAACCTCTATCTCCGTACCGCCGACCGTCATAACCCCTTTGCCGCTTATGAAATAGAATATGCCGGTTCCGCTCGGGTGGGCCGGTATCTCCTGGCCCGGCTCCATGCAGATAAGCGGGACCTTGTAATCCGGCCTTGCGCGCAGTATGCGCGGGACGAACTCCCTGGAAAAAACCGCCTTTTCGTTCAGGTCAATGAATTCCACAGCCATTGCCTCTTGATGTCGGCTTTTCCGGTTTCGGAAAAATCACCGGGCCGGAGATTGCGCAGCCTCGCGCTCAAACTCAACTCCCGCTCGTTATTTCTTAACCCTTGCGGCCGCCTGGATCTCTTTCCACTTCTTGAACTGTTCCGGTTTTAAAACCGCGTTTATCTTCCTTGTCGCCTCGATGTCGGCAATCCGTATCGAGGCCTGTATATCGTAGCCTTCCCGTATCTTGCTCTTTATCTGGGCCATATCCCCGTCCTTTCCAACGAGGCCGCGCACCTCGTCCTCGACTATCGTGATCTTGGCCCTCAAGACCTTGACGTCCCTCTCCAGCGAAACGAGGTTCTCCTTTATCTTCTTGACCTGGTCGTCGGTCAGGCCGAGGTCGGTCTTGTAATCGAATATCGTCTTGACGGGAGCGGCCTTTTCCTCGGCGAACAGGGCGCCGGCCGTAAACGCCATAAAAAACACGGCCATGACCCCGGCCATCATCTTCATCTTCAACGAAATCTCCTTCATCCTCCGCTCCTCCTGCTCTTTATTTTTTACTGCCATGCTCCTGAAACAAGGACACCACAGGCCCCTGAAAAAAAACCTGCGGTGTCCTTCTGTTGATTAAGCCATCCGGCTCCGAATGCCCGGCCTAAAAGGCTGCTGGAAAAATCGTAAAACGGTGGAACTGTCATGCTGAATTTATTTCAGCATCTCATCCCCCGTATCGAGTACGGGGCAGGTTTAGACCCGGCCTAAAAGAGCGACGATATCGTCTTCGCCTTATTCATCTCTATCTCCACCCCGCCCGTGTCGAGCGGCTCGGTTATATCCTCGTCGGTGATGGTTTCGAGGAGCCACCGCATATACCGGCTCAACTCATACGATTCGGGGTCGAGGTCCGTGGTAAACGCCCTCATGGCGTCCTCGATGTTGCCGCCTCCGAGCATGCGGTAGTTGAAGAGTATCAGCCCGGGGGGCACGTTCAGGGCGGCGAGCGTATCCGACGGCCAGACCACGCCGTTTATTATCACGGAGACGTTGCCGACCATCTGGGTCGCGGCCACGCCGAGAGTTCCGCCCACGATGCTGACCTCTATCGGGTCGTTGAATATCCCGATAATGCCGTCGAGCGCGATGAGGGTGGAGTCGTCAGCCGCCACGATGTCGATCCCGGGGCCGTCGCTGCCGTCGAGTATGGACCCGCCCAGGGCGGTCAGGTGCACTCCGCCCGTGGTGGCCTCGACGTAGCTGACCCACATGGTGTCCATGGCGTTGGTGATGACCACGTCTCCGGCGCCGGCCACCACGTTGGTGAGGTGTATCTCGTCGGTCTCCTCGACGTAGATGCCTCCGGTCGTCGTGGTGGCGTTAAGCTCCGCGATATCCGTATCTATCGCGTCAAGGGCCGTCCCTATGCCGGTTGCCGCGGCCAGGTTGGCCGTATCGGCGGTTATATCGGTATCGTCAATCCCGTCGTTGTCCGTTATGGCCCCGGCAAAGGTCGTTACGTTAACGTCTCCTGTCCCGGCGTCGAGCGAGGTAATGGCCACGTCCTCGCCGCCCGTTGAGGTCCCGGCCGTAAGGGTTATATTCCCGTTGCCAGAGGTTATGGTCGCGGTCCCGTTCTGCGTTATGCCGCCCGTGCCGTCGTCGTCCGCGTCGGCCTGCAGGTTTACGTTCCCGCCGCCGGTTGAAACGGTCGTGGCCGTGGCCTGCGTGATGGAATCCGACGCCAAGAGGTCTATATCGCCCGTGTCGGCTGTCACGTCCGCGTTTATATTGAGGTCAGAGGCCACCGTGATTATTATGTCGCCTCCGCCCGAGTTGCTCACGCCGGGCGCGACTATGTTCATGTCGCCCGTGTTGTCTATCTGGATGTTGCCGGAGGTCGTATTCTCGGCGGTCAGGTTCGCTATGGTCGTCTCAAGCGCGTTGCCGGAGCCTATGCCCTCTGCCGCGTAAAGGGTTGCCGTATCGGCGTTTATGTTGTTCCCTCCGCCGTTGTTGTCGCTGATGGCCCCTGTCCCGTTCCCGTCACTGTCAGCGGTCACGTCCACGTCCCCTGTGGCCCCGGCGTTAAGCAGGGAGAGCAGTATGTCCGTATACGCGGTGTAGGCGATGCCGCCCGTGCCCGAGGTGGTCGTGGTGCCGGATTCCATGGTTATCGCGCCGTTCCCGGTGCCAGAGCCGGCCGCTACAAGCACCCACCCCGCGCCTCCGGTGGTTATATTGCTGTTCTGCAGCACGTCGTCGCTTGCGTCGACTATTATATTGCCGCTGGTGGAGGATACGACATTATTGATGTATATGTTGTCGCCGTCCACGCCGCCGTATGTCGAGAGTTCTATATTGCCCGAGCCGTTGGCCGTGACCACGCTGTTGATTGTCATGGGGCTTGCGGCCGTTAAGTAGATGGAGCCGCTTCCGCCGAGAGTCCTGACGCCCGTGCCCATGACGGTCAGGTCTCCGGTGTTGTCTATCCTGATGTTGCCGGAGGTCGTGTTGGTGGCCTGGAGGTTCGCTATGGTCGTCTCAAGCGCGTTGGCCGAGCCTATGCCCGTGGCCGCGTAAAGCGTTGCGGTATCGGCGTTTATGTCGTTGGCCGCGCCGGTTGTGTCGTTGTCCGTTATGGCCCCGCCGTAAGTCGTGACGTAGACGTCCCCGGTCCCGGCGTCGAGCGAGGTAAGGGCAATGTTACCGCCGCCCGTCGAGGTCCCGGCCGTAAGGGTTATATCGCCTCCGCCCGAGGTTATGGTCGCGGTCCCGGTCTGCGTTATAACGCCCGAGCCGGTGTTGTCCGAGTCGGCCTGCAGGGTTATGTTTCCGCCGCCGGTTGAAACGATCGCGGCGTCCGTCGCCTGGGTGATGGAATGCGTAGCGGTTAAGGATATGCCGCCCGTGTCCGTGGTGGTCGTGGCGCCCGTGGCCATGGCTATCACGCCGTCCAGATCGCCGAGGCCCGCCGTAATATCCACTGACCCCCCGCCTCCGGTGGTTATATCGCCGGCGGCGTTTTGCGTCACGTCGTCGCCAGCGCTAAGGGAGATACTACCGCTTCCAGATGACACCCCGGCGTTGAGGGTTATGTCGCCCGTGGCGCCGCCTCCGGCTATAAGCCAAATATTACCGGCGCCGCTTGCTGAAATGGCGCTATTGACTATAAGCGGGCTGGCCGTGGATATATATATGGCGCCGCCGCCT
>JACRCI010000096.1 GCA_016219105.1 Deltaproteobacteria bacterium | reverse complement strand
GCCCGAGAAACCTCTTTACAAAAAATGCTTCTCGGGATGCGCCTGTAGCTCAGTTGGAAAGAGCAACTGCCTTCTAAGCAGTGGGCCGGGGGTTCGAATCCCTCCAGGCGCGCCATGTTAAGACAGTTATCGGTTCCCGGTATTTATTCCGATAACTGATAATGGATAACCGTTTGTATATGGTGGACGTAGCTCAACGGTCAGAGCACTGGACTGTGGCTCCGGTGGCTGGGGGTTCGAGTCCCCTCGTCCACCCCAAATTTGGTTATCGGTCATCAGTGGCCGGTTATCAGTAAAAAATAGGCCGTCTTTACGGATAACGGTTAACCGATAACGGATAACGTTTTTACAAATCTGCGCCTGTAGCTCAGTGGATAGAGCATCGGCCTCCGGAGCCGAGGGTCAGAGGTTCAAATCCTCTCAGGCGCGCCAAGATGGTAATCGGTAATCGGCAACCGGTTATCGGTAAAAAATACAAAGACCGATAACCGTCAACAGATAATTGATAACGGTTTACGGGCCGCTAGCTCAGTTGGTAGAGCAGCTGACTCTTAATCAGCGGGTCGCCGGTTCGAGCCCGGCGCGGCCCACCAGTAAATCAAGGGGTTGCGGAGCTTTCCGCAGCCCCTTTTTTCATATTGACTTTTATCATATCTATTATTGCCCGGTTGACGCAAAATGGAAAAAGATACACCTCCCCGCAACTTGGCTTTGGGGTATCGAAGACTTCTATGCTGAAAAAGTCTCTAAGCAAGCTTCGGGGAATTAAACCCCGAACGGGGTTAAAACGAAACAGGGGGACAAAACCATATGGAAAAGATACTCGATGTAAGGGCGATGGCGCCGAAGGAAAGGCATCCGAAAATATTCGGGACGTTTAAGGATCTCGCTCCGGGCGAATACTTCATCCTCGTAAACGACCACGAGCCCAGGCCGCTCCTATATCAGTTCCAGAACGAACATGACGGCGAGTTCGAATGGTGGCCGCTGGAACAGGGACCAACGGCATGGAGGGTGGCCATCGCAAGGAGGAAGACAAACGACCCCAAAAGGACACTAACCGACTACATGCAGAGCGACCACATGAGGCTCGACAGGATATTCAACAGGTTTCAGGAGGCGGTCAAGGAAAAGAGATGGGACGACGCCTCAGGGGATTTCAGGGAATTCAGCCTGGGGCTCAGAAGGCACATAAGTGCCGAGGAGGACATACTTTTCCCGGTCTTCGAGGAAAAAACCGGCATGCGTGAAAGCGGCCCCACGTTCGTCATGCGTATGGAGCACAAAGACATCAAGGAACTGCTGGACAGTATCCGTGCCTCCACGGACGGAAAAGACCCCTCCGGGGTGAGCGACGCGTCATACCGCATAGCGAACACGCTCGCTGACCATAACATGAAGGAAGAGCACATCCTTTATCCCGAGTCCGATGCTTTCATGTCGGAGGCGGAACGCGCTCAGGTCATCAAGAAGGCCCAGACACTTTAACGGCCCGATGCCCGGACTCAAAGAGCGGGCGTCTAAATGATAAAAAGACCCCGCCATTATTGATGGCGGGGTCTTTGATTCCGGGAAAAAACAGCAGCCGCGCATCAGGATTTTCCCGCCGCGTTCGCAAAACCAACCACGCCGGTCAGCCGACCGGCGAAAAATCGAACGTATACGTGATGATGTACTCCTCCCCGCCGAGGAGCGTCGGGAACTTCCACCTCGTAATCCTCGCGACAATAGCCTCAACCGTTTCGGAAGAATCGAGGGTCGTTGACACCATCTCGGCTTTCGCGACCTTGCCGTCCGGCGATATCACTATCTTTACGGTCACCTTGCCCTTGAGCGTGGAGTCTTTTCTGAGGGCGTTGTTATAGATGTATTTCAGCCCGCCTATGTAAGCCTGCACGGTCTTATAGACCTCGGCCTCGTCCCTTGCCCTCAAGGACGCCTTATCGTCTCCCTTTTTACCCCCTCCCCCCGGCAGGAGAGCGGAGGTCCTTCTCCCGCCGATGAGCTGCCCGGTGTCCTTGCCCTTCCCTCCCCCCGCGTTCAGCGCAATATCGCCAGAAGAAACGCCGGCGCGCGTCTCGAGGGAGGAAAGTATCTCTTCCGTGGAAGCCTCGCCGCCGCCTTTTTTATCCACGCTCCTTATAGCCCTCTGCGCCCTCTCGAACACATCCGCGCCCCCCACCCCGGCCGGCCTTGCCTTTGACATTATAACCCCGAGAAGGCCGCGTGATTTGACCCGTGCCTGGACGGTCTGCCTTATCTCGGCGGCCGATGGGGCCTCTGCGCCCTGCGGGGGCAAAGCCGCCTCCTCGACCGCGGCGGGGGCGCCGGGGGCGGGTTCTTCCTTCGCCGCCTCTTTCTTCCCTTCCTTGGCTTTTTTCTGAGGCTCTTCCTTTTTCTCTTCTTTTACCTCTTCCGGCAGGCTCACGGGCGCTACTAAAGCCTTTTTCACGGCCTCGGTCTTGGGTGGCTCGAGTATCAACCTCGCGAACCTTGGCGCTATGCTCTCGATGGCGGCCATGGGCTCCATCTTTTTTATCTTCATCCTGTTCAAGAACGCCACGGTCGCGGCGTGTATCACGACGGAGACCAGAAGGACCGAGATAAAGACGTAATCCTCCCTCGATATCCAATGCCTCCTGAGGGAGCGGTCCAACCTCGCGTATACCGCCGGAGGAGGCGCCGTTATCTCGGTCCAATCAAGCCGCAGGACAAGCCCGCCGGAGGCGAGCGTGTATTGTTTCTCTTCGGGAACGGACAATATGTAGGCGTCGCCCTTCTTTTTAAGAAGGTCGAACTCTCTGAGCCCTTTGATGGAAAGGGGTGTCCCTCCGCCTATCGAAACCGTGCCATCCATGCCCTCGGGTATGCGGAGGAGATATTCGCGGCCTGATTTTTCGATGAGCCTGAACCTTCCCGCGCCAACTCCGGGCATGGCGGCGACGATGTCGCAGTTGTCGCCGCCTCCCACGGTAAGGCCTTCCCCGGCAAGGATTTCCTCCCCGCCCTTGCCCTCTCTTTCGACCGATACCCTGAGCGCCTTTTTCTTCTTACTCACGGGACGACATCACCGCCAGCGATATGGTGTTGTAGCCGGCCTGTCCGCAGGTGAACATGATCTTCTCCAGCAGTACGAACGGTATGCGCTTGTCGCCCTGGATTATCACCTCGCCTGTAAACTTCACGGCCGCGTTTTTTCTCGCGATAAATTCCGTTTTCCTGGCGTGCTCGTTGAGCTCGCCGTAAAGGGGTTTTATGAGAAACCCCACGCCGGCAAGGGCCTCTTTGACGCCTGCGACCCTTACCCCGTCCACGATGATATCGTCATAGGTCGCCTGGACGATAAGCCTCATCCTCGGCGGCTTGTCCGACGTCGAGACCGGCAGCTTGAGCCTCGGGTCCGAGACGAGTATGTCGCCCTGGGTCGAATAGTTCATGAGGAGGAACACCAGGATTATGGTGAACATGTCCATCATCGAGGTAAGCGTGAGGGTGGCCTCCCCGAACTTCGGCATGTGTCGTTTCTTTCTTGAGGGCGCCGGCATGGGTTATCTGTTCTCTCCGAGCGATACTACGGGGAATAACGTATAGATCGTCTGCTTTCCGTCTCTCGTAACGGTTGCGTCCCTTGCGGAGTCCATGACCTGCACGACAATGTCGTATGAGAGGTCGGGCTCCAGCAGTATTATGACCTCTTCGTTTTTAGGGTGCCTCTCCTTGACCTTGACGAGTTCCTTTGAAAGCGCCTCGTAATCGTATGCGCCGCCATTTTTCGGAATAAACGCGCCGTTGCCTATGCCGCCGAGCATAAAGCCCCTCGATGACACCTGCACGGCAAGTATCCCGAGGTTTTCGGACGGCTGGGATTTGTCAGACTTCGCCTGGGCCTCCCTCTCCTGCGGCAGGTATATGTCTATGATAGCGGTCTTGGCGAATACGGCCGCAAGCAGCAGGAACGGGATTATTATGACGAAGACGTTCATTATGGGGGTGAGATTCAGCTCCGCCCCCACAATGTGGCGGTGTCTTTTTTTGCTTGGCTTGAAAGCCATGTCTACGCCTTCTTGAGGTGATTTATCAGCTTCACCGAGAACTCGTCTATCTCGTCTATGATCTTCTGCGCCTTCGCCTGAAGGAGCGTATACACGATGAGCATGGGTATGGCCACCATCAGGCCGAACGCCGTCGTGTACATGGCTATGGCGATGCCGTTTGCCAGAAGCGAGGCCTTCTGCGCCGGGTCGGCGACCGAGATGGCCGCGAACGCCTGTATAAGCCCCTGTATCGTCCCAAGGAGACCCAGGAGCGTGGCCACGTTCGCCAGGGTCGCAAGATACGGAACCCTCTTGTCTATCGTCGGTATTATCTCGAGGGCGGCCTCGTCTATGGCGATCTGCATGTCATGTTCGGAGCCTTTGCTGGACATGGCAAGGCCGTCGTGCAGTATCCTCATGAGCGGGACCCTCGTGTCCTTGCAGAGGGCCTTTGCCTGTTCGACGTTCCCTTCCTGGAGGAACTTGAGGATCTTCTTCCATAACGCCCTGCCGTCCACGTTGTATCTGTGCGTCAGCAGGTACCAGCGCTCCGCCATTATGGCTATTCCAACGGCCGACACGGCGAGGATGAAATACATGAATATCCCGCCGTCCCTGAAAAACAATGCTACCTTTTCCATGGAATCACACCTCCTTTAGTAAGTAGAGTCTCCCCTTCGTCCGCCGGCCTCGAAGGATATACCGGCGCAAGTATCTCCGTAAGGAAGGACTTGTCCATGAAGTCACCCTTCCATAATCTCGACCTCGACACTATGAATATGACGCGCGGCTTATCGACCGTGCCCTCGACCTTTATCACGCGCTGGACAACGGCCGGCTCGTCGGGGGGCTTGCCTTCCACCACCGCCGCGAGCGAAACGGCCGCCCATGACGGTATCACGGCCAGCGCCAGGAAGGCTATCGCGAAGGCCCGCTTACTTCTCATTTTTGTTCTCCTCTTTTTTCTCCTCGGCGGCGAGCATGGCCTTTATGACGTCCGCCCAGGCCTCGGCCTCTTTCGCCTCGCGGCCGCCCCTGCTGATGTAGTCCGTATAGTTTGAAAGCGCCTTCTCCATGTCGTCGAAGTATATCTCATATATTATGCCGAGGTTCTTGTAGGACCGCGGGTCTTGCGGGTAACCGGCCTTCAGTTCTTCGAACGCCCTGAGCGCCTCTTCGTACTTCCTGAGTTTCAGCATGGTCTGCGCCCTGATGAAAAGGGTATGAAAGTCTTTGCGCCCGTAACCCACGGCCGCGTCGAACCTGTAAAGCGCCCTTTCGTAATCCCCGTCATTGTAAAATATAAGCCCCATGTTGTAATGCACCACCGGGTTTGAAGGGTCAATCGCTTCCGCGTCGCGGTAGAGTTTGACCGCGTCCTTTGAGCGCCCCATGCCCAGATAGGTGTTGGCGAGGTTCACCATGGTGTAAGAGGACTTTTCAATCATGAGCGCGCCGTTATAGAACTCAACGGCATTGCTCTGTTTCCCGGCCGAACTGTAAAGCGTCCCCAGTGCGTTGTAGACCTTCGAGGCCGGGGCGTTGTGCTTCAATGCCGCATCGAACGCGTTTTTGGCCTTTTCCCTGTCGTTGAGTTTCATGTACAGCAGTCCCGCGTTATAATACGGCTCCCAGCTCCGGGGCTGAAGCGGACCGTCCACCCTGTAAAAACTCAGGGCCTCGGAGGGACTGTCATTCATGAGCCTTAAGTCCACCTCCTGAGGCTTCTCGTGCCCTGGGTCTTCCGTCTTGATAATTGCGTCATGGTTCCTGTTCCTCGGGCTTATTTCGATTGCCGCCGCCATCTGGGCGTCTTTTCCAGGCAGCGCCGCTTCCTTTAAAAATCTCTCCGGGATGCCCTCCTTTTTTTCAACCACGGGCGTCCTCTTTTCCGGCAGGAGTATCTTCCTGTCGCCGATGGAAGCCTTCCTCTCCGGCATGACCGCCTTTTTCTCCGGCAGACTGGCCTTTTTCTCAAGCAAGGCGGCCTTCCTCTCAGGCATGACCGCCTTTTTCTCAGGCGGGCCGGCCTTTTTAAAAGAACCCTCCTTCCTCTGAGGCACCTCGGCGCATCCGTAAAGCATGACTGAAAGGCACCCAACTGCAATCATCGTTGTAAAAGCCCTTCCGCCCGCCGCTGTCATGCCCCGCCTCCGGATGCCTGCCGCGGCTGAGAATCCCCGCCCGGCTCGTGCAGAAAAACGGGGATGGCATTGTCCTCCTCAAACTGCCTCTTATACAATGCCGGTCTTAAAATTGCAAGCCTCTCAAGGCTTTTATCCACCCATTCGTCGAACAGCTTCTGGGACAACCCGGTCTTCATGCCGCTGGTGTAGGCCCCCACGGCTCGATCTTCATATGGATACGCCGTCTCCTCGATAAGGAAGTTGTATTCCCTGAGTTCGTCCTCGGTCATATCCGACGGCCTTTCCGAACGCAGGACCGCGTCCCGGAAATTTTCAAACGCCGTTCCCATTGAAAAAAATATCTCCGGGAGGAGTTCGGGGATATTCTCATCCACGAGCCCGGAATACTCGGCGATGAGGCCGTCGAGGAGTTCGGTCTTATGCTGCATGGTCTCTTCAAACGGCTGCGTGAGCTCGACCTTCATATATCCGTCGAGCCTCTCGTTTACGAGGAAAAGCCTCGCGCCCGTAATGGAAAAACCCTTTGCCCGCGGGAAGCGCTCAAGGAGCGCGCCGAGTGTTTTAAGCCCGGCTCTCCTGTCCCCTCTTTTCACCTGTATGCCGCCTATCCTGTATAAAACCTCGGCCTCTTTGTCCTGCGCAATGTCCTTGCTGCCGGACAGATACCTTCTGAACGCCTCTTCCGCCCTGTCGTACCCGCCGGATTTCTCGTAAAGAAGGCCGGCGGCGTAAAGCAGTTTCATGGGGTCGTCCGCCTTTTTCGCGAGAGAACTCGCCTGTTCGTAAAACGCGGCCGCCTTCGCGGGGGCTTCCTTTTCTATGCTCCGGCCCGCGTCCACAAGGAGCACAACCGCCCCGTCGGAGCCGGGATACGCCTTCAGGAGGCGCTTGACAAGAGACTCAAGCTTATCGGTGTCCTTTTTTTCTATATACACGTTGCCGAGCTTTATGAGGGCGGATTCCGACGCCTTTGAACCGGGCGCGGCGACGGCGGCCTCGTCAAGTTTCTTTACCGCGTCTTCATATCTGCCCGCCCTGAGGTCTTCCTCCGCCACCCTGTAACGCAGTTTAGCGAGCATCTCCCTCGAAGACGGCTCGTCCTCAAGAGCGACGACCTTCGCGTAGGTCTCCTCGGCCGCCTTGAAATTACCTTCCGCGATGTAAAACTCGGCGGTCTTTTTATGGGCCGCGGCAGCCCCCTTGCCTTCAAAGAGCGGCGCTACAATCTGCCTCGCCATGTCAAACGCCTTTATCTGGGCGTACATGTCCGAGAGTTTGTACAGCACCTCCTCTATCCCGGCGCTCGCCGCAAGGTCGGCCCTGAAGGCGACAAGTGTCGCCTCGGCGCTTTTTAAGTTTTCATCCCTGCCTTTTTCAGACTGGTAAAAAAGCACCTCGTAAGAAAGAAAGGCGGAATAGGCTATCTCCCCCCTTTCCCGGCCGGCGGGATATAGCATGGCCGTCCTTGTATACTCAACGGCCGCATCTGCGTACATCCCCGCGTCAAACAGGGCCTCGGCGAGAAGCAGGTTTATCACGGCGCGCTTGGGGTATCCCTGTTCGGAAAGGAAAAGGAGCGTACGATACCCTTCTATCGCGCCAAGGATCTCTTTCGTGCTGGAGGTCTTTTTGCCGTTTTCGTGCTGGGTCCTGAACACCGATATCCCCGCGTCCAGGTCCACGCGCTGGTCGGACGCGAGCGTCGGCTCTTTCGCCTCCGGCAGGGTCTTCATAACCGCGTTATACGCGTTGAATACCCGTATGGCCACGTCGTATTTCGCCTCGGCGATGAGGAATCCGGCAAGCCTTTTATAGACAACCGGCGCGTATCCCTTTACGCCCTTGGCGCCGAAATACTCAAGCGCCCTGTCGGTCTCGTTAAAATGATTGAGGCTCATCACCACCCCGGCAAGGGCCTCTTCCCCGAGACCCTCCATCCCCTTTTCGTCCCAGTGCATGTCCGCGACCTCGGCAAAGGCCGAAACCGCCTTCTCGAGGTTATCGTTCTTGTAATAGACCCAGCCGAGCTTGTAAAGGGCCTTTTCGTAGAAACCGGAATACGGGTATTCGAGTATCCTCGTATACGCCTCCATGGCCTCGGCCATCTGACCGGTATCGAAATAAAATTCGCCGAGCTTGAAATTCACCTCCACGATATAGGGGCTCCTCGGATAATTCTTTATGATGTCCTCGAACACCTCGGCCGCTTCCATCCTCTCTCCCTGCTCGTAAAGCGCATAACCAAGCCCGTAGCGCAGCGCGTCCGCGCCCTTCATATCCTTAAAACGCTTCGAAAGCCGCCTGAAATGCCTGATAAGACCTGAATAATCCCTTTGAGGCGCCGCGGGTTCCCTGTCCATGCGGCCACTGTGATACAGAATGATGTCCCTCTCATACGCCTCCGTGTCTTTTTTGTACATGGAGTCCTTCGCGTCGAGGTACATGTCCGTGAACCTCAGGACGGCGTTAAGGGAGAAATTTTCATCCCTCTCCGTAAGGCGCATGTAATCCTCCCAGTCCTTTATGACCGAGGCCCAGTTCTGCTCCTTCGGTCCTTCCCTGGGCGGCTCCACCTTTACTTCCTTCTCCACGGTCTGACACGAGGATAAAAACCCGCCCAGGCCGAACAGCATTAAGATTAAAAGGCCCGTCCTCGTGATACTGAAAAAAACCCCGTGGTTTCCATCTCCCGGCATCTCTTCCCGCCTCTTTAGCGCAGTCACGGACGGCCTGCGCCTTTCCCGTCCCCGGATGCAATAAGCCCCGCCATGATATTGACCTTGAAGTCCGTAACCCCGTATCTGGCTATCTCAAACTTCTTCTTCAGATAGTCATCGAGTTCCGCGGCGTTTTTGTTCATGCCCGCCTCAATTGCCGCCGCGTCCGCCCGTATCTTCTCCCTCAACTTCTCGGTCTCAAGGAGCGCCGCCCTGCCTTTTTCTATCTTCCTCCGGGCGATCGCCTTCAGCTCCATTATGCTCTTTTCCGTGCTTATCGGCTCTGCCCTGCCGGCCCTGCCGAGGTCCATGGATATCGTCTCGATCACGCGCGCCGATTCCTTGACCATCTCCGGGTTTTCACCGCTCAATGTGCCGCGGGTCATCAGCGAGACCAGAAAACACACAAGCGGAGACTCGCTGCACTGCAGGGCCTCTATACTCTCGAAGAGGATTAGCCTTACGACCTTCCTTTCCTCCTCGGTCACCTTTCTGCCGAGCGCCTTCTCCCACCGCTCGTAGAGGGTCGTCTTTGCCCCGCCTTCAAAAAAATAGAGGTTCTCCTTTGCCTTCTCTATGTTCTTTTTATTCTGCTCCGCCTTTTTATTCACCGTAAAGAGCGCGTCCTTTACCGCCACGGCCTCCCTGTCCACCAAAGCGAACGCGCCCTCCAGCCCGGTTATCATGTTCCTTACATAGGTTTCCTCTTCCGAAATCTCCCTCTCCTTTTCCATAAAGGCGGCCTTTATCTCCCGGAGCATGGCGCGGTCATCGAGAAGGGCGGCGGCCGATTCGTCGTTATGGGCAAGCTCAAGGTAGTATCTTTCCTCCGCGGCAAGCTGCGGGACGTCCGTCTTAAGCAAAAGCCCGAGATAGGGGCGCCTTGCGGAACTGTCCGCTATCAGGGAATCGAGCTTTGCCTCGGAGGCGGAAATAATTGCCGAGAGGTTGTTAAAATACGCCTCCGCCTCCCCGGTCCTCCCAAGCTTTGTATTGCAGTAGCTGAGCATTGCCAGCCTCTCCCACTCCGTGGGGTCGTAGGTTGACCCCGGTGTTATCTGCCCCGCGGCCGAGGCGGCCTCGTCATAAGCACCGCGTTTCATGGAACTCCACGCCATACCCAGCAGGGCCTCTCTGTAAAACGGGCTCGCCTGCGGGACCTTGAGAAACTCTCCGGCGGCCTCCGTGTAAAGCCCGTCCTCGTAAAATACCTGTCCAAGGAGCACGTGCAGTCTGTCGGCCAGGTCCCCGGCCGGGGGCTGAAACGCAAGCAACCCTTTGAGTCCATCGCGGGCGGACTTGCCTTCGCGCCTGATTACGTCCACCTGGGCTATCGCGACCTGCGCGTAGGGATAGAGACGGTCTTCTTTCGGGACCTTTGCCAGCATGGAACGGGCCTCGGCGCGCCTGCCAAGCTTAAGAAGGCTCAGCCCCCTGAAATAATACCCTCCATCGGCGCCGCCGAAGGCCTGAGGGCTTATTGAAAGGACGCTTTCGTACTCGCCGTTTTTATAGAGCGCTTCCAGAAACCAGAAGGCGTCCGGCGCTACGGCGGCGGCTTTTTCCCTGTCCGCAAGGCCCGGATAATCCGCGCCGGAGCCGGGCCTGCTGAAATCCGCAAGCCTGAGAAGAAGCGACAGGACGAGCCTTGTCTTTTCCCCGGACTCCTTCTCCGCCGAAGCGCCGGAGGCCGCCGCGACGGCGCGCGGCATGAGGGCGGAGGAGGAGAGATGGTCGCCGGTGAAAAAATGATACATCGCCCGCTGGTAGAGGTATGCCTCCTGACGGATCTGTCTTGCGGTGGAGGCGGGAGGGTCCGCTGCGGCCATGGCGGCCGCGGGACATGCGGCGAGAAGCAAAAAAATGAACAACGCCCCTGAAGTCCTCATCTTTTCACCTGATGAATTCAAACTCGCGGGGGCGCAACTCCGCTTCAACGCCCTTTTTCTGGAGCGAGAATTCCACGAAATTGGGGTTTGCGGGCTTCACGGATACGGTAATCTCGGCTTCGCCTTTTTTCGGCGGCCTGCCGTCGCCGTCCGTCCAATAGTATACCGCCCTGAACCTGTGGACGCCCGGGGACGTCTCCGCGTCGTATATCTGGTGCCGGCCCCCGGCCCTCATCGCGTCGTTTTCGAGCGAGGTGTATATGTGGCTCGCGACCAGCCTGTCATTGTCCCGTATCTCTACCGATACGAGCCTTGCCTCAACGTCGCCTTTTGTAACGGTAAGATTCAGGGTCGTGGCTGGAAATTCCCTTACGTAGTCGTCCAGCTTCCTCAGCTCTTCGTTCAGAAGCCTGTATTCCTTATCCAGCCGGATAATCAGACCCTTCACCGAGCCGGTATCCCTGGAAGGGGCGTCCCCGGCAAATGAAGGCTGGATAAAATTCAAAGAAACTATCGCGAGCGTTATAAAAGCCGTAAAGACGTTAAACACCGTATTCTCCTCAGTTTTCCGCGGCGAAGTCAACCGCGGCCGAGAACCGAACGCCGGGTTGGACAGCCGGGTTCATTTAACGAGATTTTTCTAAAAAATTTCGCAAGGAGGGTTTTAGAGACAGAGACTATTCAAGACTATATTGCGCCAGCCGGCCCACTTTATATTATGAACGGCCCTGAAGGTTTTGTGGACACGGACAGTTTTTGCCTTTGCGGCCGGCCGTATGCCGGGCGCCCCTGAAAAACCCGCCCCTTTTTTAACAAAAACCGCAACAAGCCCTGCATAAAGCCTGTCAAAATAATATTATAACGGAATTGGTCGGAATGGGTCAAGACAAAACTGAGAGGCGGAGCGGGAGCGTAACCCTTTACACAATAACGGAATTATGTTAGAGTCTCCGGACTTGCGTGGTGGGCTCGCAATACCGGTTTTATTAACTTTATCGTTGCAAAATCAAATCTCAAAATCAGTAAAATTATGGATAATCCCGCAAGGGTCAGTAAAAGGGTCGCCTTCAGGAACGTCGTAAAATACGGGACGCAAAAACCGCCCGAGTTCGTCTCTTTTATAACCGACCTTTCGGACACCGGGGTCTGCATAAAGACGAACAAGGTCTTCACGCCCGGCACGAGGCTTTACATGGTCATAGAGCTCGGCGGCAGCGTATTCAACGCGGAGGGGACCGTCGTATGGGCGAAAAAAGCGCCGCCCGGGCTCGTGAGGCACGTGAAAACCGGCATGGGGATAAGATTCACGCACGCGGACGAAGGACTTCTTAGACTCTACCACGAAAAAAAAGAAGTTTAGCCGCCGTAAGCCCTTTTTTCATTCCACCCCTATGATTCGTGCGCGGGGTAGGTCTCCCTTAAGCGAGCCGCTATGTAAGCCTTTTTTTCATTCCACCCCTATGATTCGTGCTCGTTGTGTACCGAGAACGGGCCGTGACTGTGCGTGTGAACGGTTTCTCCGTGTCTGTGCGCGTGCTCGTGTATGAGGTTCGCGCTCAGCAGGAGTTTTTTGTCGCGCAGTATCCCTGGGGCAAGGCCGTCGGCGACGGCCCCGTGGTCCTCGTTGAGCACGACCGCCCTGTCGGATACGTCCCAGGCGAGGCTCAAGTCATGGGTGGCTATGACCGAGGTCTTTTTAAGCCTCTTAAGCTCGATCAAAAGTTCCATGAGCCAGACCTGCGTCCTGGGGTCAAGGCCGGTTGTGGGCTCGTCGAGGAGCAAAACGTCCGGGTTCATCGAAAGGACCGAGGCGATAGCGACCCTTTTTTTCTCCCCGCTGGAGAGGCTGTAAGGCGGCCTTTCCCTCAGCGCCGAGAGACCTAAAAGCGAGAGGATATCCTCGGCCCTCCGCCTTACCTCCTCCTCGGGAAGTCCGAGCTGAAGGGGGCCAAAGGATACCTCGTCAAAGACCGTCTGGCAGAAAAGCTGAAAATCCGGCTCGCAAAAGACGAAACCCACCCTCTCCCTCAGCGCCCTCGGGTTCAAGCCCTTCTTAAGCTGCCTGCCGAAAAAACTTACTGTGCCGGAAGTGGGGAAGTAGAGGCCGTCGAGGATCTTTAAAAGCGTGGATTTGCCGCTGCCGTTGGCGCCGAGGACCGCCACGCTCTCACCAACGCTGACGACAAGGTCAATCGCCCTGAGGGCCACGACGTCGCCGTAGCGATAAGATACGCGCTCAAGCCTGTAGACCTCTTCCGCCATGGCGGTAAGCTACGAGCCTCCGAGAGAAAGGAAGAAAACGAAAGACGTAAAACCAAGCCACAGATAATCCGCGCCCTTAAGAGGGGGAGTTCTACGGGTCCTTATCGCGCCGGTAAACCCTCTCGATATCATGGCCATATTAACCTCTTCCGAGAACTTAAGCGCCCTCTCGAGCATAAACCCGGAGATTACGGCAAACCACGTCCTCGAATCCCTGGATTTAACCGGGGCCATCACCCTCGATTTTCTCGCAAGGTGCGTTTCCTCGACCAGCCTCAGGAACACGAATATGTATCTGAAGGTCATAAAAAGCGCGGTCACGAAGAACTCCGGCACGCCGAGCCCCCTCAATCCGCTGAAAAAATCCCTCTCCCTTGCCGCAAGGAAAAGCAGGGAGGAGAACGAGACCATCGTGAAGACCCTCATTATAAGAATCCCGCCGACCCTTACCCCCTCCATCGTAACATCGGCCCGGTAGCCGAACGCGCCGAGGCCGAAAAGCACGGTCCCGGGCGTGAAAAACCTGAAAAAGACCGGCGCGGACACGAAGGCCGTAAATAGAACGGCCGGAGCCGCCCTTTTAAAAAGCGCGGAGAGTTCCACGCGCGAAAGCACGGCGATGACGAGCGTTAAAAAAATAAGGGCCGAAATCCCGGTAACGCCCCTTGTGAACGCGCCGCTCAAAACAAGGACCCCGACACCGGCAACCCTCGCCGGCGGGGTTACAGCCTGCAACAGGCCGGCCTTTAAGGGCGCTCGGGCTGGCGCGACGATACCCTTCATAAACGAGGCGACTGACATCAGGTTTTTTTCCACAAAACCGTCCCTTATATCGGCGTCCGGCCTTTTCAGACGCCCGGCGGTGGCGTACCACTGCGGAAGTTTCACCGGCGAGGCCGGCTGGTTGGCCGTCGAGGACGGCTGGTTCACCGGCGGCGCCATAACATCCCCAGCAGATAGACGGTCAGGATAACCAGCGCGCTTCCGGTAAGCGCGGAAAGTATGTAGCCGAGCGAGGGATTCAGCCACCCGACGCCGTAACCCGGCATGAGCCCGCCCCAGAGGCCGCCTAACCGTGACATGCCCTCTGGCACGTAGCCCCCCTCCCGACGACCCTTGAGAACTCCTCCTTACCCCACTCGCCCCACGGAGTGCCTTTAAGCCCGATAAGCCCCAGCGGGGTAAGTATTATAGTTATAAAAAGCAAGACCCACAACGCTCTTAGCGGCGCCCGGCCGGCCCGGGTCGTTGCGGGGAGCACCACGTTCCAGCCAGCCGGCCGTGCCGGTGCCCGGGCGAGCCAGCCCGCAATGAGCGCGGTGCCTATCCCCTCGACAGGGCCGAAAAAAAGAAGATGCGGGACCATCATGGCCGGTATTGATACGGCCATCGGGTAGGGCGAGTAAAGGGGCCTTCCCATCACGTCATGTTCAATGGCCGGCTGGACCCCGAGTTCAATCGCCGCGGCGAGCGCGGCGATATTCACCGCGATATAAGCGGCCGCGAATGCCGCCGCGAACCTCCTCCTATTGCCCGGGGCTCCCGCGGCGAAGAGCCGGTAGAGGTAATAACCGGAAAAACTCATGAGAAAGGCCATGTTGAATGAGTTCGCGCCGAAGGCCGTGATGCCGCCGTCGGCGAAAAGGACGGCCTGAAGAAAAAGCGCGAGCGTCGCGGCCATGCAGCCGTACCACGGCCCGAGCGTGATGGCTAATAGCGCCGAGCCGACTATATGGCCGCTTGTGCCGCCCGGCACCGGAAAGTTGAACATCATTATGACGAACGCGAACGAGGCGGCAAAGGCGAAAAGCGCCGTTCCCCTCGCCGAAACCTCCTTCTCAACCCTCCTGACGGACGCCGACCACACCGGGAACATGAATATATAAAAAAGCGCGCAGGTCTTTGGGCCGAGATAGCCGTCGGGTATATGCATTGGGATGCCCCCTCAGCTTTTTTATTGAGTTGATGCGGATCATAGCACCATACGGGCATTATGATAATACATCACCGAGTTTTCTCAAACCAAAAAAAACCCTCCCCCATAAATTTATGGGGGAGGGTTTTGCGGTGCTTCCCTATATGGCGTCAATTGAGGTTATGTGATCGGCCTCGCCCATCTTTTTAAGCTTATTGAGCGCCCTGACCTCTATCTGGCGTATCCTCTCCCTTGTGACGCCGAACCGTTCGCCTATCCTGTTGAGCGTTTCGCTCTCCCCTTCGAGCCCGAACCTCAGGGTTATGACCTTCCTCTCGCCGTCCTCAAGCCCGCCCAGCCACTGTTTCAGCCGCTCCTCCCTGTCCCCGGTGCTCATAAGCTCAGCCGCTCCCGGGAACTTTTCGTCCTCGAGCCTGTCAAGCAGCGTCTCGTCGGTTGAGCCGTTGAGGGCCGAGTCGACCGAGCATGTCCTGCGCGTCACCGTGGACAGTTTTTTTATGTACCTGCCGCTCACCCCCATCTTCGCCGAAACCTCCATGACGGTTGGCTCCCTCTTGAGCTTCCTTCCCAATTCGGCCGAGGTCTTGATCATCCTCGACACGTCGTTGGCGACGTGGATGGGCACCCTCACGACCGCGACCTGGTTCAAGATGGCCCTTTCAACCGCCTGCCGTATCCAATAGGTGGCGTAGGTTGAAAACCTGCATCCCTTTCCAGCCCTGAACTTCTCCACCGCCTTTATAAGCCCGATATTGCCCTCTTCTATCAGGTCCTGCAGCGAGAGCCCCCTTCCGGCGTAGCGTCTCGCGATGCTTATCACAAGGCGCAGGTTGGCCTCTATCATCCTGTCGCGCGAGTTCGCGTCTCCGGAGGCGATCTTGCCGGAAAGGACATTTTCCTCTTCGGCCGTCAACAGGGGGCGCTTACTTATGGTCTTGAAGTAGAACATCGCATTCTCGCCCTCGGAGGCGTCTTTCCTCCACTGCCTTTCCGTCCCACCGCAGGTCTCGTAACGATGCCGTGTCAACGTATCAACGCTCAAGCTTTTCATACGACGCTCCTTTCGTCCATTTCCCGCTAACGGCTAAAAATTGGCGGCCGCGTACTTCTCCAGCCCTTCCTGATTGGGTTTCATGCCCTTTTCGCCCTTGTGCCAGTTCGCCGGGCAAACCTCGCCGTTCTTTTCATAGAACTGGACCGCGTCTATCACCCTCAACACCTCGTCCACGTTCCTTCCCAGCGGCAGGTCATTTACCGTGATATGGCGGAGCTTGCCCTCCCTGTCTATTATGAAAAGACCCCTCAGCGCGATCCCGGGCTTTTCAAGCAGCACCCCGTATCTGGCGCTTATGCTTTTGTCGAGGTCGGCAACGAGCGGATAGCTTATCTCTCCCACGCCGCCCTTTTTACGCGGGGTGTTCCTCCACGCGATGTGCGCGTAGGGGCTGTCCACCGAAACCCCTATCACCTCCGCGTTCCTCTCCTTGAACTCGCCTATCCTGTCACTCAGCGTTACGACCTCGGTCGGACAGACGAAGGTGAAATCGAGTGGGTAGAAAAACAAAACGATGTATTTGCCCCTGTAACCCGAAAGCCTCAACTCCTTGATAGCCCCGTCCGGCATTACCGCCTGGGCCGTGAAATCCGGCGCCTCCGCCTGAATCCTTGCCTCGTACATACTCGCTACCTCCTTCTTTTTTATTTTTAGTTTTTTTGTTTGCGCCCTTACCGTGCCGGGCGCCGGTCCTTTAACTTCTGCATTTATCGCAAACCCCGTAAAAATCCACATGGTTGCCCGTCACGGTGAATTCCCTTGAGACCTCGCCGGGAAGGGTCAGGACAGACGAATAATCCGCGAACACGTCCCCTATCCTGCCGCACTCCTTGCACACCACGTGATGGTGAAGCCGCGGGTTGGGGTCGTAGTGCTTGCGCACCGGGTCTATCGTCACCTCCATCATCTCGCCCATGTCCGTAAGCGTCTGG
>JACRCI010000095.1 GCA_016219105.1 Deltaproteobacteria bacterium | reverse complement strand
GCTTCAGTTCCTTCCGGCTCATCCTCAAAATGTCCTCCGCCATAACGCCCTCCTTCAAAACAGGGCATTATAGCAACTCCAAAACAGGACATTTCTACTTTGGCAGAATAGGACATTATTACTTTGGCGTTACAGATTTTTCTTGGAATTACCTCGGCCGCTTGACACACCGATTGAATTTTGATATGCTGTAACATTCTGACGCGGGGTGGAGCAGTCCGGTAGCTCGTCGGGCTCATAACCCGAAGGTCACAGGTTCAAATCCTGTCCCCGCTACCAGTAAATTCAAGGGGTTACGGCGTCGCCGTAATCCCTTTTTCTTATGCCTGTGCAACCCCGCAATATTTCCTTTCTCGTTCCTTTCAATTCCAATCGGCCGGGTTATTTTCCTTCAACCGGCTTTGTGTCTTTGTATTTTTCCGTTAACCCCCTGTTCTCCGCCGTATCCCGCACGAAGATGTCCGCCACGCCGTCCGAGTATATGAGCCTCCAGTCGCGCCTTTGAAGCAGGAACTGCGAAAGCGCGGAGCCGGAATTGTATATTATCCAGTTTATGTCGTATTTTTTGAGGACCCCGTCCCATCCCGGCTCTATCCAGATTATCTTGAAATACTCCCTGAGCATGGCCTCCCCGTACATGTCGCTTCTGCCGTCGAAAAACACCCGGTACCGCGGCCAGGCCGCATAGATGATGTAGTCGCCGAACTCGTCGTTGTTGAACATGTTGCCCGGGATATTCTCCCTTTTCATGAACTCAACGGCCTCCACGGGCAGTTTCTTGCCGTCGAATTTATATTCCATCTCCTGCCCGCCGGTCAGCCAGTCTGCCTTGCCGGCCAACCCACCGGCCTTGCCTGTCCCGGCGGCGAAAAACGCGATAACGGCCATAACCGTTATCGCGGGCCATAGATAACCTCGCGCGCACCCGTCCATCGAGGCGATGCCCTCGGATTTTTTCCTGAAGATATCAAAGAACCTCTCAACCAACCCGCCTGCGGCGAGGCCATGCCCCCGGGCGATTATAAGGTCCATCTGCCTCGTTATAACGGGCAGGACTATGATGCCGAAAAGCGGGATATGCCTCGCGGAATAGAGGGCCATGTTCGTAAAGAGCGTCACAAGGATAATCTCTATGACGTTCAGCGAGGCCTTTGAGATCGCGAACACGGCTATCACCAGTAAAATCATGTACTTAAACAGCGCGACGTTATGGAAGTTCGGCGACAGGAACTCGTTTATGCTGTCCATTATGAATTTATTCGAGGCTATCTCGAAGGGAAAGAGCAGTATGCGCCATCCGTGGGGGTTTACGAGGGATGCCGCGAGGCAGGCGGCAAGGCATAGGGCGAGGTTTTTGGCCCTCTGGACGCATTTTTTCCTCTCATCGTCCGCGCGGAAAAGGCCGTCCAGTATATTGCCGGAGAGATAGACCCCGGTGAGCATCAGTCCGAGGATGAACCCTCCGTGCAGGTTGACCCACAGGAGCATGAGCGCGGGAAGCAGGTAGAGGCGGTTTTTGCCCTGGTACTGGAAGCCGTCGAGGAGGTGATACCATATAACCGTTAAAAGGAGCGAGAATACATGGGGCCGCGCCAGCCAGTGTATGGTGGAGGAGCCTGTGACAAGGATGGTGACTGCCGCGGCCGCGAGGATATCGTGGTTACGGGACCTGATTGTCTTAAAGAGGAGGAAATAGACCGAAGAGATGAGAAAGGCGAAAAACAGAACAATGCCCGTAAGGCCGGAGACCCTGTGGACGAGGGCCATTATCACCTCGGAGAGCCATTCGTGGGCCGTCCACGGGAGTGGAGGCGACAGAAAGGAGAAGATGTCGTTTTTTGGCACCGAAAGGGTATTTATCATGTATTCGCCGGCGCGGATGTGATAGCCGGTGTCGCCGTCACCGAGGAGCCCCGCGCCCCTGAACGAAAGAGAGATAAAGAGGATGACGAAGATTACGTCCGCGATGGAAGGGAGCAGGATTGTCCTGTTTTTCATTCAACCCATGTAAAGGTAAGGTTTTCAATCCATGTTAGGGGTTTAATTCGTAAGCTTCCCTGTCAAGTAGACAGTTTTAAAGTAGAGTTTCCGGCGTTGTTTTGGCGATACTCACACGGCGTCATATCTCCCAAGGCGTCATGGGGACGGCGCTCGTTGTAGCCGATCCTCCACTCATGGGTGCCTTC
>JACRCI010000094.1 GCA_016219105.1 Deltaproteobacteria bacterium | reverse complement strand
GCTTCAGTTCCTTCCGGCTCATCCTCAAAATGTCCTCCGCCATAACGCCCTCCTTCAAAACAGGGCATTATAGCAACTCCAAAACAGGACATTTCTACTTTGGCAGAATAGGACATTATTACTTTGGCGTTACAGATTTTTGTTCACCACCGGACGGTCTTATGGTATAGTGTTTATTTAACGAAGCGCGATTCCACCGCGCCCCGGCCATAAGGAGGCCGCGGGACGGAAAAATTTCAAAAAGGAGGTTTTAACATGAGCGAATGCGGAACAGGGTGCGGGGACGGCAAGGGGCCGTTTTCCGAGGGGCGCGACCTGGTCGAGTTCGTGCTTCAGGCCCACGGCGGAGGGGTCGCCAACGCGCCCGTACCGAACGGCGGGCTTCAGGCTAAATGCCAGGGCTGCGGCGAGCCGTTCATACTTAAAACCTTTGTCGGAAAATGCCCGAAGTGCGGGGGCGTACACGCCGTATCCCCTCCCCGGTGCGACGACCCGGCGAACATACAGTTCGCGGGCAAGGACTTCAGGCTTTAAGGGAATTCAGTATCTTCATCGCGCTGTCGAGCTCGGCGTGGCTTCCCAGCAAAACGAGCATGTCGCCCGCCGCCATGCTGAAATCACCTTTAGGGTTCGTATGTGCCTTGCCCTTTCTCACGACGGCCATGACCGTCGCCCCGCCGGTAGCGCGTCTTATGTCAAGCTCGCCCAGGGTTCTGCCGTCCACGGACGAGCCCTTTTCCACGAAATAGGTGTCCATGACGCTCGTCTCGAGTATCGAGGCGAGCCGCGCGAGTCTCTCGCCCGAAAGGGACGGGTTCCTCAGCATCGCGTAACCCTCGCCCCTGACGAGGTCTATCTGGTTCTGTATGATGTTGCCCGGGACGCGGTAGTCCTTGAGCACCCTCGCGAATATCTCGACCGACGTCTCGAATTCCTCGGGTATGACCTCGTTCGCGCCGAGCCGGTAAAGCTCCTCCACCTCGTCAATATAACGGGTCCTCACTATGATGGTGACCGAGGGATTCAAATCCCTCGCGGTCTTGACGGTCATCCTCGTTGAAACCGGGTCTGTAATGCCCACCACCAGCATCTTCGCCTTTTCCATGCCAGCCTTTTTTAAGATTTCCGGGTGGCCGGAGTCCCCGAATGACGCCCGGTGGCCGTCTTTTTTCGCCTTTTTAACCCTGTCGGAGTTTATGTCCATCACGAGGTGCTCTATGCCGGTCTCTTTCAGAACGCGCGCGAGGTTCCGGCCGTTAAGCCCGTAGCCGACTATCACCACGTGATTCGACAGATGCGTTTTGGGGACATCCGTCGCGGCCCTTGAATCCTTCCCTCTAAAAAGGCGTCCGATGGAAGAGGCGGCGAACGCGCTCCGCTGGAATACAAAAGGCGTGACCGCCATGCCGAGGACGGCCACGGCATGGGTCGCCTGATAGAGGCTGGGCGGCATAAGCCCGTAGTCCTCGCCCATCTTCATGAGGATAAAGGAGAACTCGCCTATCTGCGCGAGGTTAAGCCCGACGACGATTGAAAGGCGCAGAGGGTATCTCAAAACCCTGCCGACGGCCGCAAGGACGAGGGCCTTCGTGGAAAACACCGCGGCCGTGAAAAGCGCTATCCATTGCAGATGCGCGACGAGATATCCGGTGTCGAGCATCATCCCGATGGAGATGAAAAAGAGCGAACCGAACGTGTCTCTCATTGGAAGGACATCGGCCGCTATCTGGTTCGCGTATTCGGACTCGGATATGACAAGCCCGGCTATGAAGGCTCCGAGGGCGAGCGAAACCCCGGCCATCGAGGCGATCCACGCGGTGCCCAGGCACACGAAGACCGTCGTCAGGATGAAGACCTCCCTGTTCCTGAGTTTTACGACCTCGCGGAAGAGTTTCGGGACAACGTAGGCTACGGCCAATACTATGAGAAATACCGCGACAAGCGCTATGCCGAGCTCTTTCGCTATCGCGGTCACGGCGCCGCCGCCTAATTGGCCGGCGAGACCAACGGGCAGATTGCCAATGCCCCGGACGACCATGAACATCAACACCACGCTTATGTCCTGAAAAAGCAGTATCCCGGTGGAGAGGTTGCCGTGCGCGGAGTTGACCTCGCCCCTGTCCACGAGGAGCTTCAGCGCTATGGCCGAGGAAGACAGTGATATTATGAAGCCCAAAAGCAGGGCCGTCTGAAACTTAAGCCCCATGATGGTCGCGAGGCCCCAGACGAAAAATACCGTAAGGGCTATCTGCAGCCCGCCGCCGAGCACGGCCTCGCGCCGTATCTTGAGCATCCTTCCCGCCGAGAACTCAAGCCCTATGGTGAAAAGGAGAAGCACCACCCCTATCTGCGCGAGCGTCTCGACCGTATTCGTTTCGGTCACGAGCCTGAAGCCGTAAGGCCCTATGATGACGCCGGTTACGAGAAACCCGACTACCGTGGGCAGCCCCGCCCTCGTAAGAACGATGCTTATGGGGATGGAAATACCCATGAGGATTATTATGTCTCTGAGTAACGGAACGCTTTCCACTCTAAGCTGTCCTCCGTATAAGGAAGGCCGGGGTCTTTGCCTTTATCAGAAAGGAAAAGAAAATCTCCGGGAAGCGGTCTTCCGGAGATTCAAGAAGGCACATTATCATATTCGAGGGTCTTCTCTATGAGACGGATTGCGGGAGCAATCCTCATTTCCACAACCCAATCCAAAACCCTTACCCGTCCGCCGGCCAAAACCGCACCAAGGGACATAAAAGATGCCACAGGTAGGGTTCCTTTCGCCGGGTATTGCCAGGCGACCCGCCTGTTTTCAGACCTTGGCCGGCTCTTTTTTCCTTATCGCTTCTATCTCTGCCTTGAGTTTCGCCGCCTCTGCCTCTATCCCCTTTATCTCCTCGACGAGCCTGGTGACATCGGGCTTTGAAAGGGGATTTTCATACGGGGGCTTTGCCATATCGTAGACAGCCCCGCCGAGATCGCAAAAGAGCTTTTCCGCCCTTTTATGGCATTTGTGCACGTCGTAGCGGAGCTTTACCACCTTCGCGACCGCTTCGCTCTTCTCGGCCGTAACCTTTGCCCCCTCCTTTACGACATCCCACCCTTCCTGCGCGGCTTTCTTAAGGTCTTCCTTTACCCTGCTCCAGAATGTGCTCATAATTACCTCCTCTCTTTCTATGCTTCAAGCATACAGGGGTTTAGGAATTTGTCAAGGCAGGGTGCGATGCCTTCATCGTTAATCCCCGTTCGGGGTTTAATTCCCGGCGGAAATACTGTCATGCTGAACTCGGTTCAGCATCTCATATACTGAAACGAGTTCAGCACAAGTTTAGACCCTGAAATAAATTCAGGGTGACAGCGAGATTATGCGGGATTGAGGCGTACGGGGCGGTATCGGCCTTAATCCCCTTTCTGAGTTTAATTCCCCGAAGCTTGTCCGGGGCTGACTGATTGAGCTGTTAAAGCAAAACTCGCTTTACAAGCCCCTGTTTTTTAAAGTATACTTTTTAAACCATGACCCGGATAATAGACGGCAAGGCCATTGCCAGAAAAATACGGGAAGAACTGAGAGGCGAGGTCCAACGGCTCGGGGAAAAGGGGCTTGTCCCGGGCCTTGCGGTGGTTCTGGTCGGCGACGACCCCGCGTCCGCCGTATACGTAAGAAACAAGGGTAAGGCGTGCGCCGAGGCCGGCATACGCTCATTCCAGCACACCCTGAGCGCAAAAACCACGCAAAAAGAACTCCTAAGCCTCATATCGCGATTGAATAACGACCCATCGGTGCACGGAATACTCGTGCAGATGCCTCTTCCCGATCACCTCGACGGGCACGCGGTCGTAGAGGCGATCTCTCCGGAAAAGGACGTTGACGGCTTCCACCCCTTTAACGTCGGAAGGCTCGCAATCGGCAGGCCCACCTTCGAGCCGTGCACCCCGGCCGGGGTTATGAGACTCCTCGATACAACCGGCGCAAGCCTTGCCGGAAAGGACGCCGTGGTCGTGGGAAGGAGCAACATCGTCGGAAAACCCATGGCCCTTATGCTGCTCCAGAAGAACGCTACCGTGACCGTCTGCCATTCGAAGACGCGGAACCTGCCGGAAAAGGTCGCCTCTGCCGATATAGTGGTCGCGTCCATAGGAAAACCCGGGTTTGTAAAAGGCGATTGGATAAAGCCCGGCGCAATCGTGATAGACGTCGGGATAAACCGCACGGAAAAGGGGCTTACGGGCGACGTGGAGTTCGAAACAGCCTCTAAAAAAGCCTCTTGGATAACGCCCGTGCCCGGCGGCGTGGGCCCCATGACGATAGCCATGCTCCTTTCCAACACCGTGGAGGCCGCAAGGAGAAAGGGGACGGCTTAAGCTATGATTATCACGAAAAAAAAGGCCGCTCAAGACATACTCAAAAGGCTCAAGGGCAAAAAGACCGTCCACCTCTTCGGGTGCGGCTCGTGCGCCGAGCAGTGCCGCACCGGCGGGGAGAGGGAACTCGTTGAGATGGCGGCGATGCTCAGGGATAACGGCTACGAGGTCACCGGGAGTTCGCTCTTGGACGAGACCTGCTATAACCAGCTCGTAAGGAAGGAATACCGGACAAACCCGGCCGCCGGCAGGGCCGACGCCGTGGTGGTGCTCGCCTGCGGGGCCGGCGTAAAGACCGTGGCCTCAAACGCCGACGAAACCCAGCCGATCCTGCCGGCCCTGGACACGACCTTTCTCGCCGTGGTGGAGAGTCAGGGCAGGTTTTTCGAGGGGTGCTCCCTCTGCGGCGAATGCGTTCTCGACTCCACCGGCGGGATATGCCCGCACACGGAATGCCCGAAGGGCCTTTTAAACGGGCCGTGCGGCGGCGTCGCAAACGGCATGTGCGAGGTCAACACGGAAAACGAATGCGCGTGGGTGCGGATATATTCGAGACTGAAAAAACAGGGCAGGCTTGCATTGCTGATGGAATACTCGCCGCCCAAGGACCACTCGGCGGGCATCCGTCCGAGGAAGCTCTGCCTGAGATAGCCTTCTTGACCTCGCCGCGAGCCCGACATCCGTCATCTTGCGCCGGACTTGACGCCCCGCCGTTTCCGGCGGGGCGTTTTTTATTCCTAGAAAATAGGGACAGCGACTATTTTTATTTGACAGGTAAATCTGATAATGATAGAAGGTAAGCACTACTTGTCAACCGAACGGAAAATTCGAACAAACTATTCTATCGGTGTTGTCCAACTAAATCCACGTGAAACATTGAGTAAGCCTATCCCACTGATAATTAGTGATAATTAGGGACACATCCCGATTATCCCTGTGAGGTTTTTTTGCTGACACGGGCCATCCCATTTTTTGGGTTGCATGGCAATTCGCAACTCTTTGCGGACGGGTTGCGCTTTACAGGCCGCTCGCCCCGGGTGTATAATCTCCCATCCATATATGAAAAAAGTAAGGATACTCCCGG
>JACRCI010000092.1 GCA_016219105.1 Deltaproteobacteria bacterium | reverse complement strand
TGCGGCTATTTAAGCTGTCTTCCCCGCATGGTGGACTGTTTTTCCTCGCGGCGTTCTGTCTTTCCATTGCTTTTGCGGTTCCTCCGGGTTCGGCCGCGGCGCAGGATAGGCCGGCAGGGCCGGCTGGCAGGCCGGTCGGGCGGGACAAAAAAGATAAAAAGAACGTCATTGTCACGTCCGATACGATGGAGGGCGACCGTAAGGGCAGACTCGTCGTGTTCCGCGGCAACGTCGTAGCCGAGGAGGATTACAACCTCTGCGCCGACGAGCTTCGTGTCTATTACGACGAATCCGAAGAGATAAAGGAGATGACCGCCGCTGGCAACGTGAGGATGGTCCGTGAGAATAAAAGGGCCAGGGGCGAGAAGGCCGTGTACGACAGGGCGCGTAGGGCCATCGTCATAACCGGCCATGCCAGGGCAAGGCAGTGCTCCGACGTCGTGGAGGGGGAGAGGATAACGTTTTTCCTTGACGACGACAGGGTCACCGTGGAGGGGCCAAGCGGCGGCAGGGTCAGGGCGACCATAATGCCCGGCGGCCAGTGCCTGGAAAAAGAGGATAGTGAAGAGTTTAAGTGCGGAGCGCCTCGTTAAGTCTTTCAAGGGGAGGAAGGTCGTTGACGGAATTACCCTTTCCGTCTCCTCCGGGGAGGTCGTTGGGCTTTTAGGGCCCAACGGGGCGGGCAAGACCACGACGTTTTACATGATAGTCGGGCTGGTGGCCCCGGACGCGGGGTCGGTATGCCTCGGCGGTGAGGACATAGCCGGCATGCCCATGTACGAGAGGGCAAGGCGCGGCATCGGGTATCTCGCCCAGGAGCCGTCGGTATTCAGAAAACTTACGGTCAGGGAAAACATAAAGGCCATCCTGGAATTTCTCGACATGCCGGAGAGGGAGGCCGAGGGGCGCCTGGACGGACTTTTGACCGAACTCGGGATAGGGCACATCGCGGACGTTAAGGCATACGCGCTTTCGGGCGGGGAAAGGAGGAGGGTGGAGATAGCGAGGGCGCTCGTAAACTCACCGTCGTTTCTTTTGCTCGACGAGCCTTTTTCCGGCATAGACCCCATCGCGGTCTCCGACATACAGGACATGGTGCTCGGGTTCAGGGAAAAAGGCATAGGGATACTGGTGACGGACCATAACGTCGGCGCCACCCTGGGGATATGCGACAGGGCGTATATCATAGACAGGGGGAGCATCCTGAAGGACGGGACCCCGCGGGAGATATTGGAAAGCCGCGAGGTGAGGGACGCGTATCTCGGAGAAAGGTTCAAGATGTAGGATGCTGGTTTACGCGCGCCCTGCGTTAAATTATGGCCGGCCGCGTGACGATAATATATAAAGAGGCGTCTCTCATCCTCAACAGGACAGACAGCGGGAATTCTCAGAGACCATGGGCTATGAACTTAAACAGGAACTGAGGCTTACACAGAAACTCCTTCTGACCCCGCAGCTGAGGCTTGCCATCAAGCTCCTTCAGCTTACGAGGCAGGAGCTTGTAGACACCGTAAGAGAGGAGCTTGAGAAAAACCCCGTCCTTGAAGAAACCGGCGGCGCGGAGGAAACCGCCGAGGCGTCTACGGTTCCGGAGGCAAAGCTCGAGCCGCAGTGGCAGGACTATATTGAGGCCTCCGGCGAATACGGCGGGCGGCCCCGCCTGGATTTCAGCGAAAGAGACGATACGGATTTCTATGAAAAGGCCCAGCCCACCGGCACGAGCCTCAGGGAGCATCTCTTATGGCAGTTGAGTTGCTCGCACCTCAGCGGAAACGAGAAAAAGATAGGCGAGTTCATAATAGGCAATATTGATGAGGGCGGTTACTTGAGGCTGCTTGAAAAGGGAGCCCTGGACGAGGAGACCTATAAAAACAGGACGGTCGAAGAGATATCCGAACTCATAGGGGTGGATGCGGCGGAGACGTCGGCAGTGCTCGAGTTCATACAGGAGCTTGATCCGCCGGGCGTGGGCGCTCGGACCACGAGGGAATGCCTCTATCTGCAGGCCCGGAGGCTCCCTGAAAGGAACGCCGTGGTCGAGGAGATAATATTGAAGCACCTCGACCTGCTCGCGGGCAAAAACTACAGGGCCATCTCAAAGGAGATGGGCATACCGGTGGAGGGGGTCGTGGAGGCCGCCGGGGTTATAACCGGGTCGCTCAAGCCCGTGCCCGGAGCGGGTTTCGGCACGGACGAGGCACGGGTCATCATACCGGACGCATACATCGAGAAGGTGGACGGCGAATACGTCGTGCTGCTGAACGAGGATGGCATGCCAAAACTCAGGATAAGCCCCTATTACAAAAAAATGCTCGCCGGGGACGGGGCCTCCAAGGCAAAAGGTTACATAGAGGAGAGGCTTAAGGCGGCCCTCTGGCTCATAAAGAGCGTCCACCAGAGGCAGAAGACCTTGAAAAGGGTGGTTGAGAGCATCGTGGCGTTCCAGCGGGAGTTCTTCGACATGGGGCTTAAGTATTTAAGGCCGCTTGTCCTCAAGGACGTCGCCGACGACATAGGCATGCATGAGTCCACGGTGAGCCGCGTCACGGCCAACAAATACGCGCAGACCCCCAGGGGGGTGTTCGCGCTGAAGTATTTTTTTTCAAGCGGCATGAACTCATCCGACGGGAGCGACGTAACGGTGGAGTACATAAAGGAGAAGATAAAGTCCTTTATAGAGGGCGAGGACTGCGAAAACCCGTTGAGCGACCAGCAGATAGCGGAAAGGCTCAGGGAGTCCCTGGTGGCTATTGCGCGCAGGACCGTGGCCAAATACCGCGAAGAGCTTGGGCTTCAGCCGTCCAACAGAAGGAAGAGCCACTACTGAGAATAGATGAAAACCTTGAGGCGTGCCTTATGCGGCGCGCCGTCAAGACATTTATTGCGTTCGTATCAGGATTTTAATCCAATAAACGGAGGGCAATCATGCAGGTGAGCGTTACCTTTAGACACATGGATTCATCCGAGGCGCTGAAGAATTATGCCGGGCAGAAATCGGAGCGCCTCGGGAAGTATCTCGTTAGTCCGGCAGAGGTCCACTGGGTCCTGTCGGTGGAGAAGATACGGCATATCGCCGAGGCCACGATAGTGGCCAAAAACCTCTCGATAAAGGCGAAGACCTCCACGCAGGAGATGTATTCGGCGATAGACATGGCCCTTGACAAGCTCGAAAAACAGGTAAGGAAACACAAGGAAAAGGTGAAGAACCACAAGGCCGCCGGCGCGGCCCCAGCCGCCGGCGACGTCCAGGCCGCGGCCACGGGCGAGCAAAAAAAAACTCCGCGGATAGTTGAGACCGAAAACCTCTTTGCAAAGCCGATGTCGCTTGAAGAGGCGGCCATGCAGATGGAGATGGACGAACGCGATTTTCTGGTGTTCACCGATTCCGCGACAAGCAACATAAACGTGCTTTACAGGCGCGGCGACGGCGACTTGGGCCTCATAGAGGCGCGTACGAAGTAGTTTCCGCCGCCGGGCGGTAACAACGGTTTGCCGTTGCAATCCCCATCGGGTTATTGGGGTTTACGGGGCATGGCGGGTAAGCGAAAATGAGAGTGTCGGACGTCCTGAGCAAAGAGTGCGTAATACCGGAGTTGAAGGCACGGACCAAGCATGAGGCCCTGGCCGAGATGTCGGCGGCGCTTGCCTCAAGGGTAGGCGGCCTTGACGGAGAGGGGCTGTTGGAAAGGCTGCTCGAAAGGGAGCGGCTCGGCTCAACCGGGATAGGGTATGGCGTTGCCATTCCGCACGCCAAGGTGAAGGGGATAGACGCCATAGTCGTAGGGTTCGCGAGAAGCAGTCCGGGGGTGGATTTTCAGTCCACCGACAAGATGCCCGTGCACCTTTTCTTCCTTATTGTGGCGCCGGAGCATTCCACGGCCGCCCATCTGAAGGTGCTGGCCGCCATATCGCGTCTTTTGAAGGATAATGGTTTAAGAAATGCCCTCACACAGGCTGCAACCGGCGACGATATATACCGCGTGATAATGGAGGGCGACTGGAGGATGTCGCTAAGAAACGCGGTCATCTGAAGCCCCGGGGCGCGTCCGCGCCGTCGAGGACGGAGTGCCGGCCGGCAGGGCCGGAAAGATGCCCGGAGGTTACATGGACGTAAAAATATCCGATCTGATAAAATACAGGCCCCTGGCGCTTAAGTGCGTTGCCGGAGGCAAGGGTCTGTCCAGGGCGGTTACGACGTCCAGGGTCCAGAAGCCCGGGCTGCTTTTAACCGGGCTTCTGGAGGAACTCCACTTAGACAGGGTGCAGATACTCGGCGCGGCCGAGATTGGGTACATAAAAAGCCTCGACGGACGGGGCTTGAAACGGACGCTCGGGGTCTTGAAGCCGTGCATACCGGCCATAGCCATGACCAGGGGGTTGGAACCACCGGCTTCTCTTCGTAAATTCGCCGGAAAAAACTGCGTGCCGCTTATGACCTCGCCCCTGTCGTCATCGGTCTTCATAGAGAGGATCATCAAGTTCCTCGAGGAAAAGCTCGCCCCGTCGGTCGTCGTCCACGGCGTGTTCGTGGACGTGCTCGGCGTGGGGATACTGATAAAGGGAAGAAGCGGCATAGGCAAGAGCGAGTGCGCCCTTGAACTCGTCTCAAGGGGTTACAGGCTTGTCGCGGACGACGTGGTGATCGTCAAGAGGATATACCCGTCTACCCTTTTCGGCATGGGCTCCGACCGCATACCCTACCACCTCGAGGTAAGGGGGGTGGGGATAGTGAACATAAAGGACCTGTTCGGCATAACGGCCATAAGGGAAAAAAAACAGCTTGACCTTGTCGTTGAGCTTATAAACTGGGACCCCAAGGGCGATTACGAAAGGCTCGGTTTTGAGCAGAAAACGGCCGACATACTCGGCGTGGGGCTTCCTTATCTGATGGTGCCGGTAAGCCCCGGAAGGAGCGTCGCCGCGATAGTCGAGGTGGCCGCAAGGAACCAGCTCCTGAAGATAATGGGTTATTCAACGAGCAGGGAACTCATAGAAAACCTGACCGCGCCGAAGGCCGTCCCCGTAAGGAAGGTAAAGGCTTGAAAGAGATCCGTCTTGTGGTATTGAGCGGTCCTTCGGGCGCGGGGAAAAGCACCGCCATAAAGGTGCTGGAGGACCTTGGTTTTTTCTGCGTGGACAACCTGCCGGTGACCCTTTTGCCGAAATTTCTGGAACTGCTGGCCCAGACCTCCGAGATAACGAAGGTTGCCACCGTGGTGGACGTGCGCGAGAGGGAGTTTCTCAAGGAGTTCCCGGCCATATTCCACGCCGTAAAAGAGGAGGGTTGCGTCGGGGAACTCGTATATCTCGAGGCCTCGGATGATTCTCTCGTAAGGCGCTTCAGCTTAACGCGCAGACGCCATCCCCTTTTCCACGTGGCGAGCCCGCTTGAGGGGATAAGGGCCGAGAGGGAGCTTCTCATTGACATGAAGGCCCATGCCGATAAGGTGATAGACACGAGCGTTTTCAACGTCCACCAGCTCGAGGGGTACATAAGGGATTATTTTTCCTCCCCGGCGGGCATGGGGAAGATGACCATAAACCTCCTTTCGTTCGGTTACCGATGGGGGGTCCCTCCGGACGCGGACATAGTGATGGACGTGAGGTTCTTGTCCAATCCTTACTTCGTGGACGATCTGAGGGGACTCGACGGCAGGGACGCGGCGGTGAGGGAATTCGTCATGGCGAGGAAGGAGACGGCGGACTTTATCGCGAGGTTCAAGGGACTGCTTGACTATCTGATGCCGCTTTACTGGAAAGAAGGGAAATCCTATCTGACGATAGCCGTCGGGTGCACCGGCGGCAGGCACCGGTCCGTGGTCATAGTGGAAGAGATGGCCGGCGCCGTAGGCTTTGAATACGGCATTGTCAAGAAAAGACACAGGGATATGGAAAAGGCATGATAGGGGCCGTCATAGTAACGCATGGTGATCTCGCCAGGACCATTCTGGAGGAGGCCTCGGGCATAGCCGGGAAAGTTGACCGCGTGCGCGCCCTCGGCGTCAAGGACCGCGGGACGAGCGAGGAGATAAAGGAGATGATAGCCTCGGCAGTCAGGGATGTCAACGGCGGCGAGGGGGTGATTATATTCACGGACATGTTCGGCGGGACGCCGACTAACATCGCGCTGACGCTCATGGAAGAGGGCGTTGTCGAGATTGTAACGGGTGTCAACCTCCCGCTCATCATCAAGTTCCTCAATAACAGGGAGGGAATGGGGCTTAAAAAGCTCGCCTCGCTCCTGGTGGAGCACGGGCACAAAAGCATAGTCTTGGCGAGCGAGATGCTCAAGGGCGGCAAATAGATGATACTGCTTGTGCGCGTGGACGACAGGCTCCTGCACGGACAGGTAATCGGGGCCTGGGTGCCATTTTTAAGGGCAAATCTCCTCGTCGTGGCGTCCGACGAGGCGGCGGGCGATGCCATGAGGGCCTCGGTAATGAGCGCGTGCGGGGACGAGGGGCTGAAGGTTACGGTAAGGACGATAAAGGAGTTATCAGGCGGGCGGGGGGAGGAGGATTTCGCCGCCGAGAGGGGGATAGTGGTTGTGGGCGATCTCAGGGACGCGATGAGGCTTTATGAAGGCGGATTCAGGTTCACCTCCCTTAACATAGGCAACGTCCATCATCATAACGGCAGCGGCAGGAAAGTTACTTCATCGGTGATGCTCAGCGGCGAGGACGAGGATATAATCGAGAGACTTGAGGGCCTCGGCGTGGGAATAGACATAAGGAGCCTCCCGTCGGCCGAACCGGCGGTCTACAAAAAGGGTCATGCATCGTGAATGGGATGCGAACCATATAGGTGACAATTTCCTTAAAGGAGTTTCGGGATTTGGAAAACAGAGCGGATATAATCAATGCTGAGCACGGTTCGGTCGAAAGGGTCTACACGATAAAAAACAGGTTTGGTCTCCATGCCAGGGCCGCTTCCCGGTTCGTGCAGCTTGCGAGCAAATTCGACTCCGACATATACGTCGAGAAGGACGGGCAGGAGGTAAACGGAAAGAGCATCATGGGCATACTGATACTGGCCGCCTCATGCGGTTCCGAGGTGAGGGTAAGGGCGGTCGGAAGGGACTCACCCGAGGCATTGCATTCGCTCGGCGACCTTATAGAGCGCGGTTTTGACGAAGATGATTGATGATCCTAAAAAAGAAGTCGTGCTGATGAGGGGGATAGGCGTGTCCCCCGGCATTGTCATCGGCAGGGCCCATGTCATGGCGAGGGGCGGCGCGACCGAGTCCGCGCATTTCTGCCATCTCGACCAGGCGGGCGTGGACGTGGAGGTGCAGAGGTTCAAAGACGCCTTGAAGATGTCAAGGGAGCAGCTCAACCGCGTGAAAAAGATGCTCACGAAGGAGGGCAAGGGCAAGGAGCATATAGCCATCATAGACGCCCATCTGATGATACTGAAGGACAAGATGCTCATAGACGACACCATCGGGCTCATAAAGAATCAGAGGATGAACACGGAATGGGCTCTAAAGACGGTCATTAAGGGAGTAAGGGAGCTTTTCGACAAGATGGAGGACAGGTATTTCAGGGAGAGGAGCGCCGACATAGAGCACATCGTGGACAGGATCCTTGTGAACCTCTCGGGGGAAAGGCACGTAAGCGTCGCCGACGTGGACAGCCCCTCCGTGGTCGTCGCCCGCGACCTCTCGCCGGCCGATACCGCCCAGATGGTAAAGGGAAGGGTGCTCGCGTTTATTACGGATATGGGGGGGAAGACCTCTCACACCGCCATCATGGCACGGTCGCTTGAGATACCGGCGGTGGTCGGGCTTGAGACCATCACGCACAGCGTTTCCACGGGCGATACGGTCGTGGTTGACGGCATGACCGGCGCGGTAATCGTAAACCCCTCCCTGAGCGTCATAGACGTATACGAGAAGAGAAGGCAGAGATATGAAAGATACGGGAAGACGCTCCACCACTACAAAACCCTCCCGGCCGAGACCTCGGACGGCCGCAGGATAAATCTGCTGGGGAACATGGAGATACTGGATGAGATACCGTCGCTCCTGGACCACGGCGCGGAGGGGATAGGGCTTTACCGGAGCGAATTCCTCTATATGAACCGAATGGACCTGCCCACCGAGGAGGAGCACATGGCCGCCTATAAATACGTGGCCAGGAAGATGTCGCCGCGCCCGGTCGTTATACGCACGCTCGATATCGGCGGGGATAAATTTCTATCCCCGGGGGACCTGTCGGACGAGATAAACCCGGCCATGGGGCTGAGGGCCATAAGGCTGTGTCTTAAGAGGCCGGAGATATTCAGGGTGCAGTTAAGAGGGATCCTGCGCGCGAGCGCATACGGGAAGATAAAGGTGATGTTCCCGATGATATCGGGCGTTGAGGAACTCAGGCGCGCCAAGATGATGCTCGATGAGGCGAAAGAGGAACTCAGGCGTGAGAACAAACTCTTTGACCCGGACATAAAGGTGGGGATCATGATCGAGGTGCCCTCGGCCGCGCTGATAGCCGATATCCTCGCCGCCGAGGCCGATTTCTTCTCGATCGGGACCAACGACCTCCTTCAGTATTCCCTTGCCATAGACAGGGTGAACGAGCACGTGGCATACCTCTACGAGCCTTTTCATCCGGCGGTTTTGAGGATTATAAAGGGCGTTGCGGACGCCGCGGCGAGACAGGGCATAGACGTAAGCGTGTGCGGGGAGATGGCCGGAGAGCCGGATCACGCCCTTATATTCGTCGGCATGGGGTTTACGCAGCTCAGCATGAGCGCCCTTTCGCTCTTAAGGGTGAAAAAACTCGTCCGATCCATAAGCTACACGGACGCGCAAGAGATTGCCGCGGAGGTCGTTAAATTCTCAACGGCCAGGGAAATCGAAAATTACGTGGGTTCAAGGCTCAGGGAGTTCTACAAAGAGGAGTTCTACGCTTAGACATCCGATGTGTCTGACCATCGTGATGACGTGATGGAGAGCGGCCAGGAAACCTCCCGGAAAACCTCGGAGGCAAACCGCAAAAACAATTTGACAATTCGGCGAAAAGGTTAAATAATATCACGCCTGTTACAAAAAAGAACTTAAGAGGAGAGAGATGATGGCGGCAAGAGAATATCTGTTTACCTCCGAGTCCGTTACCGAAGGTCATCCCGATAAGATGGCCGACCAGATATCGGACGCCGTATTGGACGCGCATCTTAAGGGGGACCCCAGGAGCAGGGTCGCGTGCGAAACGCTCGTTACCACGGGGCTTATAGTCGTTGCAGGCGAGATAACGAGCAAGACCCCGGTGCACTATCAGGAGGTGGCCAGGCAGACCGTAAAGGAGATAGGCTACGTCGAGCCGGGGATGGGTTTTGACTGGCACGGCTGCGCCGTGATTGTTACGCTCGACAGGCAGTCCCCTGACATAGCCATGGGCGTGGACGAGGGCGAGGGCAAGGAGCAGGGCGCCGGAGACCAGGGGCTTATGTTCGGCTACGCGTGCGACCACACCCCCGAGTTGATGCCCATGCCGATAGTGCTCGCGCATGGGTTGACGATGAGGCTCGCCGAGGTGCGGAAAAAAGGGATACTCAAGTATCTCAGGCCCGACGGCAAAAGCCAGGTCACGCTCAGATACGTTAACGGCCGGCCCGTTAACGTGGATACGATAGTGGTGTCGAGCCAGCATTCGCCGGAGGCGACGCAGGCGGCCATAAAAGAGGGGATTATGGAAGAGGTCATAAAGAAGGTAGTACCTTCAAATCTCCTTACCCCTTCCACGCGCTATCACATAAACCCCACCGGCAAGTTCGTCGTGGGCGGCCCGCACGGCGACTGCGGACTTACCGCAAGGAAGAAAATAGTTGATACCTACGGCGGACACGGAAGCCACGGCGGCGGGGCGTTCTCCGGCAAAGACCCATCGAAGGTTGACAGGAGCGCCTCCTACATGGCCAGATACATAGCCAAGAACATCGTGGCCGCCGGCCTGGCCGCTGAGTGCGAGGTCCAACTCGCCTACGCCATAGGCGTGGCTGAACCGGTGAGCGTGATGGTGGATACATTCGGGACCGAAAAGGCGGCGGTTGAGAAAATAGAAAAACTCATAAGACAGCACTTCAGGATGAAGCCCGCCGACATAATAAGCGGACTTGACCTTTTGAGGCCCATATACAGGAAAACCGCCGCGTACGGACACTTCGGGAGGAACGATCCGGATTTCCGGTGGGAACGGACGGACAAGGCCGAGGTCCTGAAAAAAGACGCGGGCATCTGAGGTTGCGGCTAACAGGCCGCCGCTTATCAGACTAACACGCACAGGATGCGAGTCTTTGATTTTTTACCGGCAAAAGGAAGCCGGTAATGGATAACTGTTTACATAACGGAGGCAGGATGAGATATCACGTAAAGAATCTGAAACTTAGCGGAAAGGGCAGGAACAGGATAGAATGGGCCGAAAGGGACATGCCTGTCCTAAGAAGGATACGGGAGAGTTTCGCAAAGAAAAGGCCCCTGAATGGCATAAAAATCGCGGCCTGCCTGCATGTTACGACCGAGACGGCCAATCTCATGCATACGCTCAAGGAGGGAGGGGCCGATGCGTATCTTTGCGCTTCAAATCCGCTCAGCACGCAGGACGACGTGGCCGCATCGCTGGTGAAAGACTACGGTATCGCTGTCTTCGCGATAAAGGGCGAGGACAATAAAACGTATTACAGGCACATAAACACGGTGCTCGACAAAAGGCCTAACATCACGATGGACGACGGGGCCGACCTTGTATCGGTTCTCCACAGCACAAGGACCAAGGACGCAAAGGCGGTAATCGGCTCGACCGAGGAAACGACCACCGGGGTCATAAGGTTGCGGAGCCTTGCCGCGAAGGGGCTTTTGAAATTCCCGGTAATAGCCGTAAACGACGCCTCAACCAAGCATTTCTTCGACAACCGCTACGGCACGGGACAGTCCACCATAGACGGCATCGTAAGGGCCACGAACAGGCTCCTTGCAGGGGCCAATTTCGTGGTCTGCGGCTACGGGTGGTGCGGCAAGGGGTTGTCTATGAGGGCGAGCGGCATGGGCGCGAACGTGATAGTGACCGAGGTGGATCCGCTGAAGGCGCTCGAGGCCGTCATGGACGGCTACAGGGTCATGCCGATCGCGGAGGCGGCGAAGATAGGTAATATGTTCTGCACCGTAACAGGCAACGTGAACGTCATAAGAAAAAAGCATTTCGCCGTGATGAAAGACGGCGCCATCATATCCAACTCAGGCCACTTCAACGTGGAACTTGATATAGATGGGCTTAAAGCCCTGGCGAAATCACGCAGGATCATAAGGGATTTCGTCGAGGAGTACCGCCTCGGAAACGGCCGCAGGATTTATCTTCTCGCGGAGGGGAGGCTCGTAAACCTGGCGAGCGCCGAAGGACATCCGGCAAGCGTCATGGATATGAGTTTCGCGAACCAGGCCCTGTCTGCCGCCTATCTCGTGCAGAGGGGTTCTATGCTCGAAAGGAAGGTCTACACCGTGCCGGAGGATATAGACAAGGAGATTGCGAGGATGAAGCTTCAAACCCTCGGCGCGAGGATAGACGTCCTCACGCCGGAGCAGAAAAAATATCTCGCTTCATGGGAGATGGGTACTTAAGGGAGATGGGGGCTACTGCCCGGGCCCGACTTTGTCCAACCGGCCCCGTAACGCGGAAATCCTTGCAAATCGAGTTTGGTTTGTGATACCCTAAAATGTGTGTGTTTTGGTCATCTCACCGGCAACCTTAAATCCTGCAATATTTCTATGAAACCATCCGCATTGACGAGATTAAAGGCCTCTTTTCTGGTTTTTTTTCTGCCCCTTGTCCTCTTTACCGCCTGTTCCGCGAAGACCGTCAAACCGTCGGTTCCTTCAAACGCGGAGGATGGTTACCTCCACGCCGTGGCCTCTTACCACAATGGGCTCTATGAAGATGCGGAGGCGGGCTTCAAGCGGGTTATGGACGATTTCCCCCTTGACCCGTATGCGGTGGAATCCCAGCTGATGATCGCGGATGTCTACTACTTCACGGAAAGATATGAGGACGCGGCCGCGTATTATACGACCTTTCAGAGCTTCCACCCGGCCCACTCCATGGCGCCATACGCCCTTTTCCAGAAGGGGATGAGCCATTTCAAGGACGTCCTTGTCGTTGACAGGGACCAGACCTCTACCAAGAAGGCGCTTTTCGCCTTCGAGGACCTCCTGATGGATTATCCGGCGAGTCCCTATACGGAGAAGGCCGGGGAACTCGTGACCTTTCTGAAAAGGAGGCTCGCCGACAGGGAACTGTACGTGGGCAAGTTTTATTTCAAGGCCAAAAATTTCAAGGGAGCCCTCATGCGGTTCGGCGCAATACTGAAGGATTATCCGGACGTCGGGGTTGCCGACGAGGCGCTTTATTACATAGGGGAGTCTTACGTCAAGTTGGGAGAGAAAGACCTTGCCAGAGACGCCTTTAAAACGCTCGTAAGCAAATTTCCAGGCAGCCCCCTCACGGCCTATGCGAAAGACAGATTGCGCGGCGGTTAAGCGCGGCCTGCGCAGTCCTATCTTGCCGGGCGTGGATATTTAAGGAACCTCTGATTTATTATGTCATGCTGAATTCATTTCAGCATCTCGTATACTGAAACGAGTTCAGCACAAGTTTAGACCCTGAAACAAGCCTGAAATAAATTCAGGCCATGGTTCAGGGTGACAAATTATTGGTGGGCACAGCCCACCCTGCTTGACTTTAATATACCCGCCGGGGTACGCTTACCCGGATGTTTTATTTAGAAGGCCGGACGGCCTTATTTTTTTAACCGGCTGATGGAGCCTGTGGACATGGGAGCCGACTGGCACGAACATTACGAAGAGGGCAGGAAGGCCTTTGAAGACAGGGCCTACGCCTCCGCCCTTTCCCACCTTGAAAAGGTCGCCGGGCTGAAGGACAATTTCGCGGACGTCCACAACATGCTCGGTGTGATCTATTTTAACGACAACAGGCTCGAGGACGCCATAAAGTCTTTCCATAAGGCCATCAAGATAAACCCGCAGTACACCGAGGCCCTGCTGAACCTCTCGGTCGTGTATAACGAAACAGGGGAACTCGCCAACGCGCAGGCCGTCTACGCGCAGGCCAAGGCCACATCCGGCGGAGTAAGGACGACCTACCTCGACCCGGTGGTAAGGGCGAAGCTCGCGAACATGCACGTGGAACTCGCCGACGTCTACAAAGACCTCGGCCTTTACGATGACGCCGTCCGGGAGTATAAAAAGGCCCTGGGCATGAGGCCGGAATTCGCGGACATAAGGACGAGCCTGGGCGTGGTCTACCGGGACACGAGGGACTTCAGCAAGGCGATAAGGGAGATGGAAGAGGCCGCAAGGATTAACCCTGATTACGCGAACGCCAAGATCCAGCTCGGGCTCACCTATTACATGATGGGGGAGAAGGAGAGGGCAAAGGCCGAATGGCTCAAGGTCTTGAGAACGAACCCCAACGACAGGCTCGCGAAGATGTATATGAGCCTTCTCAAACGCGACGCGGCGGACGGGTCTTCTTGATCCCGCAATCCAACCAGCCGGCCTCGCCGGGAGGGTTTAATTCCTCGACGGCCCGCACTCCGGCCTCGACGGACAAACCGCGGTTGAAAAAGTCATGGGCGGATTTTTTCAATATCCCTGATATGGGACTTAGGACTATTTTTCACCGGCCATTTCCGCGATGGTGGAGGGCGCTAAAATAGAGATTGTCTCATCTATCCTGTCCGCGTCTTTTCCTCCGGCCTGAGCCATGTCGGCTTTTCCTCCGCCTTTTCCACCTATGTTGGGGGCCAGCCTTTTGACTATCTCGCCGGCGCTGAACCTCTTTACGAGGTCCTGCGTGACCGAGGCGATAATAATCGCTTTTCCCCCGTGCGTGCTTCCGATTACCACTATGCCGGATTTAAGTTTCGCCCTCAGCATGTCGGCCATTTTCCTCAGTTCTTCAGGCCCTTGCGCGTCGGCCTTTATCGCGAGGACCTTCACGCCGCCGATCTCTCTCGTATGCTTTAAAAACCCATCCGCGTCTTCGCCCTTTCGTCCGCGCCTCAATCCGTCGAGTTCCTTTTCGAGCTCCTTCTGGCGTTCGATGAGCTTTTTGATCTTCCCGGCGACCATGTCTTTGGGCACCTTGAGGATGGCCGCGCACCCGCTTAAATGTCTTTCCGACTCGTTCAGAACCTTAAGCGCCGCCTCTGAAGTCACGGCCTCTATCCTTCTTACGCCTGAGGAGACCGAGCCCTCGGAGGTAATCTTTACCAGCCCTATGTCGCCGGTCATCTTCACGTGAGTTCCACCGCATAACTCCGCGCTTAGATTATCCACCTGAACCAGCCTCACCGTGGCGCCGTATTTTTCCCCGAAAAAGGCAAGTGCCCCCTTTTTAAGCGCCTCATCGTAGGGGAGGATGGACGTCGCCACCTCCATGTTTCCCCTCACCGCGGCGTTCATGCGTTGTTCTATCTCGTCTATCTCTTTGTCCTTGAGCGCGGCGTAGTGGTTGAAGTCGAAGCGGAAACCTTCGTGTGAAACAAGGCTCCCGGCCTGACGCACGTGGGGGCCCAGGGTTTGCCTGAGTACCGCGTGCAGTATGTGGGTCGCGGTGTGGTTTCGGCAGGCGGCCTTCCTTCTTTCCATGTCGGGCCTGAGTTCGACCTCGTCGCCGACGCTTATGCCTCCCTCTTCAATCAGGCAGCGGTGTATGATAACGTCGGCCGAGGGTCTCTTTGTATCCGTCACCTTTATCGCAACGCCCTTCGCCGCCATCACGCCGGTATCCCCGGCCTGTCCGCCGCTTTCTCCGTAAAATGGCGTTTCCTCGGTTATAATCTCGACCTTGTCACCGGCCCGGGCGCTTTCAACCGGTTGTCCGTCTTTTGTGATGCGGGTCACCCTCGACGAGGCGGCCTCGTCGAGGTAGCCGATGAACCTCGACCTGAGTTTTTCAGCGTCTTCGGCCGTCGAGTGAATCAGTTTCGCGTCGAGTTTTCCCTCGAAGTGCACGGCCGAGGCGATGGACGATGATGAGGCGCTCCGCTCCCGCTGCTCGTTCATCCTCAGCTCAAAGCCTTCCTCGTCAACGATAAACCCGTCGGATTTAACTATGTCGGCCGTAAGGTCGGAAGGAAAGCCGTACGTATCGTAGAGTTTAAATGCGACGTCTCCGGGTATGACGGTTTTTTTCTGCCGCCTGAGCGCCTCAACCTCGGAACCGAGGATATCAAGGCCCCTTTCGAGGGTTTCGAGGAACCTTTCCTCCTCGCCCATGGAGAGGTTGCGGATGAGTTCCTCGGACCGGACGAGTTCCGGATAGACCCCTCCCATGAGCGTAACGACCCTGGAGGCGGTCTTGTAGAGAAAAGGCTCTTCTATTCCAAGGAACCTTCCGTGCCTCGCGGCCCTGCGCATGATCCTGCGCAGGACATAACCGCGTCCTTCGTTCGACGGCATGAGCCCCGTGCCGATAAGGAACGCGATGGCCCTGGAGTGGTCGGCTATCGCGCGTATGGACGCGTCTTTTTCCTGGTCCCCGCCGTATTTCACCGAAGATATCTCCTCGACCGATTCTATTATAGGGGTGAAGAGGTCGCTTTCGTAGTTGCTTGTCTTTCCCTGCATCACCGCGGCGAGCCTTTCAAGCCCCATCCCGGTGTCTATGCTCGGCTTCGGCAGAGGGGTCATCTCCCCGGATGAGCTTTTGTTGTACTGCATGAACACGAGGTTCCAGAGTTCCAGGAACCTGTCGCAATCGCAGCCCACGGCGCAGCCGGGTTTCCCGCACCCCACGCCTTCCCCCTGGTCGAGCAATATCTCGGAGCACGGCCCGCACGGCCCCACGCCCCCCATGCTCCAGAAGTTACTGTCCTCTCCAAGCCTTTTTATCCTTTCAGATTTAACCCCGATTCCTTCCCTCCATATCCTCCCGGCCTCGTCGTCGTCCTCGAACACCGTGACCCAGAGTTTATCCTCGGAGAGCTTCATCGCGCCGGTCAGAAACCCCCAGGCCAGCTCTATCGCGCCGGTCTTGAAATAATCGCCGAAGGAAAAATTGCCGAGCATCTCGAAAAACGTATGGTGCCTGCCCGTGCGTCCGACGTTTTCGAGGTCGTTGTGCTTGCCCCCGGCCCTCATGCACTTCTGGCAGGTCGCGGCCTTTGCCGCCGGGCGTTTTTCATCGCCGAGGAATACCTTTTTGAACTGGACCATCCCGGCGTTGGTGAAAAGCAGCGTGGGGTCGCCTTCAGGTATGAGGCTTGACGACGGGATGACCGAGTGGGAGTTTCGGGAGAAATAATCGAGGAAGCTTTTCCGTATGTCCGATGATTTCATCGCGTTTGATCCTCTATCAGGATGTTGAAAAAGTCCATCCATGGCTTTTTCAACTACGGTTTGGCCGAATTGGATTCGGCCAAACCTCACAAATTGCTCGATTTTTCAAATCTCGCAATTTGGCAATCCATCCATGGATTGCACGGCAGGGTGTTTCTTAACACCCTGCCGTCGGTTCGTCTTCGGTAAACCGCGCGGACGGGTTTTTAATAACGGCGCGTATGACGGAAAAAGAAAAACCTCTCGCCCCGAGGTGTCTTGCCGCCTTAACCGCCGTATCCCTCGTCGCCGGCCGTGAGACGGAAAGGCCCTGTTTCCTGAGCCATTTTTCAAGCGCCTCTTCAGCGGCGAGGACCTCGACCGAGTCTTCGAGTTCGCCAAGGGCCTTTTTGATTATTTCGGCGCCGACCCCTTTCCTTCCGAGTTCATACTCGATTTTTCTTCTTCCCCAGCAACGGTTTTTAACCCTCGACGTTATGAAATCCCTCGTAAACGCCTCATCGTCGAGGTAGCGGTCTTCAATGAGCCGCCCGATCGTCCCGTCTATATCGGGGCCCGCGTAACCGGCGGCGTGGAGTTTTTTCCTCACCTCGGCCGTTGTCCTCTGCCTGTAAGAAAGCAATTTAAGCGCCGCCGTCATTGCGGATACGGCCGGCCCGGCCTCGCCGGCCAACCAGCCGGCCTCGCCGGTTGTTGGATGACCGGCAACGGTATTTTTACGCCTTTTCATTATCGTTCGGCCGCGGGGTGAAGGCTCGGGCCTTAAAAGCGCTCTATCCCCGGCGTGGCGGGGCCTTTCGGCTCCTCCCCTTCGCCCTCGAAGTCTTTCCAGCCCTCGTCGCTTGTGCCGGTTACACCCTTGACCTTGAGTGTGAAGTCAGCCGGGTTGGAGGCCTGCCTCATGGCCTCGTCGTAGGAGATGAGGTCTTTCTTCAGGAGTTCCATGAGCGACTGATCGAACGTCTGCATGCCGTAGGTCGAATGCCCTTTCGCTATCGCGTCCGGGATTTCCTTGGTCTTTTCCTTGTCCTCTATGCACTCCTTTATCCGCCCGGTGGATACCAGCACCTCCACGGCCGGGACCCTCCCGGTAGAGTCCTTGGTCGGCATGAGCCTCTGGGATATTATGCCTCTTATGACGCTTGAGAGCTGTATCCTGACCTGTTTTTGCTGGTAGGGCGGGAACACCGAGACTATGCGGTTTACCGTCTCCATGGCGTCTATCGTGTGCAGGGTCGAAAAAACGAGGTGTCCGGTCTCAGCCGCCGTCAGGGCTATCTCGATAGTCTCCATGTCCCTCATCTCTCCGACCATTATGACGTCGGGGTCCTGCCTCAGGGCGCCCCTGAGCGCCCCGGCGAAGGTGACCGCGTCCACGTTTATCTCGCGCTGGTTGATTATGCTTCGCTTGTCCTTGTGGAGGAACTCTATGGGGTCTTCGATGGTTATCATGTTGCACGAGCGGTGGGTGTTTATGTACTCCATCATAGCCGCCAGCGTCGTTGATTTGCCGCTTCCGGTTATTCCGGTCACCAGCATAAGCCCCCTCTGCTCAAGCGCCAGCCTTTCGAGTATCCCGGGAAGGTTAAGCTCGTCAAAGTTCTTGATTACCATGGGGATTACCCTCAGCACAACCCCCATCGCGCCCCTCTGCTGGAATACGTTGACCCTGAACCTGCCAAGCCCCGGTACGCTGTAGGCGATGTCAACCTGATGGTCTTTTTTGAAGGTCTCCTTCTGTGAGTCGTTCATGAGCCTCAGCGCGCACTGGGCGACGTCATCCGGCGTGAGCCTCGGATGGTTTTTGACCGGCATGAGCCTTCCGTATATCCTGAGTATGGGCGGCAGTCCGGCCTTGAGGTGCACGTCCGAGGCCGTCTGTTTTACGGCGAGATTGAGTATGGCGTTTAGGTCTATCCCTGCCATCGCGTTTACTCCTTCTTTTTTATGCCGAAGTGCGCGTAGAGCTTCTGCTCTATCTCGGCGGCTTTTTCCGGGTGTTCCGCAAGGTAGCCCCTGGCGGCCTCTCTTCCCTGGCCTATCTTGTCGCCCTTGTACGAGAACCATGAGCCGCCCTTTTCAACTATGTCCGCCTTCACCCCGAGGTCCAGGATATCACCTTCCCTGGATATGCCGTGGTTGAATAGCATGTCGAATTCCGCGTCCTTAAACGGCGGGGCGAGCTTGTTTTTGACGACCTTCACGCGAATCCTGTTGCCCACGACGTCCTCGCCGACCTTTATCTGTCCCGTCCTCCTTATGTCCATCCTGAGGCTTGAGTAGAACTTAAGGGCGTTTCCGCCGGTCGTGGTTTCGGGGTTTCCGAAAAATACCCCTATCTTGTGCCTTAGCTGGTTTATGAATATCATGCAGGTCTTGCTTTTGCTTATCGTCGCGGTGAGTTTTCTCAGGGCCTGGCTCATGAGGCGCGCCTGAAGCCCCATGTGCGCGTCCCCCATCTCGCCCTCTATCTCGGCCTTGGGGACAAGGGCGGCCACCGAATCTATGATTATCAGGTCCACGGCGTTGCTGCGGATCAACATGTCCGCTATCTCGAGCGCCTGCTCTCCGGTGTCCGGCTGGGACAGGAGCAGCTCGTCCGGGTTTACGCCGAGTTTTTTCGCGTATTCTATGTCGAGGGCGTGCTCGGCGTCTATGAACGCCGCCGTGCCGCCTTTTTTCTGCGCCTCGGCGATTATATGCAGGGTGAGGGTGGTCTTGCCCGATGATTCGGGGCCGAATACCTCAACGACCCTGCCCCTGGGCACCCCGCCTATGCCGAGCGCTATGTCGAGGGCCGGAGAGCCGGTGGGGATTACGGGGACTTCCTGCACGGGGGTATCTTTGCCGAGGCGCATGATGGAGCCTTTGCCGAACTGCTTTTCTATCTGGCTTATCGCGAGTTCAATGGCCTTTACTTTGTTCGATGTCGGTTGGGTCGTTGACATTATTGATGCCTCCTTTCAGGGTTTGCGTCCGTTGCCTTTGAGTAAAAACCGCCTGAGCGGCGTATGCGCCGCGCCGCCCGGCCCGAGTTCACTTTTGAATAATACTATATCCGAGACACGGAAGCTTGCGGATACGTCGATCTCAAGCCCTTCAAATTTTTCGCCAAGCCTTTTCCCGTTCCGGGGGTCTTTAACCCTGCCCACCGTGAGGTGGGGGGAAAACCCTCTTTTTTCCCTTTCAAAGCCGAGCGGCTCCATGCGGCTCTCTATATTTTCATATAGAAGGCGCAACCCATCACTTTCCTCCACGCCCACCCACATGACCCGCGGGTTTTTGAGGTTCGGAAAACCGCCGAAGCCGTGTATATTTATCGTAAAGCCGTTCGCGCCTTCCGCCGCCTTTTTTAGTTCCCCGGAGATGGCGTCCACCCTGCCGGCTTCTATATCGCCGAGGAACTTAAGGGTCAGGTGTATAGTATCCGGTCTGGCCCACGATATGACCTTTGATATGCCGGCCTCGCCGGCCAACCAGCCGTCTATGACTGTATCCTTTTTGAGCCTGTCCTGAAGCGTTTCAAGTTTGGCCCTTACCTCATCGGGCAGTTCTATTGCGATGAACGTCCTTAGTCTTTTCTCCCAACCCTCAATCATGTGTTCGAGTTTCCGGCAGAATGCCGGCAAGGGCAATCAGGGCTTCTTTGGCGGCGTTTTTTTTAATGGTCCTTCTCCCTCCGGCAAGGAGCAGCCTTTTCGTGTAAACCCTTTTGCCGTAACTTATGGCTATGAATACCGTGCCCACCGGTTTTTCGCCGGCAGGGCCGGCTGGTTGGCCGGCGAGGCCGGTTGGTTGGCCGATAGGGCCGGCTATCCCGGTGACCGATATCCCGACGTCGCCGCCAAGTTTTTTCCTGACCCCCGAGGCCATCTCGGTTGCGGTCTGGTGTGATACGGCCCCGTATTTTTTAAGCGTGGCCGCCCTTACGCCGAGGAGGCTTTTTTTTACCTCGTTGGTGTAGGCTACCACACCCCCCTTGAACCACCTGGAGCTGCCCGGGACGTCCGTTATCGCGCTTGAAAGCATCCCGCCGGTGCATGATTCCGCGACCGCGAGTTTAAGCCCGCGGCCCGCCAGCGCGTTTCCCGCCGCGACTTCCGGCCTTTCACTCATAGGATGAACCCTGTGGGGATGAACCCCGTTATGACGCGCGCCGCTATGTTCGCGTATATGCCGGCCGCCATGTCGTCGAGCACTATCCCTATCCCGCCGCCGCATCGCCTGTCTATAAACCCCGCGGGGAACGGTTTAAGGATATCAAAAATCCTGAAAAGAATAAAGACCAATATCGCGTTCAAGGCCGTGAAGGGTATAAGGAACATGGCGGCCATAAACCCCGCGGCCTCGTCGCATACGATGCCTTTCGGGTCGTTGCCGCCGAGTATCTTTTGCGCCTCGTTCGCGAAGTATACGGCGGCGAGCGCCGCACCCGTAACCCACGCCGCGGCGCCCGCCGCACCCGGAGACGGGCTTAAGGTTGAGATGAGGAAGCTTATCAATACCCCCCATACCGTCCCGATGGTCCCGGGGGCAACGGGGGAGTAGCCTGAAAACGCCCCTGTCGCGAAAAAAAGTATCAGCGTTTTTCTAAGACCGTTTTTTTCCGTCAAGATATCCTGCCTTCGAGCGCAAGGGGGTGGATTAGGGAAACTCTGATTAATTCTCTTTTTGTCATTGCGAGCCGCGTTTTTGCGGCGAAGCAATCTCGTAACTCACTGATTTGCCTATAGGACGAGATTGCTTCGCTGCGCTCGCAATGACGGGACTGGGAATTAATCAGAC
>JACRCI010000093.1 GCA_016219105.1 Deltaproteobacteria bacterium | reverse complement strand
TCATTAGGGGGCCGCTTCGGCCTTACAAACGTCTTTTAAAACCCTTTGTCCTTCAATCCTTCCCTTAATTTTCCATCCATTGAAATGCAGCGGTGAGCATTGCGCGCCTCTGGCGGAAACTCTTTCCCGGAAGGGTTCTTCCCGCGGGGTTCTTTTTCCAATCCGCCGGTCATGACAAATGTCAATGGAGAGTTGACAAAAGTCTCTCCATGCCCGCAAATACAGGGTATTCCGCGGCCCGCATTCCTTCCGGAGGAGGCCTTGTTACAGGGCTTACCAAGGTGTTATTTCAGGCGAAATTCCGATTCTAAAAAAAAATTAATTTTAACTTGACATTTTTCTGAAAGTCGTCATATAATCCGAACTCAGTCAGGGGGATATACCAAGAACCCATATTATTTTTGATTGCGGGCAGCAACCCGGGCGGTTCTATATACATAGCCTGCGTGTGTCCGTATCATGTGAAAGGAAGGAGGTCTAAATGGAGATTCTGTGTAAATGTCTCTCTTTGAAGAGACTGCAGGTTTGGCTACTGGGGGTGACGATTATCACTCTGGTGGCTGCTCTGATGCCTGGTCTGTCGCTTGCCGAGCAAGCGGCAGGGCAGCAAGGAGCGGCCCAGGCAGTGGTTCCACCCGGGGCTGCCCCTGAAGAGGCGGCTGCTCAGCCGGAGATAGCCGGTTCGGGCAATTATAAGGCTGGGGAGGATTTGTATACTGGAAGGGTTCGGCTTAAGAACGGAGGGCCGCCGTGTATATCATGCCACACCGCGGGCAATCCCGGCACCTTCGGCGGAGGGACCCTCGGCCCCAATCTGACCAAGGTATGGGAGCAGAAATTCTTTCTTATCGACGCCAACTGGATAAACAGCGAGGGCGTTCCTGTCATGGGTGCGATATTCTCGAGAAAAAATATCACCCCCGAGGAGGTCGAAGACCTTAAGGCGTTCTTCAGCGTTGCCGCCAGGCAGGAATACAACCCCGGCACCTCCAGGTTCGTGAGCGGCGGTGTGATAGGCACCATAGCGCTGCTGATTTTCTTCAGTATCGTATGGGGCAACAGGTACAGGAAGAGATGCCAGGGCACTGCCCATGAGGCACTTTGGAGAAACTACGGCGGAAAAGGAGGGAGATCATAAATGGCTACGTGGATACAGGATATAATCAATCCCGCTAAAAGAAGCTGGGAAGAATTCTACCGCAACCGCTGGCAGTATGATAAGACCGTGAGGTCCACTCACGGCAACAACTGCACCGGCGGCTGCTCTTGGATGGTATATGTAAAAGACGGCGTCATCACATGGGAACTTCAGGCGACCGACTACCCGCTCCTTGAACGCAGTCTTCCTCCGTACGAGCCGAGGGGCTGCCAGAGGGGCATTTCCGCCTCATGGTATGTCTACAGCCCGGTGAGGATAAAGTACCCCTATATACGCGGCATACTCCTCGATGCGTGGAGAGAGGCCAAGGCAAAGCACTCTGACCCGGTGGACGCATGGCAGAGCATCGTGAGCGACCCGGAAAAGCACAAGAAGATTAAATGGTCGAGGGGCAAGGGAGGCTTCAGAAGGTACACATGGGACGAGGCCGCCGAGATAATAACAGCGGCCCACATATACACCATAAAGAAATACGGCCCGGACAGGAACATAAGTTTCTCCCCCATCCCGGCGATGAGCCAGATAAGTTACGCCTCAGGCGCGAGATACCACCAGTTGATAGGCGGCGTGAGCATGAGTTTCTACGACTACTATACGGACCTCCCGCCGTCATCCCCGGAGGTATGGGGCGAGCAGACGGACGTCTGCGAAAGCGCGGACTGGCATAACGCCGGTTATATCGTAATCCTCGGCGCAACCCCGAACAGGACGAGGACCGCGGACTGCCATTACATAAGCGAACTCCGTCACGGAGGAGCAAAACTCGTGGTATGCGCGCCGGACTTTTCAGAGGTTTCAAAATACGCGGACCTCTGGGTGCCGGTAAAGACCGGCTCGGACGGCGCCCTCTGGATGGCGATAAACCACGTGATACTCAAGGAATTCTATGTGGACAGGCAGGTCCCTTATTTTGTCCAGTATCAGAAGGACTATACCGACCTCCCGCACCTCATAAGGTTTGAAAAGAGCAAAAACGGGCTTGAGCCCGGCAGGCTCCTCCGCTCATGCGACCTGAAGGACTATGCGGACGACGACAACCCGGAATGGAAGTTCGCGATGTGGGACACGAAGACAAACCGTCCGAGGATAGTCTACGGAGGCATGGGATACCGTTACCCCGGCAAGGAGGAGAACCACGGGAAGTGGAACACCCTTAATAAGGACGGTAAGACCAACGAGAATATAGACCCGGCCCTGTCCTTTATTGATACAAAGGACGGTGTTGAGGAGGTAAACTTCTACGAACTCGACACCGGGGACGTGTATAAGAGACAGGTTCCGGTAAAGTATGTCGAAACAATAACCTACGGAAGGATTCCCGTAACGACCATATTCGACCTGCAGATGGCCCAGTTCGGGGTTCAGAGAAAGGGCTTGAGCGGCGATTACGCCAAGGGCTACGATGACGACAAGGCGTTCTCCCCGGCATGGCATGAGAAATACACCGGCATAGGAAGGGACACCGTTATACAGATTGCCCGTGAATGGGCGTCCAATGCCGAGGTTACAAAGGGCAGGAGCATGATAATAGTCGGCGCGAGCACGAACCACTGGTACCACGCCGACCTTATCTACAGGGCGTTTACCGCGGCGCTGATGCTCTGCGGCTCTGTCGGAAGAAACGGCGGAGGCATGAACCATTACGTCGGCCAGGAAAGACTTGCTCCGTTCGATGCATGGGGCCAGATTGCCCTTGCCGCGGACTGGGCAAGGCCGCCTCGGTTGCAGAACACCCCGAGTTACTGGTATATACATACCCAGCAGTGGAAATATGACTCCAAGATAACCGATTACCACAAGGTTCCTGACCCGAACGCCCTCGACTATGACCACACCGCGGACTTTCAGGTCCGCGCGGTGAGGATGGGCGCGCTGCCGTGGTATCCGCAGTTCAATAAGAGCAGCACCGCGATAGCCGAAGATGCCCAGAAGGCGGGCGCGAAGACCGACGCCGAGATAGTGGACTACACGGTAAAGCAGATAAGAAGCGGCGCCCTCAAATTCGCGGTCGAGGACCCGGACGCGCCTGAGAACTGGCCCAGGGTCTGGATGATATGGAGGGGGAACGCCCTGGGTTCAAGCGCAAGGGGTCAGGAATACTTCTTCAAATTCCTCCTGGGCACGCACCACAATGCGGATGCGAACGAGGTGGCAAAGCCCTACTTGAAGGAGATGACCTTCAGGGAGTCTCCTCTGGGCAAACTCGACCTCGTAGTGGACCTCAACATGAGGATGAACACGACCCCGACCTACTGCGATATAGTTCTTCCCGCGGCGCACTGGTATGAGAAGGAGGACATCAACACGACGGACCTCCACTCGTTCATACATCCGATGGGCGCGGCAGTGGCTCCGAACTGGGAATCGAAGAGCGACTGGGACGCGTTCAAGTTCATTGCGCAAAAATTCACGGAACTTGCAAAGAAGCACTTAAAGCCGATGAAGGATGTTGTCGCATCTCCACTCATGCACGACAGCCCGGGTGAGATAACCCAGCCCGCGCTTAAAGGCATGGAGGACTGGAAAAAGGGCCAGTGCGAATTCATACCGGGAAAGACCGGGCCCAACATCACCATATCGACGAGGGATTATCACAACATCTACAACCGTTACATATCCTTCGGCCCGCTTCAGAGGACAAAATACGGGTTCCACGGCATAATGCTCGACGGTAAACCTTTCTATGACGAGTACATGAACGACCCGCATACAAACAAGGTTGAGTGGGGCGGCGATAAATACATTTCGCTTGAGACTGGCAAGGAGGCCTGTAACGGCGTCATGTTCTTCTCGGGCCTCACAAACGGGGAGGTGCTCTACAGGCAGTGGCAGATAGAGGAGCACCACACCGGCCTCCACGGGGCGCAATACAAGGAGGCAAAGAAAGAGGTCCAGAAACTTTTTGGTGATACCGCCAAGAAGGAATACGAGAAGAAGATGTACCTTGAATGGGATAAGGACGGCGGATACCACGGCATTGCCGACGAGATAGCCGGTCCTGACAGGAACGTGAGGATGAACTACGACGACATCGTGGCTCAGCCAAGACGCACCCTTACGTCCCCGCTCTGGACAGGCGACGGCAGGTACGGAAGGGCGTACTCAGGGTTCTGTCTGCAGATTGATTACAGACTGCCGTGGAGGACGTTGACCGGAAGGCAACACTACTATCTCGACCATCCGATGTTCCTTCAGTTCGGCGAGGGTCTTGTAACGCACAAATACAAACTCGACCCCGCGAAGATGAACGAACTCGTAAAGAGCGACAGGACCGACGCGATAGTCTGCAACTACATCACCCCGCACGGCAAGTGGCAAATCCACTCGACCCACTACGACAACCTCCGGATGCACACCCTTTCAAGGGGCGGAAACTCCATCTGGTTGAACGACAGGGACTCCGAGAGCGTGGGGATAAAGGACAACGACTGGGTGGAGGCGTATAACGACAACGGCATATTCGCGTGCCGCGCGGTCGTGAGCGCGAGGATTCCATCCGGGGTCGCGTTCGCATACCACTCTCAGGAGAGGACGGTCAACGTGCCCAAGGCCGAGCAGAGGAATAAGATACGGGGAGGCTTCCACAACTCGCTCACCCGTCAGCGCCTGAAACCCACGCTTATGGCGGGCGGTTACGGCCAGTTCTCTTACGGCTTCAATGCATGGGGACCCATACCCATCATAAGGGACACGCATGTCCTCGTAAGAAAAATGAGAAATCAGGAGGTGAAGTGGTAATATGGACGTCAGAGCCCAACTATCAATGACTTTTCACCTTGACAAGTGCATAGGCTGTCATACGTGCAGCGTTGCCTGCAAGAACGTATGGACAACCCGTCAGGGCGCGGAATACATGTGGTGGAACAACGTCGAGACCAAACCCGGCGCGGGGTATCCGCTCACATGGGAAGACCAGGAACGCTTCAGGGGCGGATGGGAAGTAACGTCGAGCGGGCAGCTGAGGTTGAAGCTCCTCAAGGGGCCGGGGAAGTTGAGGACGCTGGCGAACATATTCTTCCAGCCCAACCTCCCGACCATAGACGATTACTACGAGCCCTTTACGTTCGATTACGACAACCTCTTCAACGCCCCGGCCGGCGACGACCAGCCTGTGGCCCGCCCCAAGTCCCTTATAACGGGCGAGTTCATGGATAAGATCGCCATCGGCCCCAACTGGGACGACGACTTCGGGGGCTCTCCGGTGTATGCCTCAAACGACCCGAACCTGAAGGTCTTAAGCGACTCCCAGAAGGAGATGCTCACGAAGTTCCACAAACTCTTCTACTTCTACTTCCCGAGGATATGCAATCACTGTCTGAACCCGGGCTGTGTCGCATCGTGCCCCTCGGGCGCCCTGTATAAGAGGGGCGAGGACGGCATAGTGCTTCTGGACCAGGAAGTGTGCCGCGCATGGCGTTTCTGCGTGAGCGCCTGCCCGTACAAAAAGCCTTACTTCAACTGGGCGAGCGGGAAGAGCGAGAAGTGCATATTCTGCTATCCGAGGACCGAGACCTCGCAGCCCAACGCCTGCGCCCATGCATGCACGGGCAGGATAAGGTACGTGGGAGTCATCCTCTACGACGCGGACAGGATAGAGGAGACGGCGAAACTGCCGCAGGAACGGCTCGTCGAGGCAATGAGGGACATCGTCCTCGACCCGAACGACCCGAAGGTGGTGGAGGCCGCGAGGAAAAACGGCATAGAGGATAACTGGATAGAGGCCGCACAGAACTCTCCATCCTACAAGTTCTTCAAAAAATGGAGGCTGTCCATGCCGCATCATCCGGAGTTCAGGACGCTGCCGATGAACTTCTATCTGCCGCCCCTTTCTCCCATCCTCCATCAGGCGAAATCCGACAAGGGGGGCACGTTCGACCCCGAATCAGCCGAGTTCTTCAACGACATCGAACTCATGAGGATACCGCTTAAGTACCTCGCCCAACTCCTGAGCGGCGGCAACGAAGGCGTCGTGATGGAATCGCTTAAGAAGCAGATGGCCGTCAGGATGTATACGCGCCAGATGCGCGTAGGCGATGTGGGAGAGGCAAGGGTAAGGGGCGCGCTCAATGAAGCCGGGATAACCGAACAGGACGCGCTCGACATATACAAACTCGTCGCGCTGGCGCAGTACAAGGAGCGTTTCGTGATACCGGAAATACACCGCGAAATCAAGACAACCGTTGACCCGAGGACGATGTACGAGAAACGCGGACACGTCGGATTCGGATTCAAGAGAAGGGAGTTCGTGGCGAGGAAGTGGTAATGGCCGAGCAGGGTATATACTCTATCTTTGCCGCAATGCTCGAATATCCGAGGGAGGATATGAGGGGGATGACACGGGAGTGCATAAAAGCGCTCGAGGGCCATCCCCACTCTCCCCCTGCGGCGGTCAGCGATGTCAAGGCATTCCTCAAGGAGATAAGCGAGATGCCGTTAGACGACCTGCAGGGTCTGTACAGTTACACCTTCGAGATGGGCGGCGGAGAGCACACCCTGGACCTCGGTTACCATCTCTTCGACGGCTTTAAGCGGTCAGGCAACCTTGTTACCATCAAGACGATGTACAGGGAGACCGCGTTCCCGTTTGAAGCGGTCTCGAGGGGGGAATTGCCGGACCATCTGCCCGTGGTCTTGAGGTTCCTTGATTTCATAAAGGAAAAGGAGCCTGACATAAGGAAGAGTTTCCGGGAGGATTTCGTCATCAAGGCGCTTGAGAAACTCAATAAGAATTTCGAACTCAAGCAGGACACCCGCACACCCTACAGGCATCTTGTAAGGGCTATAACCCTTGTAGTGGATAAGGATATAAAGACCGAGGACTTGGAAACGAAGCAGGGTTTCGGCGCCTGATACGGGGTTGGGGGCATGGCAGGGGAGCCCGCTCCATAAAAAAGAAAGAAGGAGGTCAATAAAATGTGGGATACGATACTGTTCGGCTATGTGCCTTATGTATTCATCACCATAGCCATCGTCGGAATAGTCTGGAGGTTTACGACCGATAAGTATTCATGGTCGAGTTTATCGAGTCAATTCCTCGAAAACAGGGTTCTCTTTTTCGGTTCTTTCCCGTGGCACATGGGCATCATCCTCATACTCCTCGCCCACATAATAATACTGCTCATCCCGCAGTCGGTTCTGGCGTGGAACAGCGCGGTCCCAAGGCTCTATGCGCTCGAGATTTCAGGGCTTGCCCTCGGGATACTGACGCTTTTCGGCCTTGTCATGTTCATCTACAGGCGTCTTACGGACAGCCGCGTAAGGTCGGTAACGTCGTCATGGGACGTATTGGTGCTGATAGTGCTCGTCATCCAGATAGTAACCGGCCTCGGCAACGCCATCCTCTACAAGTGGGGTTCCAATTGGCTCGCTGGAGCCGCTTCCCCGTGGGTATGGTCAATAATCCTTTTCAGCCCCAAGGTCGCCTATGTCGCGAACCTTCCGCTCGTAACGAAGATACACATCTTCAACGCCATGGTAATCATACTGCTGATACCGTTTACCCGTTTCGTCCACTTCCTCGCCTTCGTCGGTCCGCTTAAATACATGACGAGGCCGTATCAGGTGGTAAGGTGGTACAGCAGGGCCCCCCGCACGGAAGCACTGAGGCAGTACAAATAGCGGTTAATCCCAAAAGGGTGGGCAAAAATGCCCACCCTTTTTTTATCCTGATATACGTTCGCCTGACCGCGCGGTATGAGATGCAGGGGTGTTTGCACTGCCGATGAACTAATAATAAGATGATTGATTGTTAGCTCCAACGTGACGTGAGGCGAAACCTAAGGAGGTAATCTGATGAGTTGGTTAACACGATGGGAACCTGAAAACGAACAATTCTGGAAAGAAAACAGCGGCATAGCGTGGCGCACACTTTTCGTGACGACGTGGAGCCTCATCTTTTCATTCGCCACATGGTTCACCATGAGCGCCGTTGTCGTGCGCCTTCCGAACATAGGCTTTAAATTCACCACCATGCAACTCTTCTGGCTCGCGGCAATACCCGGGCTGGCATCAGGGATACTCCGCCTTATCCACTCCTTCCTCATACCGATATTCGGCACGAGGCTGACGGTAACCGTTGCTACAATCATAAAGGTCATCCCGTGCATAGGCATCGCGATAGCCGTCATGAACCCTGCCACGTCGTTTTGGTTTTTCATGTTCTTTGCCTTTTGGTTCGGCATGGGAGGCGGAGACTTTTCGTCCTACATGCCCTCATCGTCCCTCTTCTTTCCAAAAAGGCTTCAGGGCGTGGCAATGGGCATTCAGGCCGGGGTCGGCAACTTCGGCGTGGGCCTCACCCAGTTCGTAACCCCGTGGATAATAGGCTTTGCTGCATTGGGCGTGCTCGGCGGGGCGCCGCAGCTCTTTACAAAGGCTGACCCGGTCAAGACAGTGGCCGTCGTAAAAGAGGCAGGCGTGGTCAAGGACGTAACCGTTAATGACCCCGCGCTGGCAAGCGCCATTGTCGTTACAAAAGACGCCGGCGTGGTCAAGGACGTGGTCCTTCAAGAGACCGATACGGTCAAGGCCATAAAAGAAGACGTTCAGAGAGATGCCTCAGGCAAAATTACCGCGGTGACCAAAACCGAGGGCATAAAGGTTGAGGTTAAGAAAGACGACTCAGGCGTTGTTACGGACGTGGCGGTCAAGAAAGTCGTCAAAAAGGGCATCTGGGTCCAGAACGCGCTGATGTGGTATGTGCCTGTCCTGATTGTCACTTTCATCCTCTGCGCCATACTCCTGAGGAGCGTTCCGGTCAGGTCATCCATCAAGGAACAGCTCCAGATAGTGAAGGATAAACACGGATGGTTCTGCACATGGACATACATAGCAACATTCGGTTCGTTCGCCGGTTTTTCCGCTGCATTCCCGCTCATGATAAAGGTCGTATACGGCGGCTTCCCGAACGCGCCCGACCCCTTGAAGTACGCGTTCTACGGGCCCATGATAGGAGGCGCGGTGCGCGTCATATTCGGCGCGCCGTCTGACAAGTGGGGCGGAGCCATCCTGACGCAGATAGGCATAGTGTGCGAGCTTATCGGCTGCATATTCCTTATAGCAACCGGGGCGCTTGCGCCCACGTCGCTTGCCACGTTCCCATTGTTCGTCGGCGGCATGTTATGGATATTCTTCTGGTGCGGCGTTGGCAACGCGGCCACGTTCAGGTTGTATCCGATAGTTTTTGCATACTCGGCGAAGAAGGGCGCTCAGTCCCTTGGATGGACAGGCGCGTGGGCCGCATTCGGGCCCTTTATATTCGCGACACTTGTCGGCGCCTCGGTAACGAGGACAGGCTCGCCGGTTTCATTTTTCATAGGCGTGAGCATATTCTATCTCATTGGGGCCATAATCCAATGGTGGTACTACACCCGTCCGGGCGCGGAGCGGGGAGACTGGGGCAACAAATGGGGCACGTGGTGGGACACGGCAAAGGACACGTGGGTCGAGGGCAGCAAATAATCCGCTAACCAACGCTTACAAGATTGCGGCGCCGGGAATCCGGCGTCGCAATCTTCTTTATACCCGCGGATTACAAACGTTCTTGTCATTGCGAACCCTGAGACAAGTTCAGGGCAGGCTCC
>JACRCI010000089.1 GCA_016219105.1 Deltaproteobacteria bacterium | reverse complement strand
GTCTGATTAATTCCCGGTCCCGTCATTGCGAGCGCAGCGAAGCAATCTCGTCCTATAGGCAAATCAGTGAGTTACGAGATTGCTTCGCCGCAAAAACGCGGCTCGCAATGACAAAAAGAGAATTAATCAGAGTTTCCTTAGTTAAAAGGGTTCGTGCAGGAAAGTGGTGCCGGGCGGGTTTTGCTTCAGGAAAGAATCGCGTAACGAGATACATCGTCTGACCCGCCCCGTAGCTGTTTCCGGGCGTCTAATCCGCGTCGGACTACTGTCCTGAGAGACGCCAAGGCCATCCTTGACTTCCACCGCGCCTTTACAAGTCCATTTAATGGTATATAATTGTATGCGGAAAGGAGGTTTTGATGATTACGAATAATTCAAGGACCATTCTTCTCGCCGACGATTCCGTGTTTTTCAGGACAAAATTGAGCGCGATACTGTCGGAGGCCGGCCACAGGGTGAGGTTCGCAAGCGACGGCCGCGACGTTATAAGGGAGATACAGATAGACCCCAGGGGCGTAGACCTCCTGATACTGGACCTGCAGATGCCCAACATTGACGGTTTCGGCGTGCTCGAGTGGATGAACGACAACGGCTGCAGGGACGCCTTCCCGGTGCTCATGATAACCGGGGTTTACGAGCCGAGCTCGGTGGTGGAAAAATTAAAAAAGCTCGGGGCCCGGGGGCTTATGTCAAAGGCCTTCAGCCCGGAGCAGGTGATGTACAGGGTCAACACGCTCCTTTTTCCGGAAAAGAGGATTGACAGGAAAGAGGACAGGGTCCCGGTCTCCATGCCCGTGGACTTCACGGTGGGAGATGAGACTTACACCGGGTTTCTCCTCAACGTAAGCGTCGGGGGGCTCTTTTTGCACACGAAGTTCGAGCTCCTGCCCGGGGCCATGATGAAGTTGAAATTTTCCCTCCCCGGAAACAACCGCGTCATAAACGCAATGGGAACCGTCAGATGGTCAACCCCTTCCAGCGCGGCGCAAAGCCTTTTCGGCGGGGCCGGGGTGATGTTCACCTACATAGCGGCCGAAGACCTGATGATGGTCAGGGAGTACATCGAGCGGGAGACGGTAAAATTTGACGCCGGGGGGTGAAGCGGGTCGCGGGTCAGGCGATGTATCTCGTTACGCGGTTCTTTCCTGGATCAAAACCCGCCCAGCACCACTTTCCTGCACGAACCCTTTCAACTAATGCAGACCTTCGTGATGGAAAGTGGTGCTGGGTCAGGACGGGTTTTTCAAGTAAAGGACGAGCGATAAAAACACGCCGACGGTTATCGCCGAGTCCGCGACATTGAATGCCGGCCAGTGATAGCTTCCGGCGTAAAAATCGAGAAAGTCAACAACCTCTCCGAATCTCAGCCTGTCTATGAGGTTCCCTATCGCGCCTCCGGCAATCAGCGAAAGCGCGAAGCCCGCAAGGCGGTCTTTTGACTGCATAAGGAGCGCCGCGATCACCGCAAGCACGAGGACGGTTATCGCGATGAGAACCCAGGAGTTTCCGGCGCTTCCTTCCCTGAACATCCCGAACGCGGCGCCCGGGTTTCTCCAGTTTACGACGTTAAAGAGGCCGGGGATGACCGCGACGGTCTCGTTCCAGTGGAGGCCTCGGGTAATAGCGGCCTTTGTTATCTGATCGAGCGCCGCGACCGAAGCGGCCGTGGCAATGGAGAGTTTAAGTTCATTCCGCATATCGCGCGCAACCCCTCATCCAGCCGGCCCTGGGGTTCAAGGACCCTCTCAGCTCAGGGCGCGAGCGCACCTTGAGCATACGGAGGGATGCCTCAGGTCCTTACCCACATCCGGGCTTATGTGCCAGCACCTTTCGCATTTTTCGCCGTCGGCCTTTTCCACGAGGATCCAAAGCCCCGGCCATTCCCTTGATTCGATGCCGCCTTCGAGTTTATCCTTATCACCGGAAAGGATTTCGACCTTTGACACTATGAGTATCTCTTCGAGGGTAGAGGCCTCTTTTTCAATCAGCCCTTTCAGCTCGTTGCCCGGCACGATGGAAACCTTCGCGTCGAGGGGGTGGCCGATGAGCTTATCCTTTCTCGCGGATTCGAGGGCCTTTGACGCCTCGGCCTTTATCCCGAGGAGGAGTTCCCATTTTTTTTCAAGCCCCGCGTCCCAGCCCTCACGCCATTGAGGGCGCGGTTCGGGGAACCCGGAGAGATGGACGCTTGCGGCCTTTTCCCCGGGCAGATACCCCCACGCCTCGTCCGTGGTAAAGACCAGTATGGGCGCCATGAGCCTCAGGAGGTGGTCGAGCGTGTGGTAGAGCGTTGTCTGGGCCGCCCTTCTTTCGACGGACCCGGCCTTTGAGGTGTAGAGCCGGTCTTTTGATATGTCGAGGTAGAACGCGCTCAGGTCAACGGCGCAGAAGTTGTGCACCGAGTGGTATATCGTGTGGAATTCAAAGTTTTTATAGGCGGAAAGGACGCGCCCCTTAAGCTCCTCAAGGCGCCTGAGCGTGAGCCTGTCCAGTTCGGTCAATGCCCGGTATTCGACGTAATCTTTTTCGGGGGAGAAGTCTTTCAGGTTCCCGAGGATGAACCTCATGGTGTTCCTGACCCTGCGGTAGGCCTCCGAGAGCCTCGTCAAAATTTCCTCGGATATGCGTATGTCCTCGCTGTAGTCCTCGGCGGCCACCCAGAGCCTTAATACCTCCGCGCCGTATTTTTTTATGACCTCCTGCGGGGCGACGACGTTGCCGATGGATTTACTCATCTTCCTGCCCGTGCCGTCCACAACGAAGCCGTGCGTAAGGACCGAGGAGTAGGGAGGCCTGTGTCTCGTGGCGACCGAGGCGAGGAGCGAGGACTGGAACCATCCGCGGTGCTGGTCGGAGCCTTCGAGGTAGAGGTCGGCCCGGTCTTTGAGGTTTTCCCTCTTCTCCAGCACGGCCGAGAAGCTCACGCCCGAATCGAACCACACGTCAAGTATGTCGTCTTCCTTTTCAAATCCCGCGTCGTTGCATTTAGCAGGGCATTTTATACCCGGTGGAAGGAGTTCCTCAATCCCTTTTGAGAACCACACGTCCGCGCCCTCTTTTTCAAAGACCCCGGCCAGACGGTCTATCAATCCATCGTCGAGGAAGCTTTTACCGCAGCCCTTGCAGCGCAGCGCCGGGATGGGCACGCCCCACGCCCTCTGGCGGGAGATGCACCAGTCCGGCCTTCCCAGGACCATGTTGTAGATCCTGTCCCTGCCCCAGGATGGTATCCAGTTTACCGCGTCAATCGCCTCGAGCGCGCGTTTCCTCAAGCCCCCCTCCTCCATTGAAACGAACCACTGGGCCGTCGCGCGGAATATGACCGGGTTTTTGCACCGCCAGCAGTGGGGGTAGGAGTGCCTGAGGGGTTCTTCCTTGAGGAGCGCGTCTTTTCTTTCTAAAAGCTCGATAATGCCTTTATTGGCATTGGAGACGAGCTGCCCCGAAAACTCAGGGACTTCCTGTGTGAATTTTCCGTTGTCGTCAACCGGGGCGTATATATCGAGGCCGTATCTAAGCCCCAGCTCGTAGTCGTCCTGTCCGTGGCCCGGTGCGATGTGCACGCAGCCAGTGCCCGCCTCGGTCGTTACGTGCCCGCCGAGGATTATCCGGGATTCCCTCTCGATGAAGGGGTGAAGGCAGACGATGTCTTCCAGTTGCTGTCCTGTCCACGTTCCTTCCGTTATTTCGTATTCCTTGAAGCCGAATTTTTCCATGCAGGGCTTTATCAATTCCTGGTTCAATATCAAATCCCCGGCAGGCGTTTTTACAAGGCGATATATAAGCGTCGGATGGAGCGCTATGGCGAGGTTCGCGGGAAGCGTCCACGGCGTGGTCGTCCATATCACGAAATACGTGCCTTTTTCGGGGTTTATCGCGAACTTATTTTTCGGGTTAACAACCCTGAATTTAACATACACCGACGGAGAGGTCTTGTCCGCGTATTCGACCTCCGCCTCGGCGAGCGCGGTCCGGCATGACGCGCACCAGTAGACCGGCTTTTTGCCCTTGTATACAAGCCCGTTTTTATGGAATCTTCCGAGTTCCCTCAGGATGTCGGCCTGATAGCCGTAGTTCATCGTAAGGTACGGGTTTTCCCATTCGCCGAAAACCCCGAGCCTCTTGAATTCCTCGCGCTGGATGGCCACGTATCTGGCGGCGTATTCCCTGCAGACTTTTCGTACCTCAAGCTTTGAAAGCGTTTCTTTTTTCTTTCCGAGGTCTTTTTCAGCCTGGAGTTCTATGGGCAGGCCGTGACAGTCCCACCCCGGGACATAGTCCGCCGAACTGCCGGTCATGAAGGCGCTCTTTACGATGATGTCTTTCAGGATTTTATTCAGGGCGTGTCCGATGTGGATGTTGCCGTTGGCGTACGGCGGGCCGTCGTGCAGGGTGTACCTTGGCCTTTCGGCGCCGGTTTCCATGATATTCTTGTAGAGGCCCTCTTCCTCCCATCTTTTCAGTATCTCAGGCTCCCTTTTGGCAAGGTCTGCCTTCATCTGGAAGTCGGTCGCCGGGAGGTTGAGGGTTGATTTATAATCCATGGTTAAAAGCCGTTCCGCGCCTTTGTATGTGAGATATCCTCTTATTGCCCCTTTGCCGGCATCCGTCAAGCGATAATTAATACCACATAGGGGGTTGAATTAAAATAGTTTTCTGGCGCCGGCCTATCTCAAAAACGCCACGCCCGCCACTATCATCCCTATGCCCGCGAGTTTCTGCCATGTAAACGCCTCGCCGAGGAAGATGATTGAAACAAGGAGCGCGACGAGCGGATATGTCGCGGCCAGAGGTACCACGACCGAGGCCTCCCCGGCCTTCAGGGCCGAGTAAAACGCGATCTGTCCGATAAAACCCGCGAGCAGCCCGCCGATAATCACGAACGCGACGCTTTTAAAGTCCGCGGATGCTATCTCGCTTAGTTTCCCGGTAAGGAGCAGCCCGGCAATGCCGATAATCGCGATGGGTATCGTCCTTATGACCACCCCGGCGTAAGGGTCTATCCTGCCCCTGAGCCCTATCTTTTCAAACGCCGGGGCAAGCCCCCATATCAAGGCCGTCAGGATCGAGAATAGAAACGCCTTTTTGTTCATACGCCCCCCCGGTAGTTTTTCGGCAAAACAATAGTTTTAAAAAAAAACCCCGCCGGATATGAGATTAGAAATCCGGCGGGGTTTTTTCAAGCTGGAGATAGAGGCGCGTTATTTTCAACCCGGCACCCTGTTAATTTTTCATCAGTATCCTGCGTTCGTTGAGCGGCTGAAGAGGGCGGTTGGTGTTGTCCATGATCTTCCTGTAGGCCGCGAGCTGTTTATCGGAAAGCTGTATCGGGTTTTTGAGCACAAGCCATGTCACGCCCTCGGTGCACGGAGGCGTCGTGAGCGAGCCGGGGTACGTGTAATACGCCGATCTGTCCGCCGGCAGAAGGGTGGAGGCGTTGAATGCGGCCTTTACGTCCGCTTTCTCGCCGGCCTTTTTAGGCATGTTATCCAGTATCCTGTCGAGGGCCGCGTTCGCCTCCCCCTTTTTCATGAAGACCCCGACCACCGCGAGTTTCCCTTCCTTGTTCTTGTGGACAAGGTGGAGTTCCATGTCGTAGTATTTGCCGTCGAGGGTGTGCTCGCTCGGGGAATGGAAATGGAACTGCACGAGTCCGTATTCGGCGCCATTTACGACGACCTTGCTGCCTTCCCTGTAATCCACCTTTATGGTGTGGCCGTTGTTTTCGATGTCAAGCTCCGGGTTGTCGCTGTATTTGAATTCGAGGTCTTTAAGCTCCCCTTTGGCGCCGCCCCTTATGTCAACAGGCGACTGGTTTTTGCCCTCTGAGCACACGGCGAATTCAGGGGAAAGCTCTCCCCAGCGGTTCGGCCCGGCCTCCCCCTCGTAGCTCCAGTGGCCGTGTCCTTTTTCGCCTGCCCCGGCGTAAGCCCCGATGCCGAGGAATACGGCGAGCGCCGCGGTTAGAATGACGCGGAACGTGATTTTTTTCATGCCTTCAGTGTTTTTCCATGCGCGCATTAAACTCCTCCTTTTTTCAGCTTTAGTGGTGGTGTTCCGTGTAAACAAAGGCCTGTTACGTCTTTTCCTTGAACACGAGGTCGTGGAGCGTTTCGAGGGCGATTATACCGTATTCCTTAACCCCGGAGGGCAGGTTTATAGTGATCTCGTCCCCCACGTATTTGTGGAGGAGCGCCCTTCCTATGGGCGAGCTGACGGAGATCCTTCCGTTTTTCGGGTCAACCTCTTCCGGCGTTACGAGCTCGTATGTGACCTCGCCGCCGGTCTTCAAGTCTTCGAGACGCACCTTTGAGCCGAACGCGACCGTGTCTTTCGGGATGCTTTCGAGTTTCAGGGAAGAGAGCGAATTTATGCGCGCGGCGAGGTGCATGGCCCTTGCCTGTAGAAAGGACTGTCTATGTTTTGCCGCGTCGTATTCCGAGTTTTCCCTGAAATCCCCGTGCGCCGCGGCCTTTCTCAGCTCTTTGGGCACCTCCACACGGAGCTCCCGTTCCACCTTTTTGAGCTCATCTTTCAGTTTTCCAACTATGGGGAGGTCTTTCATCCCGTATCCTGTCTAAATGTTTGCGTAAAAACTCGAAACTTATTCAGGCCGACCCATCCTTCGGATGGGTACCCCGAAAAGCTCCAGATGTCATGCTGAACTCGGTTCAGCATCCAGATTTTCATCAGGACAGGCTCTAAAAATCACGTTGTTACGAGACCCTGAAACAAGCCTGAAATAAATTCAGGCCATGGTTCGGGGGTGACAGAATAGGACTTTTTGAGCAGCCTGCTAAAGGGCAAGCCCGGCCACGGCCTCTATGTGGTATGTCTGCGGGAACATGTCCACGCAGACTGCGACGGAGAGCCTGTAGCCGTTTTTAATAAGGACCGCGATATCTCTGGCCATGGTCGGCGGAGAGCAGGAGACGTAGACGATTTTTTTGACCCCTGACGCCGCGATTTTCCTTATGACGTCAGGGCCTCCACCGCGCGGCGGGTCTAATACTACCACACGGGGCGCGTATCTTTCAAGGATTTTGCTCCTGAGCGCGCTTTCAGCGATAAATTCAATTGCCCCGCAAGAATTCGCCTTTGCGTTAAGCCTCGCAGAGGCTATGGCCTCCTCGTCCGAATCTATGCCGATTGCCTTTCCCGCCCTTTTTGCGAGCGGGATAGTGAGGTTCCCGGCCCCGCAGTAAAGGTCGAGGATATCTTCTTTCCCTTCAAGTCCGGCGAATTCGAGCGCGGTTTTTATGATGCCTTCATTCTGAAAAAGGTTTGATTGAGAGAAAACGGTTATCCCGGAAGAGATGGTTGCGCCAAAGGCATCGTAGCCGACCGTTGTGTCGCCCCGGCTTTCTATCCTCTCCCCCCGGCCTCTTTTAAAAGGTTTTTTAAGATAGACCTCGTAACCTTTAAGGTCCCCTTTTTCAACGACCTTTTTGAGCGCGCCGGCGAGACCGATCGGCGCCGGCTCCCGCAGATAAAACGCGGCAACGGTCTTTGAATTTTTCGTATCAAGCGCTATGTCCACGGAATGAAGGGCCTCGGGCTGGCCGGCATTTTTAATGTCCCTGAACGTCGAGTTTATAAGCGGCTCGAGTAGCGGACATTCGGCGATATCAACTATATCGTGGGATTTTACCTCAAAAAACCCCCATTTTTTGCCGTCCGTATGAAAGCGCGCCCTCGATCGGTAGTTGAAAGGCTTTGGCGATGGGATGGGTTCTTTCAGATTGCCTGAAGGTTTAACCCCGGCTATCCTTTTAAGCGTTTCGGCGAAGATTTCATGTTTCCACTCCACCTGATGCGGATAGCCGATGTGCTGCCACTGGCACCCTCCGCACCGCATAAAGACCGGGCAGGCGGGCGATACGCGCAGGGCCGAAGGGGTTTTCAGTTCGACAAGCTCCGCGTAATTGAAATTGTTTTTTCCCCCGGTTATCTTGACGAGCGCAATGTCCCCGGGCGCGGTGTAAGGGACGAACGTGACCTTGCCGTCCAGGCGGCCTATCCCGGCGCCGCCGTAGGCGAGCGATGTTATTTCGATGAGAGGAGGCATGGTCTGAAGAACTCCACCCCCTGTTTACACAGGGACAGGCATAGAGGGCGGCAAGAGGGGGAATAAGGACTTTTGGGTTGAGCAGCCTGACGAAATTTTGAGTTTTTCCGCACCCTGTTACTTCGCCTTGACGAGCCTCTTTATCTTTTTTACGGCCTCGGTGGCCTCTCCGCCGTATTCGTCCGCGCCTATCCTCTTTGCGAACTCAGGGGTTACGACCGCGCCGCCAACGACCGTCTTTGCGGCGACCCCCTGTTTTTTAAGTTTTTTGATGACGTTGTCCATCTCCATGACGGTCGTTGTCATGAGCGCGGAAAGGCCGACCACGTCCGCTTTTTTCGCCACGGCCGCCTCGACTATCTTTTCCGCCGGCACGTTTTTGCCGAGGTCTATAACCTCGAAGCCGTGGTTTTCAAGGAGCGTGCATACGATGTTTTTCCCGATGTCGTGTATGTCGCCCTTGACGGTCGCCATTACGACCCTGCCCGGGGCCGGGCCGGTCGCGCCCTTCATTTCTCTTTTAAGCCTTTCAAAGGCCTTTTTCACGGCATCGGCCGAGGATATGACCTGCGGGAGGAAGTATCTGTTGGAGGCAAAGAGCCTGCCCACCTCATCGAGTCCGGGGATAAGCGCGTTGCTCCCGACCTTTAAAGGCTCCCAGCCCTCTCTGAGCGCCTCCTCGACCAGGACGGTTATGTTGTTGCCGTCGCCCTCGACCACCGCGGCCATGAGCCTTTCCTTTATTCCGGTCGGGCCTTTAACCGCCGTCCTCGACGGCCTGTTAGTCGTCCTTGACGGCCCGCCAGCCGTCCCCGATGGTTCTTTTTCCCGGAACCTCTCGATGTATCTCTCGCCCTTTTCGTCATGACCGAGGAGGACTGAAGATGCGTGGTATGCGTCCATCATGGCCTGATTTTTCGTGTTCATTATCGCGCAGTCGAGTCCTGCCTCGATCGCCATGGTGAGGAACGCGGTGTTTATCGTCTCGCGCGAGGGAAGGCCGAAGGAGATGTTGCTCACCCCGAGTATGGTGGCAAGCCCGAGTTTTTCCTTTACGAGCCTTATAGCCTCAAGCGTTTCACGGGCGCTTTTCGGGTCAGCGCTTATGGTCATGGCGAGGCAGTCTATGACCACGTCCTGTTTTTTAAGGCCGTTGTCCAGGGCCCTTTCAAGTATCTTTTCCGCGACCTTCAGCCTGCCTCTGGCCTCAGCCGGTATTCCGTTGTCGTCGAGCGTGAGGCCCAGAATAGCGGCGCCGTATTTCTTGGCGAGGGGGAGGATTGCCTCGAGCTTTTTTTCCTCCCCGCTTATGGAATTTATAAGGGGTTTTCCGTCAACGGCCTTTAGCCCTTCCTCTATCACGGCCGGGTCCGCTGAGTCTATGACCACGGGCAGCCGGCAATTCTCGTTCACCGCGAAGACGGCCCTTTTCATCGCCGCTTTTTCGTCTATGTCCGGGACCCCGACGTTTACGTCGAGGGCGTGCGCGCCCGAGGCTTCCTGTTCTCTTGCCTCTGTCCGTATAATCGAGGTCTTGCCTTCCTGTATCTCCTGAGCGAGGCTTTTCCTGCCCGTGGGGTTTATCCTCTCGCCGACGGTTATGGGCGCAAGCCCGGCGCCGAACGCCGTGAAAGAAGTCCTGCCCGCGAGGCATGTAAAGGTTTTTTTAGGATTGCCTTTTTCCGGCTTTAACGCGCGGAATACCCCGCCCATCGCCTTTATGTGCTCCGGCGTTGTGCCGCAGCACCCGCCGAGTATCCTTACGCCCGCGCCCGCGAGCCGGGGCGCGTATTCGGCCATATCGTCCGGGGTTTCGGGGAACACGGTCTCTCTCCCCTTGAGCGTTGGTATGCCCGCGTTTGGCTGGGCTATCAGGGGAACGTCCATAACCCTGCTCATCGCGGACACCGCCCTGTAGATGCCCTCGCTTCCGAGCGAGCAGTTGGCCCCGAGCGCCGCGACCCCGAGCGAGTCCGCGATAATGGCAAAGGCCTCGGGCGGCGTCCCGAGGACCGTCCTCATCGTTGAGTCGAACGTCATGGTCGCGACCACGGGCAGGCCCGTTGCGCTCGCCGCGATTATCGCGGCCTTCATCTCCTTTATATCCATCATGGTCTCGATGATTATGAGGTCGGCCCCGCCTTTTTTAAGCGCCCCGGCCTGTTCCCCGAACACCGAAACCGCCTCGTCGAAATCCATATCCCCGACAGGCTCGACGAACCTCCCGGTCGGGCCGATGCACCCGGCCACAAAGCTCTTTTTTCCCGCGGCCTCCCGCGCGTTCCCGACCGCGGCGACGTTTATCTCCTCAAGTCTGCCCTCGAGGCCGTATTCCCTGAGCTTTATCCTGTTCGCGCCGAACGTGTTGGTGGTGACGACGTCCGAGCCGGCGGAGACGTAAAGGCCGTGGACCTTTTTCACGATATCCGGGTTGGTGAGGTTTAGCCCGTCCGGACACCCGCCGGGCTTGAGGCCGAGCTTCTGGAGCATGGTTCCGGTCGCGCCGTCAAAGACGAGGGGGCGCTGTTTCAGGGCTTTTACGAAGTCTTTGGGCACGCAAAAAATCTCCTTTTTTTCAGTCCGGGGTATTGTATACTTTTAAGCCGGAGGTATCAAGGGAGACGTGTGGGGGACGTATGTATGGCCGTCGGGGACGGCTGGTCGGCCGTCGGCAACAACCCGACCGCTTGTTTTCGCCGGCGTTCTTCAAGCATACCGATACCGAGGTGCGGAAGCTTGCTAAAAGATTGTCAAAATAGTAGTATATGATGGCCTTAAGTTGCCTGTTCCGATAACGAAAGATTTCTGAAAGAATAAAGATGAAGTTCGAAAGCTTGAATCTCAACCCGGACATCTTAAAAGGGATACACGATGCCGGGTTTGAGCATTGCACGCCCATCCAGGAGCAATCCCTTCCAGAGTGCCTGTCGGGAAAGGACGTGATAGCCCAGTCCCAGACCGGGACCGGCAAAACCGCGGTATTCCTCACCACCATATTCAGTAAGGCGCTGGCCTCGGGGCCGAGGACTACCGGAAAGCCGATGGCCCTTGTGATGGTGCCTACAAGGGAGCTTGCGACACAGGTGATAGACGACGCAGTGAAGCTCGGCCGTCACCTCTCCTTAAGGTCAGTGGCCATCTACGGCGGCGTTGAGTATAACAGCCAGCTAAGCGCCCTTAAAACCGGTGTTGAGCTTGTAGTCGCGACCCCGGGGCGCATGATAGACCTCTACAAGTCAAGGGCCCTCTCCCTCGATGAGATAGAGATATTCGTCATTGACGAGGCCGACCGCATGTTCGACATGGGCTTCGCGCCGGACATAATGTACATAGCGGGCCGCCTGCCGAGGAAAAAGCCGAGACAGACGATGCTCTTCTCCGCTACCATAGACTCCAACGTCAGAATGCTTTCCTCGCGCTACATGAAGCCCGACCCGGTGATGATAGAGATAGAGCCGGAGCAGGTGACCGTTAACGCCATAGACCAGAAGGTAGTCTATGTCTCGAACGAGGAGAAGCTCTCCATTCTCCTTACGCTCCTTAAGAGGCCCGAGGTCCTGCGGAGCATCATTTTCACCAACATGAAGATTACGGCGGAGAAGCTCGGTTGGAAGCTTGCCGCCAACGGCCTTCCCGCGAAGGTCCTTACGGGAGACGTGACCCAGGAGCGCCGCCACAGGATAATCGAAGGCATGAAGTCCGGGACGGTAAAGATGCTCGTCGCGACGGACGTTGCCGCCCGCGGGCTCCATATAGAAGGCGTCACGCACATCTTCAACTACGACCTTCCAGATGAGGCGGCGAGCTACGTTCACAGGGTCGGCAGGACCGCCAGGGCGGGAAAAAGCGGCAAGGCCTACAGCCTCGTCTGCGAGGACCACGTCCTTAACCTCCCGGAGATAGAAAAGTACATAGAGCGCAAGCTGGAGAGCGAGTGGATAGAGGACTCCGAGATCGTGAAGGACGTCGCGCCGGAGTATAGGGAGAGGCCGAGGGGAGAAAGACCCTTCGGAAAAACGGGCAGGAAACCCGGAGCCCCGCATAAGGGCGAAAGGTTCTCCCTTAGGGAAAATAAAGGACGTCCGCAGCCCGGGAAAAGGGTTGCCCAGGCTGTCAGCGAGAACCGGGCCGGCCAGCCCGACAATAAACCGCACTCCATGCCCCACATGAAGCGTCCACACCAGCACCACGCTAAAAAACAAACCGGGCCTGAGCGGACTTCAGAAAGGCCCAACAGGTTCAAGAGGCCCAACAGGCCTGTTGCGGAGCATAGGGCAAGGCCCGCTGAAAGGTCTCTGCCAACTCCTGTCAAGGCAGTGGCGCAGCCCCCTGTCTCCGGGAAAAACGAAACAGCCCCGAAGGAGGCCAAGACCGGAAAAGGCGGGATACTGAAGCGTTTTTTCAAGTTCCTTAAGAAGTCCTGATATCGAAGAAGGGGTGGAAAAGAGCGTCGGGCGGGATGATAGACGGAGGAGCAAGGAATAGAATGGCGGCATAAAAGAATTTGGAAAGAAACGGTCGCTGTTCTTATTTTTTCCCTTACGCGAAACTAACCCGACCTGCAAGGCTAAACCATGAATCGTTCAATGAACGACTGCAAGCATGGGATGAGAGAAGATTGCTGTGAACCTTGCCGTGAAAGCAGGCTGGGAAGCCCTCTTTCACTTAAGCCCTTTCGTTTGAAATCAAATGGCGTGATTGGCCTTATCCTTGATACTCTTGTCAAGGCTGAAATTGTTGAAGTAAAATAGCGACAGCGACTATTTTTGTTGATAAACGAACCTGCTAATCCTGTCACTGCGCCTTAAGTTCCGCACGGATTTTTTCCGATAGAAATATCTTCAAAAGCGACTGATAGGGGACGTCCCTCTTGTTGGCCAGAAGTTTCAGTTCCTCCAGCATCGCCTCCGGGAGTCTCAAAGAGATGGTCTTGAGTGACGGCTTCAAGTTCGGCAGCACGACCCGTTTTGCCTTCTTCCAGTCAACATACCCGGTCGAGTCGTGGGTCGCCCAGAACTCCCTCTCCTCGTCCTCGCTTTTGAATTTAGGAACCTTCTTCTTCATGGGATTCATACGCCATCCTCTCCTTCCGATTCATATCCCTTGCCGAGATTACCCGGATATTGCCGCCGCGGACGGTAAAGACTGCGAATAGCGGCCTTCCTGCGTCCGTATTTCCGAGGGCATAGAAACGATTTTCCTTTTCCGAGTGTTTAATATCGTCCGTAACAACCAAGGGACGGTTGAAGAATATCTCCTCACATTCCGAGGGAGTTACGCGGTGCCTTTGCCAGTTCTTTTCGGTATTGTGCTCGTCCCACTCAAACCCGGTGCATCCTGACAGGACGTCAGATTCATCCGCCATTTTTATAGTATATAATGGTCATATACAATTGTCAAGCAGGGCCTCCCCTAAAACTATCCGGGTTTGTCTCTTCCCGGCACTTATACATCGCCACAAGCAGACGAGATTCTTCGCTACGCTCAGAATGACAGCCTGTTTGGGTTTTTTGAGTTAGTTTCGTGTCCGGCGTGGGGGGCAGGACGGAACCTCGGCCCCTTACCCGGCCGGGAAGCCGTCCATGAGCCTCGTTACATCCGAAAGGCTCAGGCTGTCCCTCAAAAGAGGCGTCACAGTGGGGTGATACACCTCTCCGGCGACCTCTTTGCGTATCACGGAGAGGAACGGCCGCGCAACGCCCGAGTCGAACTGCGCCCCGATGTTGTCCCGTATCTCGCCCACGGCCTCGGCGAAGGAGAGCCTCCTGCGGTACGGCCTGTCGGTGGTCATGGCGTCGAAGGCGTCCACGAGCGACATTATCCGAGCCTCGATGGGGATGGAATCGTTTTTAAGCCTGTCGGGGTAGCCTGTGCCGTCGGGTCTTTCATGGTGGTTGCGCGCCATGCGGGCAACACCCTTCCACGGGAACTTTATCTTCGAGAGTATCTCATAGCCCACGACCGGGTGGGAGTTTATCTCGATGTACTCGTTGGTCGTAAGCGAGGTCGCCTTGTTTATTATTGTCTTGTCCACGGCGAGCTTGCCGATGTCGTGCAGCAGCCCCCCTATCCTTATGCCCTCGGCGGCTTCCCCGGTAATGCCCATCTCCCGCGCCACGGCGACGCAGTAGCTGGACACGCGGTTGGAGTGGCCGTTTGTGTAGGCGTCCTTGGCGTCTATGGCCGCGGCAAAGGCGTGGATGGTATTGTAGTATATGCTCTGCAGGCTCTCGTAGAGGTCTTTGTTCTCGCTGTATTTGTGCACGAGTTTTTTAAGGAGCGAGTGGCTGTGCAGGCTCACCGCTATGTGCCGGGACATCGCGGATAAAAGCCTCATGTCGTAATGCGTGAATTCCTCCCCCGAGAATTTTTCGTTGAGCGATATGAACCCGAGGAGCTCGTCCTTTACCACAAGCGGCGCGATTATCCTCGCGCCGAACTCGCCGAGTGCCCCGACGGCCGGCCCGAAAAGCGTCTGAAAGGGCCCGTTGCTTTTGATATCAACCGGCTCGTTCAGCCCGACCATCCATTCGACCGCCTCGGCGTTGATGGGGATGAAGGAGTCGCTGTCAGAGGCGACCCCCTTTGAGACGATTGCGTGCACGGACCTCTTTTCGCAGTCATAGCGGAATATGGCCCCCCTGGAGGAGTAAAACGTCCCCATCACCATGTACAGGGACGACTTGACGACCCTCTGGAAATCCTTCTGAGAGGTCACCTCCTCGCCAAGCTCCGCAAGGGCGTTGAGGTTGAATATGAGCCTGTCCGGCTCGAACGAGTCGTGCGTCATGCTACGCCCCCCCTTCGTTGCGCGGTTTCGCCTGAAGGCCCCCGGCCGTCGCGCCCCTTCCCATCATCGCGAGCGCGTCTTCCTCCGTCTTGCACACCGGGACGAACCTCGTAAGCCCGAGCATGTTGAACATGTCGTGGTTTGCCTTTTTGAGCCCGGAGAAAAAGAGCACCCCTTCTTTTTCCCTCAGCTTGTCCATTATGCCGACGAGGATGGATATGCCGATGGAATTTATAAGCTCGGTCCGGGAAAAATCTATTATGAGCTTTTTGACGCCCTTTTCAAGAAAGACGGCGGCGAGCTCCTCCAGCCTCTCGCCCTCGACGTCGTTCATGTACTGGTCGGCGTAAAGGATGGCGCAGTCCTTCATCTCTCTGAAATCCCTGTCTCTTTTAGCCATTGCTTTTATCACCGTCCTTTTTTAGATATTTCACCATGACGAGCCTTGTCCCGCCCCTTAAGTTCTCCAGCCGGACGACGTCCATCAATCCCTGCATCATCTCCATGCCCCAACCCCTGCGGCGCATGGAGCCGGCCGCTGGCGCCGCAGGGGTCTGAGGCGAATCAAGGCGGTCAAAAACCCTGCCGGAGTTTTGTATATATATTGCAAGGCCGGCGCCTCCGACGACGAACCGCAGATGCACCCTGCCGTTTCTCACCTTGCTGTGTTCAAAGGCGTTGATGCACGCCTCCACGACCGCGGTCTTTATCCCGGTTACGCCGTCGTCGTCAAAACCCATCTCCTCCCCTATCTCCCCGGCGGTCTTCGCGGCAACGAGCTCGGAGCGCGCCTTCATGGGGAGCGTGATTTCAAATTCCTTCACCGTCCCTCCGATTTTAGAGGCCGTGGGCCGGGCCGCCCCGCCCGCGACCGTATCCCTCAGGAAACCGAGCGCCGAGGCGTCGGTAGCCCAGACGCCCGTATCGTCCATCCTCTTCGCCGCCTCGCCGGTAAAACCCTCCCGCGCCACAAGCCATCTGGCGCACAGCGCGACCCTGTGCCTGTCCATCAGGAGGTTCGACCGTTTCATGAAGTCCTCGACGTCGCCGGCGTTCATCGGGACGGGAGACTCTTTTACCCCGGCTATCCACATTACCTCATTTTTCTCGTCGTACCTCGCGCTCTGGAATCCGTGCGCGACGACCAATGCGCATGACTGCGGCCCGCCAGCCGTCCTCGACGGCCCGCCTCGGTCTTTTGAGGCATCACCGTCGAGGACGGCTGGTTGGAAGGAGCCGACTATGTGAGGCAGCGATATCTCGTCCTCCCTACCGGCGGCTGCATGGGAAGGCATGAGGTTTTTGAAAAACGATTTAGGTATGCGCTGGCCGTCAAACCCCCTCATGAGTTCCCCGACCTCGGCCGTAAGCCCGCCTCCCACCCGCGCCCCCTGCATGCGGAAGCCCTCCTTGAGCCTCCTGAGCATAAGCTCGGTCTTCGCCTCCTCGGCGCTTTTTCCCCTCACCTCGACCGCGTATGCGCAGTCAATGAAATCCTTCGCCACGCCGTCGCCGGCCCATTTTACGACCCCCAGTCCACCGTTGTCCACAAACCCGGACGAGCGCAGCGCCTCCACCGCCTCTTTAACCTCCTCCGCGCCGAGGGAGAATCTCTCCCTCAGTTCCTCCTCGGAAACGCCGGACGGCGAGTTGGCGCAGGCAAAGAGCACCCGGAGGGCGTCTTTGCCTCCTGCCGGCATGGCCGACCTCAAAAGCGCGCCGATATTGCCCTGAAGGAGGCAGGCGGCGTAAAGCTCCACGAACTCCCTGAGCGTTGTAATAGGGCTTTTGGTCCTGGCCGCGGACCACACCATGTTTTTAATATAAACCGGCACGCCCTCGAGCTTAAGGCAGGCGTTCGCGAGTATCTCGCTGTCAAACTCCACGCCGTGGATATTGCAGAGTTTCATCATCATGGAAAGCGCGGCGGCCTCCCCCAGCCCCTTGAGCTCCATCACCTCAAGCGGCGAGCGGCTTCCTTCGAGCGCCTTTGCCGTTACCCCGGCGGCGAGGTACGAGGTTTGGCCGGATATGAGCGCGTCCAGGTATTCCCCGAGCATGCCCGGGCCGCCTTTATAAAGGGATATGCCGCAGGCGGCATCGAGGTCGTCGAGCAGCAGGAACACCGCGCGGCCTCTGCGCGCGATAAAAGACGGGGACGATACGGCGTTTCTGAAAAGCGCGACGTGGTCCTCCTCGGCGTGCGCCCTGGCGTGCCTTTCGATGAGCCCGGCGAGGTCCTCCATGTCGCCCTCCTCGAGCGCGCGCTTAAGCCCCTTCAGCGTAAGTTCTTCTTTTATCATGAGCGGGGAACGGGTTGAAAAGGCAAGGTATTGCTTTATGGCGGCCCTGAGGAAATCCCCGGCGAAATCCGCGGCGCTTAAACAGCCCCTGAACTGGTAATACACCGGAACGACGCGCTCCTGCCCCCAGAAAAGCCTGTGGTAGACGCGCCTGAGGAGCTCTGTTTTCCCTGTCCACCTCGCCCCGACGAGATACCCGCCGAGCGGCGCCGTCCTGGGCCCGGACGCCCGGACGAGGACCCTCCCTATCTCGTCCTCCCTGCCGAAGAACTCCTCGTCCGGGCAGGTGGCGAAAATTGCCTCATCCCTCATAAATGACAACCCTGTTCTTCCCCATCGTCTTGGCGAAATACATGGTCTTGTCCGCGTTGTTGATCAGCTCTTCTATGCCCTTGGCGTCCACGGGAAATTCCGCGACGCCGACGCTTATGGTCACGCCGTCCGTTACCCCGGCCGAAAGCCCCGTCTGCTTCAGCCTGAATTCCTCCACGCCGCTCCTCACCCTTTCGGCGATGACGAAGGCGTCCTTTTTCTTCGTGTTGGGGAGTATGACGGTGAATTCCTCGCCGCCGTATCTGGCAACCACGTCTATGGAGCGGACCGCGTCTTTTATGGCGCCGGAGACGCCCTTGAGCATCTCGTCCCCGACCAGATGGCCGTGGCGGTCGTTGAAGACCTTGAAATCGTCTATGTCTACCATGAACACGGAAAAACACTCCCCGTAGCGCTTCGAGCGCTCCACCTCCTCAAAGAGCCTTTCCTGGAAATATCGCCTGTTCAGGATGCCCGTAAGCGGGTCCGTGACCGAGAGGGCCTTCAGTTCTTCGTTCATAGCGTGGTAGTTCTCTTTTTCGATCGCTATGGACGCGTAGTTGGAAAAACAGATCAGGAGCCTCAAGTCATCTTCTGAAAAGACCTCGCCGGTAATCTTGTCGGATATGTTCAGCACCCCTATGGGTCTGGTGCCGAGTTTTATGGGTATGCTCACGAAAGACCTCGTGCGGTACCCGGGCCTGTTCTTCCTCGACGGTATCTCGGCCTCGATGTCGGTAATCACGACCGGGGTGCCCTTTTTTACCGTGGAGCCGGCTATGCCCTGGCCGACCATGACCCTCAGGTTCTCGAGCATCTTGCTTTTGGACCCCTTGGCGGCCTTCACCACCAGCGCGTTGCTCGTGCTGTCCAGGAGCATTATCGAGCCCTGCTCCGCCCCGACGAGTTCCGTGGATTTAGCCAGTATCGTGGAGTAAAGCTCCCCTCCGGCCGCCGCCGCGGCCAGCGCGCCGTGTATCTTCTCCATGGTTTCGAGGAACTTAAGCCTCTCCTCCGCGCTTTTCCCCGCAAGCCGTTTGCAGACGCCCGTGGAATAAAGCCCCTTGAGAAACGGCGCCGCCATGGCCTTTACCGTGGTGAGCGTGGGAAACAGATCGTGCGGGGAGAGCGCCCGCATAAGCCGCCTTTTGAGCCTGTCGGAGTCGGTCCTGCACAGCCCCAATCCGTCTATGTCGCGCTGGAACTCCGCGCGCTCGGATGAGGTCATGGAGCAGACTTCGCCGGCCACGACGGCAAGGGATAGGCCGTTGGAGAGGACGACCGGGACGACGAAGATATACTGGTCGGTATTATACCTGTAGATGTAGGCCTCGCCGCTCAGGATGGCCCTCGATACGGCGTTTGAGTACACCTCGCGGTAGACGCCGTTGCCGTTAAAACCGGCCAACTTGAGGAGGCCGTCTTTTTTGGTTGCGCTCGAAAGGAGCGCGCCGCTGGAATCGTAGAGGGATACGGGGATGTCCAGAAGAAGGGACAGCCCGTCCTGGAATTGACGCCAGGCGGGCATGTCTAAGAATTCAAGCGACGGTGTGCGTGGGATGCCTGCGGCTTCCATCTTCCCCGGTTGCGGCGTGGTTAAAAGAACAGGGCGCCAAAAAAGATTATTCCTGAAATGCTAACACAAAATCAGGAACGCAACAATATTTTTTAAGGTAAAGTTACAATAGTGGCAATAACTATTTTGCGGGGTTTGCGGGTGATTTTGTGCGGTTCAGGACAGCGGCGCGCATCAAACCTCTTCAATCCTGTATCGTCTCGTGCCGAGGCCGATTGTCTCCGCGTATCTAAGTTGGACCGTCCAGTCTATCTGCGGGTGGACGCCGCGGAACTTATCCCCTCCGGGCTCGAATCCGCTTTTAAGCGCCGTGCCCTCCTCGAATCCTCTCTGGCCGTTTACGAGGTCGGCGCTTGCCTGGTCTATGGCCACCGGGTCAATCGAGGAGAGTATGCCCACGTCCGGCACTATCGGCGCGTCCGTATGTCCGTAGCAGTCGCACGTGGGGCTTATCTGCGTGAGGAAATTTATGAAAAGGCATTTGCCCTCTTTTCCGTCCATTACCCCCCGTGAGTACTCGACCATTTTTTCCTGCACCCGCTCGACCGTCTCGTCCCATTGCACTTCTATCGCGCCCTCCGGGCACACGGCTATGCAGTAAGCGCACCCGGTGCAGAGGTCCTCCCGTATCATTGCCGCGGCCCCGAGCTCTATGGCGCTTGCGGGGCATGAGGCGACGCACTCCCCGCACGCGGTGCATCCCGCGGGCTCGACGACCGGGGCGCACCTTGAGTGCTGTTCGAGCTTGCCTTCCCGCGAGGCGCACCCCATGCCCATGTTTTTAAGAGCGCCGCCGAAACCCGTAAGCTCGTGGCACTTGAAATGGGTGAGGAAGAGAATGCCGTCGGCCGAGGCGATCTCTCCGGCTATTTTCACCTCTTCAAAGTGCCTTCCGCCCACCCGCACCCTCGACGAGCTTTCCCCCCTCAATCCGTCCGCTATTATAAGAGGCGCGCCGACGGCCGCGTAGGCAAAGCCGTTTGCGATCGCCGTTTCGAGATGGTCCGCGCTGTTCGTCCTCCCGCCGACGTAAAGCGTGTTGGTGTCCGCGAGGAACACCCTCGCGCCCGTCTTTTTCACCCTTTCGACGGCCTTCCTTACGAATACCGGCCGGATATAAGACGTATTGCCGCGCTCGCCGAAATGGAGTTTTATGGCGATTATCTGCCCTTTTTTATACCTGCCTTCAACGCCAGCCCTCAAAAGGAGTTCGTCAAGCTTATCGAGGAGGCTCCTTTTCGCGCCGTCCGTCCGGCATTGCCGGTCGGCCCTCAGGTTCGCGGAATACACGGCGGCGGGTGAATGGGCGGGTTGCCTGCTCATATCTCGAATATCACCGGCAGTATGACGGGGCGGCGGTCGAGGGCCTGATTGAAGAACCTCCTCAGCGCCCTTCTTACCTCTTCTTTCACCTCGAGCGCGTCCGATTTGACCTCGACGCTTACGTTGCCGAGCGTCTCCGTGACGGTCCTCTTCGCGCCTTCTATAAGGGCCTCGCTCCCCTCCTCGAACACGAGCCCCCTCGTTATGATGTCCGGGCCGTAGATTATCTCGCCGCTCCTCTCGTTAAGCGCCACGACGGCAATGACCATGCCGTCGTTGGCGAGATGCTTCCTGTCCTTAAGGACCATGTCCTTTACGTCGCCCACGCCCTTGCCGTCCACGAAGACCTTGCCCGCCTCGACCCTTTCCTTTATCGCGGCCCCGTCCGCCGTAAACTCCACCGCGTCGCCGTCCTCGGCCACTATCACGTTAGCGGCCGGGATGCCCACCTCCACGGCGAGCCGGGCGTGACGCACGAGGTGGCGGTACTCGCCGTGTATGGGGATGAAGTATTCGGGCCTGACCATATTGAGCATTATCTTCAATTCCTCCTGGCTCGCGTGTCCGGAGACGTGCACCTCGGAGACCTTCTCGTATATGACCTCGGCCCCGCGCCTGTAAAGGTGGTTCATCATGTTGGATATGGCCTTTTCGTGGCCCGGTATGAACTTGGACGAAAGGACGACCGTGTCGCCCTTCTGTATCCTGACCTGCTTGTGGCTGTCCATGGCCATGCGCGTAAGCGCGCTCATTGGCTCGCCCTGAGAGCCGGTCGTAAGGAGCACCACCCTCTGCGGCGCAATCCCTTCGAGGTCCTTGAACTCGGCCATAAGCCCGTCCGGGCAGTTGAGATAGCCGAGCGAACGCGCGATCCTCACGTTCTCGACCATGCTTCTGCCGTTGAGTATGACCTTCCTGCCGAACTTTTCGGCCGTGTTGAACACCTGCTGGACGCGGTGGATGTTGGAGGAGAACGCGGCGACCACTATCCTCCCCGCGCACTTCGCGAATATGTCCTCGAGGTTCGCGCCTATGACCTTTTCCGAAAGCGTGTAGCCCTCCTTTTCGACGTTGGTGGAATCCGAAAGAAGCAGCCTTACGCCCTTTTCCCCGTATTCGGCGAACCGGGCGTAATCCGTGACCTCGCCGTCCACCGGGGTCTGGTCGAGCTTGAAATCGCCGGTGTGGACGACCACCCCGACGGGCGTTGTCACGGCGAGCGCCACTCCGTCCACGATGGAGTGGCTTACGCGCAGGAACTCGACCTTGAAAGGGCCTATCTCGACCAGGTCCCTGGGCCTTACGGTCTCGATGGAGGTATGTTTGAGGATGTCGAACTCCTCGAGCTTGTTCTCTATGAGGCCCACGGTCAGGGCGGTCGCGTATATCGGCGCGTTTATCTCCCTCAGGACGAATGGAAGCGCCCCGGTGTGGTCTTCATGCCCGTGGGTGATTATAAACGCCTTGACCCTGTCTTTATTCCTTACGAGGTAGCTCACGTCCGGGATTACGATGTCTATGCCGAGCATGTAATCCTCGGGGAACATGAGCCCGCAGTCTATTACGATTATGGAGTCGTCATACTCCATGACCATCATATTGAGCCCTATCTCGCCGAGCCCGCCGAGAGGGATTATCCTGAGCGGTTTTTTATCCATTTTTCTTTCGGCCCTTGCCTTCCTCTTTTTAACAGGTTGATGAAAAACTCGAAGCTGTCATGCTGAACTTGTTTCAGCATCCTGATTTTCATCAGGACAGGTTCTAACAAAATCACGTTGTTACGAGACCCTGAAACAATGCTGAAACAATTACCACAGGATTGCGCCGGGCTTAAAGGGAGGCAAGCCCTTTTTCTATGGCTTTTTTTGCCGCGGCCATCAATCCGGCCTCGTCCGCGCCTTTTGTTTTTATCGGCCTGCCTATCCTGACCCTCACCTCGGCCGAGCTTATGAAAAGACTCCCCCTTTTCATGACCCTGTCCGTGCCTTCTATCGAGACCGGCACCACGGGCACGCCGCTTTTCACCGCGAGCAGAAACCCTCCCCGCTTGAAGGGAAGCAGCGCCGGGGCCTCGTTCCTCGTGCCCTCCGGGAATATGACGACCGACGTGCCGGCCTGTATCCTGTCGGCCGCCCGCTCGATGCTCTTCATGGCGGACGAGGCGTTAACGGTGTCTATGCCGATGTACCCGGCCATGCTCATCGCCCACCCCACGAACGGGATCTTGAAAAGCCCCCTCTTCGCGACCCATCGAAACTGCACCGGAAGACGGGCCTGCAAGACCGGGATGTCGAAGGCGCCCCGGTGGTTCGCGGCGAATATAAGGGGGCCGTGAAGAGGGATATTTTCAATCCCCTTCACCTCGAGGTGCACCCCGGAGAGGAAAAGCAGTATCCGCGACCAGAGGGCGCCTATCGAATGCACCGCGTTGCCGCGCCTGTCAACCAAAAACCCGATGAGGGCGAACGGGAAAAGAAAGAGCGTTACCGGGATGCCTATGCCCCATACGATAAGCGTGCGTAAAAACATCTCCGGATTTTACTTTGAGGAGTCTTTTAAGTCAATTTTTGTTTTTTTGAGGCATTGCGGCCCAGTTAGCCGTCCTCGACGGCCTATGAAAAGGCTTGAACTTTCCCTTGCCCGGTAGTATATTATCCGGACGGAAAGGGGGGCTGGATTATGGCTGGAGTGAACAAGGTAATACTCGTCGGGAACCTCGGCGCCGACCCGGAGATACGCTATTCGCCGAGCGGGGTCGCGGTGGGCAACTTCAGGATCGCGACAAGCGAAAACTGGACGAACAAAGCAGGGCAAAAGGAAAACCGGACCGAATGGCACCGCATAGTGACCTTCGGCAAGCTCGCGGAAATATGCGGCGAGTATCTCAACAAGGGCAAGCAGGTCTACATCGAGGGAAGGATCCAGACCCGCCAGTGGCAGGACAAAGACGGCAACAAACGCTACACGACCGAGGTGGTCGCCAACACCATGCAGATGCTGGGAAGCGCCGGCGACAGGCCGGCCGCGGTTGAAGCCCCGTCGTCCGAGCCGCTCGCGGCCGAGGAGCCACCGCCGACGGAGACGGACGACATACCGTTTTAGCGGGCCGCGCAAAAAAGTTGTAAAACCCGAAGCTGTCATGCTAAACCATGTCCTGAATTTATTTCAGGCTCGGTTCGGGGATGACAAAACCCTTTTTTTCATCAACCTGATAGAGCTTTTTCAGCAGCCCGCTCAAAGCCGACCGTCTTACCCCGGCGACGACAAAAAGATATGGCGGAAAAGGTCGAGATAGTTTCTCCCGCGGGTAATCACGCCTCCCTGAAGGCCGCGATAGAGGCCGGCGCCGACACGGTCTATCTCGGGTTCAACGACTCAACGAACGCCCGCAACTTCGAGGGGCTCAACTTCACGCCCGACGAGCTGGACGAGGGCGCGGCCCTTGTGCGCAAAAAAGGGCGGAAATTCTACCTCGCGATAAACACCTTCCCCCAGCGCGATAGTTTCCCTTTGTGGCAGAGGTCGGTTGACAACGCGGTCAATAAAGGCGCGGACGCGCTGATACTCGCGGACATGGGGGTCCTCTCTTACGCGAGGCAGAGATACCCGGACATGAACATCCACCTGAGCGTCCAGGCAAGCTCCTCGAACCACGAGAGCATAAACTTCTACAAAAGGCATTTCCGCATAAAGAGGGTTATCCTGCCGAGGGTCCTCACGATAGGCGAGATAAAGGAACTCAAGGGCAGGACCGACGTGGAGATAGAGGTCTTCGCGCTCGGCGGGCTCTGCATAAACATAGAGGGCAGGTGCTTCCTTTCGAGCTACTTAACGGGCGCCTCCACCAACTCGGAGGGCGCGTGCAGTCCGTCGCGGTTCGTGCGCTTTACGAATACCGGCGACAACGGCCTCAGGATTTCCCTCAACGGCGTGCTGTTGAACGAACTGAAAAAAGACGAATCATCGCCTTATCCGACCTGCTGCAAGGGCAGATACGTAAGGCCGGACGGAGAGACTGCCTACGCGATAGAAGACCCGGAATCGCTGAACGTGCTGCCGCTCCTGCCGGGCCTCATAGAGGCCGGGGTCAAGGCGTTCAAGATAGAGGGCAGGCAGAGGACAAAAAGCTACGTGGGCATGATGACCGCGGTCCTGAGGGAGGCGGTTGATTCCTGCCTCGCAAATCCGGCGTCCTATGCGGTCAAGGATTCATGGGAACGGGCGCTCGTTAAGAACTTCGAGGGGATAAAGCATACGTTCGGGTGTTACGTAGAGAAGTAGAGGCATCGCGGAAGAAAATCTCCTGACCAGATTACAGTGTAACAGCAGGGCAGGGCTTTAGCCCTGCGTCTTTTAACAGGCTGATGAAAAAGGTTTAACTGAAGGCCCTTATGTTATATAATCGGTCATAAGGAAAGGGGGCGTTATGGGAAAAATTCACGCGCAGTTTTTGACAGACGAACACGGCAAAAAGACAGCGGTGGTTATCCCGGTGGAAGACTACGAAGAATTACTTGAGGACATCAACGACCTGGCAGTAATAGCAGAGCGCAGAGAAGAACAGACGGTATCGTTCGATACGCTTAAAAAAAGGCTCAAGGCCGATGGCCTCTTATAGGATTGAATGGAAAAGTTCCGCTGAAAGGGACCTGCGCAATATTGACAAACAGGATATCCCCCGGCTTATAGAAGCCGTCGAGGAGCTTGCCAATAACCCCTTTTCCCATCAATGCCGTAAACTCGAAGGCGTGGAATCAAGCTACCGCATCCGCGTAGGAAATTACCGGATAATCTATCAGGTAGACACCACGAAAAAGTCCGTCACCATTTTTCATGTAAGACACCGCAAGGATGTCTACAGGTAAGGACATGGAGAAAGAACTGCCGAATGGGGGAATTAAGTATAGTGTGTCCTTAATTAATTCTCACCCGTCCCTATTTTTCCAATCACCAGCATCCATTTTCTCTCAACAGTCTTTTCAGCTTGTCGTATAAGTTTTCATGAAACCTTTTTGACCCTTCTTTATCATTAACAGTAGTATGAAAATATTTTTCTTTGGGTATTGTGATATGGATATCTTTCCCTTGTTTCCATATGCCCATGTGGGCATAAACAGTTTTCCCTTTTGCACTCTTAAAACCTTTTTGACTTATTCTTGTTTTTTGCAATGCCATACTGACACCTCCCATTTTTCCTCAGGGCCTGAATTGAAACCCGCCCCGCGCCTCAGGGCGCAATTCCCGCGCCCTTCCTCGGCGCGGAATGGCATCTGAAGCAGTTCCTGATGGGAAACGCCACCCTGTCGTGGCATCTTCCGCAGAACTCCCCTTTCCACACCCCTATCATCGTCACGTTGGATGCCCCGGCCTTCATCGCGAACATCTTCGGATGGCAGACCCCGCAGTTTAGCCAGCGGTTATGGGCGGCATGGGGGAAGATGACGTCCGGCATGAAGGGCAGTTTCGCTTTCAGAAGGACGTCCTCCTGAAACAGGACGGTCTGGGCCTCCTGGTCCGTGCCGATGGCGTCTTTGGGCGCTATGACCTTATCCCGCAAGGCCGCGGCCCAGTCAACGAAACCGTACGTGTCCCTCGGCAGGTATTTCGGCGGGGTTACCTCAGGCGTGGGGTCTATCTGTCCGTGTTCGTCGTATTTAAGCCCGGGGTTGCGGCGCGTTTCGTATTTATTCCCCTCCCAGGTCGTATCCACCAGGCCGCCTCCCTGAGGCAAAGGCTCTTCGCCGTACCCCGTCCCGGACATCATGGGCAGTGGGGGCAGGGGCCAGAGAAGCACAGCGGCCAGTATTATTACCGCGCTTAACCCTCTTCTAATCATAATATCACAGGATACCAATAGCAAAACCAGGAGGTTTTGTCAAATGAACCTCCTGACCCGCGTTGCGGGTTTGATTAGGGAAGAACCGTACAAGGAGATATATCGCCCGACCCGCGTCGCGGGCTTAAAAAATCTTGTTTTTCAACATGCTCTGTTGCATACTTATAATTCCCGCTGTATATGGCCGGTATTTCGTTAAAACAGGTTTTAAAGGCTTGGAAACGATATGGAACTCACCCTCGGCCCGATACTGTTTGAATGGAAAAAGGCGGATATCTTCCGGTTCTACGAAGAGGCCGCCTCCATGCCGCTTGACAGGGTCTATCTCGGCGAGGTCGTCTGCGCGAGGAAAAACATCCTGACCCCGCGCGAGATTGAAACCATCGGGGCCGCGCTCGAACGCGCTGGCAAGAAGGTCGCGGTCTCAACCCTCGCCGTTGTCTCGAACGAGGAGGAACTCGCGCTTGTAAGGGAGATGGCGGCCCTCCCGTTCCCGATAGAGGCAAACGACGCATCCGCGCTCAATATCGTTGACGCGTCGAAAAAAGAGGTCTTTGCCGGGCCGCACATAGAGACCTACAACAGCTCGTCCGTCAGGTTCCTCAAAGGGATCGGCGTAAAAAGGATAACCTTCCCGGTCGAGCTTGGGCGCGAGTCGCTCGGACACGCCATCGCGGAAACCGGCGTTACTGCCGAGGTATTCGCGCACGGCAAACTCCCGCTCGCCTTCTCGTGGAGGTGCTATGTCTCAAGGGCCTATGGCCTTAAAAAAAGCGGATGCAAACGCCACTGCGCCCTTTACCCGGACGGCATGGAGCTTAAGAACATCGAGGGCGAAAGGCTCTTTGCCATAAACGGCACGTCCATCTTGAGCGCGAAGCCGCACACCCTTGTCGGATTCGTTGACGACCTCAAAGAGACAGGGGTGGCCGCGCTCAGGATATCCCCTCAGAGCAAAAACACAAAGGAGGTAGTCGGCATCTTCAGGGAAAGGATGGAAGGAAGGCTTGCCGTGGACGAGGCGATGCGTGAACTTGCATCGGCCTGCGAAGATGAATTCGTAAACGGCTGGTACCACTCGAAGGCGGGCAAGGACTGCGTAAAGGGGCTCGTCCCCGTAATCTCAATCTGAAAAGCGGAGGCAGACACATGGAAAATTTCGTTGACAGGGCAATCAATATAGGGATGGGGCTTGAAAAAAAGTTCCGGGAGGTACTGGAGGAACTTGAAGGAAGGGGCAAGGGGACCGAGGCCAAGGCCGGGGAGGAAAAACTTCCGCCGAAACAGAGGCTCGAGAACAGGCTCGTTGAGGACGGGGTAAAGGCGGTAAAGGAACTTTTGAAGGTATTGAAGGAAGGCAGGGACAAGATCGAAGGCGACGTTGCCTCCGCCACTGAAAAACTCTCGGGAAAACTCAACCTCGCGACAAAGGACGACCTCGACGTCGTAAAGGAGATGGCCCGCGTCGCAAGGGAGAAGGTGGACAGGCTGGAGAAGACGGTCAATGAGCTTTTAAAAGGAAAAGGCGTGGAGTAAAACCGTCGTAGACGGCTGGCTGGCCAGCGAGGCTGGCTGGTTGACCGTCAAGGACGGCCGGTTGGCCGCGCGGCATACGATTATGGCAAATACCCTGAGAAACATCCTCAGACTTAACAGGATAATAACGACCCTCATAAGGTATGGCTTCGGCGGGCTTGCGGCCGAACTCAAGGTATTCCCGTTCTCCGCGATCGGGAGGCTCCTTTCCTTCACGAGGGCCGGCAGGGGGCTTACGGTCCCGCAGAGGATACGGCTCGTGCTGGAGGAACTCGGCCCGACCTTCATAAAACTCGGACAGGTCGCCTCAACGAGGGCCGACCTCCTTCCTCCCGACTGGATCGAGGAGCTTAAAAAACTCCAGGACGCGGTCCCACCGTTTGACTTCAAAGACGTGAAAAAGACCGTTGAGGCCTCCCTCAACGCCCCGCTTTCCGAAAAATTCTCCACGTTCGATGAAACCCCGATTGCCTCGGCCTCCATCGCCCAGGTCCATTACGCAACGCTCAAAGACTCAACGCCCGTTGCCGTGAAGGTAAAAAGGCCGGACATAGAAATGACCATAGAAAGCGACATAGCGGTGATGCATACCATCTCACGGCTTCTTGAGAGGCACGTGCCAACGGCCCGCAGATACAGGCCGGTTAAGGTCGTGGACGAGTTCTCGCGGGTGATACACAACGAGCTCGACCTCTCGATAGAAGGTTCCAGCGCCGCGCGCTTCAAGAGGATGTTCAAGGACGACCCCTCCGTAAAGGTCCCGGACGTGTATTGGGACTACACGACCCCGGAGGTCCTGACCATGGAGCGCATACACGGGACCCCGCTCGACGAGGTCGAGACCATCAAGGCAAAGGGGCTCGATATCAAAAAGATAGCCGCCAACGGGATACGGGCGTTTTTCACGCAGGTCTTTGACCACGGGGTATTCCACGCGGACCTCCACCCCGGCAACATCTTCACGACGGACGACGGGGTCATAGTGTATCTGGACTTCGGAATAGTCGGCAGGCTCGATAAGGACCTGAGGCGTTATCTGGCGGGTATGCTCTTCTGCCTGGTGAAGCAGGATTACAGGAAGATGGCCGTAATCCACCGGGAGATGGGCCTCATAGGCAAGGACGTTGACATACACGAGTTCGAGTACGCCCTGAGGGACATAACCGAGCCGATATTCGGCAAGACGCTCGAGGACATAAACATGTCCGCGCTCCTTATGAGGCTCATACAGACGGCGCGCAGGTTCGAGATGAAGCTCCAGCCGAACCTGCTCCTCCTGCAGAAATCAATGGTCATCGTCGAGGGGGTCGGCAGGCAGCTTTACCCGGACGTGAACATGTGGGCGGTGGCAGAGCCGCTCATCCGCCAGTGGATGATGAAGGAGAAGTTCTCGCCCGCGAATTACGTCGAAAAGGGAAGGGAGTTCGCCGGCGAGCTCGGCGGCACGCTCTTTGAACTGCCGGGCCAGTTCCATTCGCTCCTTACAACCGCGCTCAAGGACGACCTGAAGATCGGTTTCGTCCACCACCGGCTGGAAACCCTCTCGGACGAGGTAAGCTCGGCCGGCCGGAGGCTTACCGCCGGACTTGCCTTTTCCTCGATCGTAATCGCCTCATCCCTCCTCGCCGTATTTTCCGGCGGCGGCGTTGAGAGGCTGTGGGGCCTGCCGTGGCCCGGGGCCGTGGGTTTCGTTGTCGCCGCGATAATAGGGTTGAGGCTCCTCCTGTCGTCAGGAGGGGATAAGAAGAAAAGAGATATTGAATAAAAACAGTATGGTCCGATTTATAGCCCTTGAGCAGAGCAAAAAAATAAAAAAATGAATCCTGGCCGGGATAGGACTTTTACAATTTTTTGAAGGACGCCGCATGCCTGAAGACAAAAAGACATACTTCGGTTCGAGGCTCATCCCGGAGGATGAGAAAAAGGACAGGGTAGACGAGATATTCACCTCCGTGGCCGCGAGGTACGACCTCATGAACGACATAATGAGCCTCGGCACGCACAGGCTGTGGAAACGATACGTCGCCGCAAGGACCGGCCTGAGGCAGGGAGACCGCGCCCTTGACGTCGCGGGCGGCACGGCGGACATAGCGCTCCTCATGGCGGAAAAGGTGGGAGACGGCGGTGGTGTCGTTGTCTACGACATAAACCGGGAGATGCTAAATCTGGGGAGGGATAAGTGCACGGACAGGGGTTTCCTCAAGAACGTCCGTTTTGTGCAGGGGGACGCCGAGACGATAGCCTTTGACGACAACACTTTCCACTGCGTGACCATAGGGTTCGGCATAAGGAACGTAACCCGCCTCGACAGGGCTTTCAGGGAGATGACGCGGGTCGCGAAACCCGGCGGAAAGGTCATCTGCCTGGAATTCTCCAGCGTAAGGAACCCGCTCCTCAGAAAATTATACGACCTCTATTCCGTCAATTTCATACCGTTCGCGGGTTCGGCCATAACCGGCAACCGGGACGCCTACGTCTACCTCCACGAGTCAATAAGGAAATTCCCGGACCAGGAAAAGCTCAAAGGGATAATGGAAGAGGCCGGGCTATACGGCGTGAGCTACTCCAACCTCTTTGACGGCATAGCGGCGGTGCACATCGGGACAAAGGTATAGGCGGGATAATGAGCGAAGACCTGAAGGAAAAGCTCAGGGAAAGATTCTTCCGGTTCGTTGCCGTCCCTCTTACGGCAATGCCGCTGTGGATAGAGGCCATAGGGGCCGGCGTTTTCATCTCCGAGGTCGTTGACAGGCACCCGCGGTTCAAAGACCGGCTCGGGGAACTCGACGGAAAGGCGTTCCTGTTCGAGGCCGCGGACATAAAGAAACGTTTTTACCTCCACGTAAAAGACCGGGAGATAAAGGTCATCCCGCACTTCCATTGCGAGCCGGACGTCGTCATGAGGGGAGACGTGGAGGTGCTGGCCTCGCTTTTCCTCGGCAGGGTTGACCCGGATACGGTATTTTTTTCGAGGAGGCTCGAGATTACCGGGGATACCGCGGCCGCGATACTCTTGAAGAACCTTCTCGCCGGCCTTTAGGGGCGCCGCATTCCCGGACGGGGGGCCGCGGCGGCGCCGGCCTTCTTCCTCAGATACTCCTGCGCCTGCCTGAACCCCATGGCGGCCGCCATCTTGAAATTGACGACCGCCTCTTCCTTGTTCCCAAGTTTCGCGTACGTGAGCGCGAGGTTGTAATAGGCCATCCCGTTCCGGGGGTCGAGCTTGAGGACGACCTTGTAGTCCACGAGGGCCTTTTCAAACTCACCGAGGCTCGCGTAGGCGTTCCCGCGGTTATTGTAGGCCTGCGTAAGACGGGGGTTGTTCTTGATGGCTATCGTGAAATCCTCCACGGCGTGCTTATAATCCTTCAGGCTTATGTAGGCGTTCCCGCGGTTGTTGAAAGGCCGCGCGGCCTTTGGGTCGAGCCGCGTGGCCACGGTGTAATCCTCTATCGCCTGCCTGTAGTCGCCCAGCTTGGCATAGGCAAGTCCCCGGTTATTGTAGGCTATCGGCACCCTGCCGGGGAAGAGCTCCATCTGATACGACCAGAGGGTTATAGTGTCTTTCCAGACCGGCGTCTGCATGACGGTTGAGGCCGTATACGCGGCCGACGCGATAAGCACCGCGCCGACTATGAGCGCGCGGACGTGCCTTTTCGGATACCTTTCGAAGGCTGACCCGGCCGCGAGACCCACCGGGATAAGAAGCCCGAGGATCGGGAGGTAGGTGTAGCGGTTGGCCGCGGCGAATCCGCCTATGGGGACTATCCCTATCACCGGCACGAGCGTAATCGCGTAATAAAACCATGCGGCCGAATAAAGCCTCGTCTTTTTCACTAAAAGGACGCTCGCGACGGTGATTGCGCAGACCGCTATGAAGGCCCCGGAATATTCGACGGACAGAAAGGATACGTTCGAAGGATACGGATAGAACGGCGCCAGGTCAATTGGAATTATGGTTTTGTAGATATAGAATATGTACCCCCACGCGGACACGAGGATGCGCGTAAAGAACGGGGCCTTCTTTATCGCCCCGCCCTCCTGATTTGTCCATACCGTTATGACGGCCACCAGAACGGTCAACGCGAAAAACGGCAGTTTTTCCCGCAGCACTCTATTTGTGCCGGCAATCCCCAATCTGGACGGAAGCCTGTCGAGCGGATAGAAATCGAGGATGAGGAGCACCACCGGAAGGGTTATGGC
>JACRCI010000091.1 GCA_016219105.1 Deltaproteobacteria bacterium | reverse complement strand
TGAGGGCAAGGGACGTGGCCGTGGAGGAAAGAATCGACGGCCGGATGCTCATAAAACACAACGGCAGGGCTTTGAGGTTCAAGGAGATTTCAACGAGACCTCCCAAGGAGACACCTTCAAAACCCTTTAAGATAAGAAAGGAGCGTATCCCCCCGCCAAAGGACCACCCTTGGAGGAAGTATTCACACGCTGCCAAAAAGAGGACATTTCTATTTTGGCGAAAAGAGGACATTTCTATTTTGGCTTGACATCCCGGGGCAGCGGTGTTGCTGTTTAGCCCCTTTTATGTTAAGAATTTTAAGAACCGGCGGAAAAGCCAAAAAAGAGAAAAAATGAGCATAACCGGGATACGGGGTTTTAACGACATACTGCCGGAGGAGTGCGCGGTCTGGCGCCGCATAGAGGACGAGGCCGTAAGGGTGTTCACCGCCTTCGGTTTTTCGGAGATACGGCTGCCTGTCGTCGAGAAGACCGAGCTTTTTTTAAGGAGCATAGGTGAGACGACCGACATAGTGGAAAAGCAGATGTATACCTTTTCCGACCGTCACGGCGAATCCCTCGCCCTGAGGCCCGAGGGCACCGCGCCCCTTGTCAGGGCCTACATAGAAAAGAGGCTTTACGCCGCCTCTCCGGCCACAAGGCTTTTTTACATGGGACCGATGTTCCGTTACGAAAGGCCGCAGAAGGGCCGTTACCGCCAGTTCCACCAGATAGGGGCGGAGGTGCTGGGCACGGAGAGCCCCATGGCGGACGCGGAGGCGCTGAAGATGCTCGAGACCCTTTTCGTCTCGCTCGGGATAAGCGGCGTGGAGATAGAGATAAACTCGCTTGGCTGCCCGCGGTGCAGGCCGGCCTACAAAGAGGAGCTTAAAGGGTTCCTCGCCGATAAGACCGAAAGGCTCTGCGATAACTGCAAGGGCAGGATCGGGAAAAACCCCCTGAGGGCGCTTGATTGCAAAACCCCGGGATGCCTCACGGCCACTCACGGCGCGCCGGCTGTTTCGGATTTTCTATGTGACGCGTGCGGCGGGCATTTCAAGGGGTTGAGGTCGGCCCTCGATATGCTGGGCGTGGCGGCAAAGGTGAACCCGAGGATGGTCAGGGGGCTCGATTATTATACGCGGACGACCTTCGAGGTCACCTCCGGCGCCGGGACGCTTGGGGCGCAGAACGCCATCGCGGCCGGCGGCCGTTACGACGGGCTTGTCGAGGAACTCGGAGGCCCCGCCACGCCGTGTTTCGGTTTCGCGATAGGCATGGAAAGGCTCGCCCTGCTCGTGGACAGAAACAGGGTCGAAAAAAGACCGCTCGTGCTCTTCCTGGCCATGGGCGATGGGGCCGGCGAAAAAGGGGTTGAGGTCGCGGCCCGGCTCAGGGACGCGGGGCTCAGGGTTGTTGCGGATTACGCGGAGGGTTCCCTTAAAAGCCGGATGAAACGCGCCGACAGGATGGGTGCAGGGTATGTTATAATCCTCGGCGAGGACGAGATCAGAGAAGGCGTCCTCACCGTGAAGGACATGACCACAGGGGCGCAGGAAAAAATCGCGCAGGATAAAATCCCGGCCTTGATAAAAGGCCGCTCGCAAGGCGCTCAGGCATGACGGGCATGGATGGCATGTTTTCAATGACGGTCATCAAGGCGCTGGTTGTTTTTTTCGTGCTTGCGGCCGGGATAATCACGGTCCTGTGGATAGCCGTGCCGCTCGCCATCTTCGGCATAAAGGGCCGGATAAGAGAGCTGACCGAGGAGGTCAGGAGGACAAACGCGCTGCTTGAGGGCATGGAGAGGAAATCCTCCCGGCCGGTTGAAAAAGCGGAAGACCCGCGGGACGAAGGCCGGTTCGGGGACGAGCCTCCGCAATAAAAATCCGGAAGGCGCGCGCCCCCCCGGAATGAACCTCTGAGCCAGCTGCGGGGAATTAAACCCCGAACGGGGATAAAAGACGGTGGAGACCATGCCTGGGAAAACAGACGCAAAAAAGACGCTTTCCCTAGACTACGTCGCGGACGTGCTCCTTAAAATGAAGCTCATAAGCGCGGACGAGCGCAAGGAGATATTCATAAAGGGGGACCTGGAGCGCGCGAAACTCCATAAACTCCACGAATCCGCCTATTCGAGGAGGAGACTCCACTCCATACACGAGGCAATCTCGCCGGCCGAGGTCATAGCCGCGTTCAACTTCAAGATCCAGGGAACGGACGGGAAACCCCTGAACGAGGACTCCGTAACCGAGGCTCTGGCCGTTGAGATCGGCATGCCTTACAGAAAGATAGACCCCCTCAAGCTCAACCTCGACGTCGTCACCTCGAAGATACCGCGCCCCTTCGCCCAGAGGCACCTCATGGTGCCGGTTGAGGAAAAAGACGGAGTGGTCACCATGGCCGTTGCCGACCCCTTCAACCTCGAGCCTATCGAAAACCTCAAAAGGACGACCCGGATGAAGATAAGGCTCGTCCTTGCGAGCAAGACCGACATACTGAGGATAGTCAGGGAGTTTTTCGGCTTTCGTTCCTCGGTGGTTGCCGCGGAAAAACAGATGGGCGGGGCCATAGACCTCGGCAACCTCGAGCAGTACGTAAAGCTCAAGGGCGCCTCCGAGATAGAAGCCACGGACCAGCACATAGTGAACGCGGTCGAATACCTCCTCCATTACGCCTACGACCAGCGCTCAAGCGACATACACATAGAGCCCAAGAGGAACTCGTCGCTGGTGCGGCTGCGCATTGACGGAGTTCTGCACAACATACACACCATACCCAGGCTCGTCCATCCATCCATCATATCGAGGATAAAAATGCTTTCGAGGATGGACATAGCCGAAAAAAGGCGGCCCCAGGACGGCAGGATCAAGACCGAATTCCGCGGCCGGGAGATAGAGCTGAGGATTTCCACCCTGCCGACCGCGTTCGGCGAGAAGGTCGTCATAAGGATATTCGACCCGGACATACTGTGCCAGGAACTCCAGGACCTTGGTTTCTATCCGCGGGAATTCGAGCTTTTCAATTCGTATCTCAAAAGGACGAACGGCGTCATCCTGGTCACGGGCCCGACCGGAAGCGGCAAGACGACCACGCTCTATTCGGCGCTTAAGTCGCTCGCCTCCCCGGAGGTCAATATCGTGACCATCGAGGACCCGATAGAGATGGTCATGGAGGAGTTCAATCAGGTCGGGGTTCAGCCGCAGATAGGGGTGGATTTCGCCTCGATCCTGAGGACGATATTGAGGCAGGACCCGGACATCATAATGGTCGGGGAGATAAGGGACAGGGAGACCGCCAATAACGCCGTGCAGGCGGCGCTTACCGGCCATCTGGTGCTTTCGACCCTCCACACTAACGACGCGCCGGGGTCGGTCGTGAGGCTGACCGACCTCGGGGTGCCGTCTTTCTTGATAAGCGCGACGGTCTTCGGCATAGCGGCACAGAGGCTCGTGCGCAGGATATGCAAGGACTGCAGGAGCGAAAGGAGCCTTAAGCCCGAGGAGGCGGCGTCCCTCGACCTTCCTCCGAAGGAATATCGCGTGTCCTACGGCGAGGGATGCACCGAGTGCCGGGGCACGGGCTACAGGGGAAGGACCGGCATATTCGAGATGATGGACGTCTCCGAGAGGGTCAAGGCCCTTATATTGAAAAACGTGGACATACAGGCGCTCCAGAAGGCCGCGAGGGAAGAGGGCATGGTTACCCTGAGGGAATGCGCCGTAAAGAAGATGCTCGAGGGGATTACCACCTATGAAGAGGTTATGTCCGTAACCTCATAGTCAGCGGGCGTCGAACCTCGGCCGCGAGGTTGTCAGAAAGGGCGGAGCGCCGGAAAAAGCGTTTTATCCTTGACAAACCGGGTAAAGCGGATTATTTTCAGGAACGGACAAAGGCGTGAATAAAACCCCGCGCCTGAGGTTTAAAAAGGTCTTTCCTTAATTCCGCAAGGCGGGTTTAATTCCTCGAAGCAAGCTTTAAGTTGTTTGGAACGATGTTTCATGATACCCCGCAGCGTGTTGCGGGGAGGTTCAATACGGAGCGACAAATTCATGATAAATAAAATCTTGATAGCAGTTTCTTTCATGGCCCTTTTTTGCGCGGGATGCGTGCCTCTTCAGCAGGAGACGAGGCCTTTGCTTGCCGAGGAAAACCGCGAGCTGCTCGAGATAAGAAAGTCCGTTTCCGAGATGAACCTGAGGCTTGAGGAGCTTAACAATAAATTCCTCCTCCTTCAGGAAAAGATGGATATCAACAGCGAAAAGTCTGCCTCAGAGCCTCCTCTGGCCGCAGACCTTACCGTTGCCCCGCCAGAGGGGCTGAGGGTGGTTAAGCTGAAGCAAGAGGCGGAAAAGAAGGTCGTGTTCGCCGAAAGAAAACCGGAGAGCCCCATGCCGGACGCCGAGGCCATGTATACCCGCGGGCAGAACCTCTTCATCTCCGGCAAATACCCTGAGGCAAGGAGGGTTTTCTCCGAGCTTGTCGAGCGATTCCCCTCCCACGAGCTCGCGGACAACGCCCTTTACTGGGTGGGAGAGTCTTTTTATTCGGAGCAGGACTTTCGCGAGGCCGTCTCAAGGTTCACCCAGGTAGTCGAGAGATACCCGGAGGGGAACAAGGCGCCCGATGCGATGCTCAAGCGCGCCTTTTCCTACATTGAACTGAAAGAGGCCGAAAAGGGGGCCGCGGCGCTCAAAGAACTCATGGAGCGTTACCCGCAGTCGGACGCGGCGGATAAGGCGAAGAAGAAACTCAAAAACCTCGCGGCCTCGAGGTAGGGCCAAAAGACAGGGGAAGAAGGATGAAGAAAAGCGTCTTTTTATTTTTAGCTGTTCCGGCGGTATTCGGCGCGTTTTTTTTGTTGACGGGCCTTGCCCCGGGCGAGGAGAAAAAAGACGGGGCGGTCTATCATACCGTTGAAAAGGGGGACACGCTCTGGGATATATCGGAAAAATACCTAAAAGACCCGGTCAGGTGGCCTGACCTCTGGAAGCGGAACCCGGCGATAAAAAACCCTCATCTCATATATCCCGGCGACATAGTCAGGATATCGCCGGACGGCATTGAGGTCATACCCGCTGGCATGGCGGTCAGCCAGCCGTCCTCGACGGCCTACCAGCCGTCCTCGACGGTTGAAAAACTCAGGCCGGAGCCGAAGGAAGAGGAGCCAGCGGGCCTTCCGGTGGTGAAGCTTAAAGAAGAGCCGGCCCCTCAGCCCCAGCCGTCCTCGACGGCCAACCAGCCAGCCTCGCTGGTCAAAAAGATAGCCTTGCGGCACATGGCGAAGGACGGCTTCATCCTTAAGAAGGAACTTGAAAAAACCGGGGTGATACTCAGGGCAAAGGACGAGCAAAAGATGTTCCTTAATAACGGCGACATGGTGTTCCTCTCTTTCAAGGCCCCGGAGGCGATTAAGGCCAACGACCGTTTCACTATAATCAGAGAGGGGGAAATGATATACCACCCCGTAACGAAGCGATACCTCGGACATGAGTTTGAAAGCCTCGGCACTCTCCGGGTGACCGGCCTCGCCGGCCCGCCAGCCGGCCTTGACGGCGTCACAGAGGGGATTATAGAGGCGTCTATTAAAGAGATACAGAAAGGGGCAAGGCTCATTGCCTATGCCGAGCCAATGACCGAGGTGGTTGTCGTTAGGGCTGAAAAAGAGGTAAAGGGATACGTTATCGCGGGCATGGAGGGGAAAAAGGAACTCATGGAAAGCGATATACTTTATATTGACAGAGGGTCCGAGGACGGGATAAAAGAAGGCAACGTCCTTGACGTTTACAGGGAAAGGGGCAGGATACGAGACCCATTTAAAAGAGGAAAGAAACTCAACCTTCCTCCGAACGTCGTCGGCAGGGTGCTTGTCATAAACACCAGGGGCAGGAGTTCAACCGCCGTTGTACTCGCGGGCATAGACGGCATACGGCCGGGCGACCGCGTTATGACGGCTCCGGCCAACCAGCCGTCCTCGACGGGCGACCAACCGGCCTTGCCGGACGAGCAACCGGGCTCGCCGGCGGCTGAATAGCCGGGGGAGACATTCCGTCCCCTTTATTCCGCGAAACCGTTGGCCGCCATCCGCGGGACCGTCAAGGACGGCTGGTTGGTGGGTTGCGGCCGGTTTTAGAGAAGGCAATTGTTCGGCATCCTGTAGGGCGGGCGCGGCCGTCGAGGACGGCTGGCGGGTTTGCGATGTGCGGGAAATGGAAAAAGAAAGTCTTGAATACTGGCTCGCCCTCAACAGGATACAGGGGTTCGGCCCTGCCGAGCGCAGGGCTTTTTTAGACAGCTCAAATGACGCCGTAGACATGTTTGAAGGTCCGCCCCTTGGGGTGGAATGCCTGAGGGCCGCGGTTGCGGCGGCGCGGGGCCTTTCCATGGAGGACTGGGATTGGGTTAAAAGGGAGATCGAACTCATCGGAAGGCATAACGCCCGTGTAATAACGGTAAGGGATAGTCTTTACCCCGGTCATCTGAGACGCATTTACGATCCGCCGCTTCTCCTTTACGCAAAAGGCAAATTTTACGACACGGACAGGCCATGCGTAGCCGTGGTCGGGACAAGGCGGGCCTCCCCATACGGCCTTTCCATGGCCGGTGCAATAGCGAGGGATCTGGCCGCCGCCGGCATGGTTGTCGTCAGCGGCCTGGCAAGGGGGTGCGATTCGGCCGCCCACAGGGGGGCGCTTTCAACGGGCGGCCATACCGTGGCGGTCCTGGGCACGGGCATAGACGTGACGTACCCGGGGGAGAACAGGCGGCTGCAGGATGAGATTGCGGAGAAGGGGTTGTTGCTGAGCGAGTTTCCCGTATCCACTCCGCCTTTTCCCGGAAATTTCCCGGTAAGGAACAGGATCATAAGCGGGATGGCCCTGGGGGTGGCCGTGGTCGAGGCGCCTTTGAGAAGCGGGGCCATGATGACCGCCCGCCTCGCGCTTGAGCAGGGCAGGGAGGTCTTTGCGTTTCCTGGTCCCGCCGGAATGAAAAAAGCGGCCGGCACGAACAAGCTGATAAAAGACGGCGCGACACTCGTGGAGGGCGCGGAGGACGTTTTAAAGGCTTTTTTCCCGGATTTCAGGCCGCCTGAAAGCGCTGAAAAAGGAGCACCGTCGAGGACGGCTGGTTGGCCGTCGAGGCCGGCTGGCAGCAAGGTTCAAAACCCCGTGCGTAGCGGCGCTGAGGACGGTCTTGCTGAAAAAGTGGCCGAACTCCTGAGCGAAGGCCCCATGCACATAGACAGTATCGCGGAAAAAAGCGGACTGCCCGTGCAGAAGGTCTCTTCGGTTCTTTTGAGCATGGAACTCAATGGCATGGTGGAGCAGAAACCGGGAAAGCTTTTTATGTTGAGGTTATAGCAGACCGTCACGGACGGCTGGTTGGCCGTCGAGGACGGCTGGATGGCCGGCAGGGTTGGCTGAGAGGTTATGAAAAAGTCGCTCATTATAGTGGAATCGCCCGCAAAGGCAAAGACGATAAACAAGTTCCTCGGCAAGGACTTCGAGGTGATGGCCTCGGTCGGCCACATAAAGGACCTGCCCAAGAGCTCTCTCGGCGTGGACATTGACGCCGACTTCACCCCCTGCTACGAGACGATAAAGGGCAAGGCCAAGGTCATAAGCGGGCTTGTAAAGGCCGGTAAAGAGGCCGGGGCCGTATACCTCGCCCCTGACCCCGACCGCGAGGGCGAGGCCATAGCGTGGCACATAAAGGAGACGCTTGAGGGTAAAGACGGGAAGAAGATTTTCCGGGTTCTTTTTAACGAGATTACCGAGAGGGCGGTCAAGGAGGCCATGGCGCACCCCGGGCAGATAGACCGCAACAAGGTGGACGCGCAGCAGGCGCGCAGGATACTCGACAGGCTCGTGGGCTACCAGGTAAGCCCGCTTTTGTGGGATAAGGTAAGGAGGGGGCTCAGCGCCGGCAGGGTGCAGAGCGTTGCCGTAAGGATAATCTGCGAAAGAGAAAGGGAGATACAGGGCTTTACCCCGCGCGAGTACTGGTCAATCGAGGCGGCGTTCGACGGCCAACCCGCCGTCCATGACGGCTTCACGGCCAGGCTTTCGAAAAAAGACGGTAAAAAGATAGAGATAAACATCGCCGAAGAGGCCCACGCAATAGTCGCGGACCTGAAGGGCGCCGAGTATAAGGTCGCGGAGGTTGAAAAAAAAGAGCGCAAAAGGAACCCCTTGCCGCCGTTTATAACGTCCACGCTCCAGCAGGAGGCCGCGAGGAAACTCTCGTTTACCTCCAAAAAAACCATGATGTTCGCCCAGAACCTCTACGAGGGCGTGGAACTCGCGGAGGAGGGGCCGGTCGGGCTTATAACCTACATGAGGACCGATTCTCCGAGGCTCGCGGCCGAGGCGATGGATGCCGCGAGGAAGTTCATAAAAGGAAAATACGGGGACGAATACCTGCCGGCAAAGCCCAACGTCTATCGCGGCAAAAAGAGCGCGCAGGAGGCGCACGAGGCAATAAGGCCGACGGACCTCAAATACACGCCCGAATACGTAAAAAATCATCTCACGAAAGACCAGTGGAGGCTCTATGAACTTATATGGAAGAGGTTTATGGCCTCGCAGATGAGCCCGGCCGTCATTGATCAGACCTCGGCCGCGATAGCGGCCAGGAACTACATTTTTCAGGCAACCGGCGCCGTGATGAAATTCCCGGGCTTTACCGCCGTCTACGAAGAGGGCAAGGACGAGGGCGGCGAAGAGGAAGAGGGCAAGCTCCCGCCGCTTAACCCAGGCCAAAAGCTCGATTCTCCCGGTGTCACCCCGCGCCAGCATTTTACCCAGCCCCCGCCGCGGTTTACCGAGGCGACCATCGTCAAGGAACTCGAGGAAAAGGGCATCGGCAGGCCCTCGACATACTCCGCCATCCTCTCCACCATCCAGGAAAGGGAATACGTCACAAAGGAAAAGGGAAGGCTCGCGCCGACCGAGCTGGGTTTCCTCGTGACCGGACTCCTTGTCGAGAGTTTTCCGAAGATACTCGACGTGGAATTCACCGCGCACATGGAAGAGGAACTCGACGGCGTCGAAGAGGGTAAAATCCCGTGGCTCGGCGTGATGAGGGAGTTCTACGGCCCGTTCAAGGAAAGCCTGGAGCGGGCAAAACAGGGCATGAAGAAGGTAAAGGGCACGGAGGTGCCGACCGAGATCGTCTGTGAGAAGTGCAACAGCCCCATGGTCATAAAATGGGGGAAAAAGGGGAAGTTCCTGGCCTGCTCCGGCTGGCCTGAATGCAAGAACACGAGCGATTTCACGACGGACGAAAAAGGCCATGTGCAGGCCGTTGAAAAAGTCGTGGAAACCGGAGAAAAATGCCCGAACTGCGGCAAGCCGATGTCGGTAAAAAGCGGCAGATACGGAAGGTTCCTTGCCTGTTCGGACTATCCGACCTGCAAAACCACGAAACCCTTCTCAACCGGCGTGCCATGTCCCGAGGACGGATGCGGTGGAGCGCTGCTCGAGCGCAGGACAAAGCGCGGACGGGTGTTTTACGGATGCTCCAACTATCCGAAGTGCAAGTACGCAACCTGGGACAACCCGAAAAAAGACTGACCCGGCACCACTTTCCATCACGAAGGTCTGCATTAGGGAAGGTCTGATTAATTCCCGGTCCCGTCATTGCGAGCGCAGCGAAGCAATCTCGTCCTATAGGCAAATCAGTGAGTTACGAGATTGCTTCGCCGCAAAAACGCGGCTCGCAATGACAAAAAGAGAATTAATCAGAGT
>JACRCI010000090.1 GCA_016219105.1 Deltaproteobacteria bacterium | reverse complement strand
TTGTCACCCTGAACCATGGCCTGAATTTATTTCAGGCTTGTTTCAGGGTCTAAACTTGTGCTGAACTCGTTTCAGTATATGAGATGCTGAACCAAGATCAGCATGACAACAAAAAAGGCCATGGTTCAGCATGACAAAGGGTAAGAAGGGATGCTGAAATAAATTCAGCATGACAGAGTCTGGTTGATGGTTCAGCATGACGGAACGAGGCGCGACATTTTCAGTTGCGCTGTTGGGATAGATTAATTATAATGTCGAATACCGATATGGGTTTTTCCGGCGCGAGAGTGGCGGAACCGGCAGACGCGCCAGATTTAGGGTCTGGTGGGCAACCGTGGGGGTTCGACTCCCCCCTCTCGCACCAGGTATCTACAGGCGAGGGCAAGAGTCGAACGGCCGCCGGACGCAGGACTTGAAAAACCGCAAGGCTAAAGCCTTGCCCTACGTGCTCTTTTTAACATATAGGGCAGACCTTTAGGTCTGCGTCCTTTACGCAGGGCTTGAAAAACCGCGGGGCCGAGACCCCGCGCTACTTTTGAATAGAAAGGCGGATTCAATGAAGGTTCAGATCGAGGACATAAGCCCGGTAAAAAAGAAGCTTTCCATAGAGGTTCCGGCCGAGGAACTCGCGGACATGATAAAGGAGGCTTTCAAGGCCGTTTCAGCCGGGGCGGAGGTCGAGGGCTTCCGCAAGGGCAAGGTGCCCGAGAACATAATCAGGCAGAAGTTCGGCAAAAGCGTCATGGGAGACGTCGGAAGCCGGCTCATAGAGAAGACCTACCCAAAGGCCATGAAGGAGAGCGGTTTTAAGCCGGCCGGGAGTCCGGACATAGAGGTCCAGCGCTTCGAAGAGGGCTCTCCCTTCGTCTACAGCGCGATAGTGGACGTAAGGCCGGCGGCGGAGATACGCGGCTGGAGGGACATAAGGGTCGAAAGAAGGCCGGTCGAGGTCATGGACGCGGACATAAACAACACCCTTGCCTCCCTGAGGCGGAAGGACGTCGAGATGAGGGACGCGCTCCGGGGCGCGTCCGAAGGCGACGTCGTGACCGTTGACTTCGTAAGCTCGCTTGACGGCAAAGAGATGGAAGACGGCGCGGTCAAGGGATACACGTTTACCGTGGGAGAGGGGAGCCGTTTCCCGGAGATCGAGGACGCGGTAAAGGGGGTGGCCGCCGGCGGGTCCGCCACGTTCAAAAAGGCGTTTCCACCGGGCTACCACGATAATACCATCGCCGGCAAGGAGGTGCTTTTCACGGTCACCGTCAAGTCGGTGAAGGAAAAGGTCCTCCCGCCCGTTGACGACGCGTTCGCAAAGGGGCTTTCGTGCGAAAACCTCGAAGACCTGAGGCAAAAGGTGAAAGAGGAGATTAAAAGGGTCAAGGAGAAATCCGAACGCGACAGGCTTAAAAAAGAGGTCATGGATAAATTGCTCGCGGAAAACCCCATTGACGTGCCGGACTCGCTCGTTGATATGCATCAGAAGCGGATAATGGACTCCATCCGCGAGGGCGTGAGGAGGGGCATGGTGGACCCGCTCGGCTGGGACCTCACCTCGAAGGACGCGAAGGAGAGGTGCAGGGAGATGGCCGTAAGACAGACGAGGGGGGATCTGATACTCGACGACATCGCGGACAGGGAGGATATCAAGGTGTCCACCGAAGACGTCGAAAAGGCCGTGGTCGAGATAGCCAGGGGCCAGAACCAGCCTCCGCAGACGGTTTTTGAAAGGATAAAGAAGGACGGCACGCTCCCCTTTGTCGCCGAGGGGATACGGCGCGAGAAGGTCATTGACCTGATAATCGAGGAAAAGAAGATAATAATCCCTTAACAGGCCGCGCCCCCTCTCCCCTATGGGGAGAGGGTAGGGTGAGGGGAAAAGGGGCTGTTGAAGAAGTCCTATTCTGTCACCCTGAACTCGTTTCAGTATATGAGATGCTGAAATAAATTCAGCATGACAAAGGGTGAGAATGGATGCTGAAATAAATTCAGCATGACAAAAGCCCAAAAATACAATTTCAAGGAGAGACAGATGCTGGTTCCGATGGTCATTGAGCAGACGGGCAGGGGCGAGAGGGCCTACGACATATACTCGCGCCTCCTGAAGGACAGGATAATATTCCTGGGCACGCAGGTTGACGACGTGGTGGCCAACCTGATAATAGCCCAGATACTGTTCCTCGAATCCGAGGACCCGGAAAAGGACATCCACCTTTACGTCAATTCCCCCGGCGGACTCGTCAGCGCCGGGCTCGCCATATACGACACCATGCAGTACGTAAAACCCGACATATCCACCATATGCGTGGGGCAGGCCGCGAGCATGGGGGCCCTTCTCCTTGCCGGCGGGGCGCCCAAGAAAAGGTTCGCGCTTCCGCACGCGCGCATCCTCATACACCAGCCGCTCGGAGGGGCGCAGGGGCAGGCGACCGACATAGACATACAGGCGAAAGAGATATTGAGGCTCAGGGAGGAACTGGCCGGGATAATGGCCAGGCACACCGGCCAGGCCGTGGACAAGGTCCTGAGGGACACGGAGAGGGATTTTTATATGAATGGCGCGCAGGCGAAGGAATATGGTATAATAGATATGGTCATTGATAAGAGGATCGTATGATCCCCGCCCATCGTGGCCGGGCATACCTAATCCATCCGTAGATTTGGTCAGCGACAAGAGGATCGTATGATTCCGCGGATTCCCTTAGCCCGGGGTATGTAAACGGAGGACGCAGATGGTTGAAAACAAGAAAAGAGGGGAATACCTTTCGTGCTCTTTTTGCAACAAGAGGCAGGACGAGGTGCGTAAACTCGTCGCCGGCCCCATGGTATACATCTGCGACGAGTGCATAGGGCTGTGCAACGACATCGTAGCCGAGGAGTACGAAAAAGAGGACTTCCGCAGGAAGACCACGGCCATCCCCAAGCCCTCGGAGATAAAGAAGATACTGGACGAATACGTGATCGGACAGGACTACGCCAAGAAGGTCCTGAGCGTGGCCGTCTACAACCACTATAAAAGGATCGAGAGCAGGGCCGCGCTCGGGAGCGTCGAGATACAGAAAAGCAATATCCTGCTCCTCGGCCCGACGGGCAGCGGCAAAACGCTCCTTGCCCAGACGCTCGCCAAGATCCTTAACGTGCCTTTTACCATAGCCGACGCCACGACCCTTACGGAGGCCGGCTACGTCGGCGAGGACGTGGAGAACATCATCCTCGCGCTCCTGCAGAACTCGGAGTACGACATCGAAAAATGCCAGAAGGGCATCGTCTACATAGACGAGATAGACAAGATCGCCAGAAAGGGCGACAGCCCCTCGATAACGAGGGACGTGTCCGGCGAGGGCGTCCAGCAGGCGCTCCTGAAGATAATAGAGGGCACCGTGGCGAACGTCCCGCCCAAGGGCGGGAGGAAGCACCCGCAGCAGGAATTCCTGCAGGTGGATACGACCAACATCCTTTTTATCTGCGGGGGGGCCTTCACCGGATTGGAGGGCGTGATAAGCCAGAGGGTGGGCCGCAAGACCCTCGGCTTTAACGCCGAGCCGCACCAGCGCGAAAAGAAAAACCTCTCGGAGCTTCTCCACAGGGTGGAGCCGGAAGACCTCATGCGCTACGGGATGATACCGGAGTTCATGGGCAGGCTCCCCGTCATAGCGGTGCTCGATGAGCTCGACGAGAAGAGCCTCGTCAGGATACTCTCCGAGCCGCGAAACGCCCTTGTAAAGCAATACCAGAAACTCTTTGAGCTCGAAAAGGTAAGGCTCAAATTCACCGACGGCGCGCTCACGGCCATGGCCAGGGGGGCCATGAAGCGCAAGACCGGCGCCAGGGGCTTGAGGAGCATTCTCGAAACGGCCATGCTCGACACCATGTACGAGCTCCCGTCGCAGTCGAACACGAAAGAGTGCATAATCAACGAGGACGTCATAACGGGCAAGGGCAGTCCCATACTCATCTACGAAAATGAGGTGGAGACGGCATGACAGGGCCTTATTAAGCGGCGGGCCTTGCCAGCCGGCCACGCCGGGGCGAAGCTGTCATGCTGAACCATGGCCTGCCCTGAACCATGGCCTGAATTTATTTCAGGCTTGATTCAGGGTATTTCAGGCTTGTTTCAATGTCGGTTCAGCATCTCCCTTCTCACCTTTTGTCATGCTGAATTTATTTCAGCATCTCATATTTAGACCCTGAAACAAGTTCAGGGTGACAGATAGACCCTGAAATGAATTCAGAGCCT
>JACRCI010000007.1 GCA_016219105.1 Deltaproteobacteria bacterium | reverse complement strand
TATCTCTGTTGCTTGTGAGAAATTCTCAATCGTGGCTCTCTGAGCCATAGGGGGTACCTCCTTATAGTAGGTTTGGTTGGCGCTGAACCGCTATAAAGATACCCCTTTCTTTTTACTGACACAAGATATGATACATTACCCAGTCTGGTGTCCCGCTTGTAAACACGCGGTATCTGTGTGATAATATTTCTTTATAAAAAGTTGAAGGAGGCCGGTTCCTCATATCCTACAAGCTTAAAAAAAAGGCTAAAGACGTCCTTTCGAGGGAAAGGGGCACGGTCTATAAAGACCACGGCGCGAGGCTCAAGGTGTGCCTCGTGTACCCGAACACCTATTTCGTCGGGATGAGCAATCTGGGCTTACAGACCCTCTACCGCCTCTTTAACTCTGAAACGCTTTGCGTATGCGAAAGGGCTTTTCTCCCGGATAGGTCCGAACTGGAGGAATACCAACCAGCCGTCCTCGACGGCCGGCACTCCGGGTCAGGGCTTTTTTCTCTTGAATCACAAACCCCGCTGAATGGATTCGACATAATCGCCTTTTCAGTGTCGTTTGAGGAGGATTACGCGAATATCCCGAAGATACTCGCCCTTTCCGGCATACCCGTTTTTTCGGATTCAAGGAACAGCGGGCATCCGCTTGTAATGGCCGGCGGCTGCGCCGTAACGCTCAACCCCGAGCCGCTGGCCGATATCATGGACGTGTTTTTCATCGGCGAGGCCGAGGGCACGGTAGAGGGGTTCGTGGAATCCTGTTCGTCCCTGTCCGGAAAGGGAATAAAAAGAAAGGACGCGCTGAGGGAGCTTGCGCGCCTGCCCGGCGTCTACGCGCCGGTCTTCTATGATTTCAGATACGACGGCCCCAGGGTCGAGTCAATAAGGCCGCTTGAAGGCGTGGAGTTTCCGGTAAAACGGGTGAGGGCGCGGGACGGCGATATGGAGTTACCTCAGACGGTCGTTATAACGCCCGACACCGAGTTTTCGTCCACGGCCCTTATCGAGATAGAGAGGGGCTGCCCGAGGGGATGCAGGTTCTGCACCGCGGGCTTCATATACCTGCCGCCGAGGTGGGCGGACCTTTCGCTGGCAAAAGAGGCGCTTTCCAGAGGGCTCGGGCTCGCGGGCAGGGCAGGGCTTGTCGGGGCTGCGGTGTCGGAGTACCCGAGTCTAAAGGAGCTTTTGAGGCTCGGGGTTGAAAGGAAAAAGGAGATTACGGTCTCGTCTTTAAGGGTTGACATGATAGACGGGGAATTGCTGGCCCTCCTTAGAGATACGGGCTACAGGACGATAACCATCGCGCCGGAGGCCGGCGCCGAAAGGCTGAGGCGCGTTGTAAACAAGGGATTTTCAGATGAGGAGATATTCGAATCCGCAAGGCTCATAGCCTCGGCCGGGTTTAAAAGACTGAAGCTCTATTTCATGGTCGGACTGCCGACCGAAACGGACGAGGACTGCGGGGCTGCGGCGGAACTTGCTAAAAAGATAAGAAATATCATGAAGGGCGGAAAGGTCATACTGAGCGTAAACCCGTTTGTGCCCAAGCCTTCCACGCCGTTCCAGTGGCACCCCTTTGCGGACATTGGGGTTATAAAGAGGAGATACGGCATCATAAAAGACGCCCTGAAAAGGGAAGGCGGGGTCGAGGTCAAGACCCTTGCGCCGGCCGGGGCGTTCGTGCAGGCGTATCTCTCGCGCTCGGACAGGAGGACGGGGAGGGTTATAGAGGAGGCTTCAAGGACGGGCTGGAGGCGGGCCTTGAAAAAGGCCGCGGCGCGAGACCCCTCTGTCAATGAGTGCGTCTTTCGCGAGAGGGGAAAGGACGAGATATTCCCCTGGGACGTGGCGGCGAGCGGCGTCAAAAAGACGTATCTCTGGAACGAATATCAAAGGGGCCTCAATGCCCTTGTCACGCCTCCGTGCGACGTGGGAAGGTGCTTACGGTGCGGGGTGTGCTGAAAATGAACGGAATGCTCGCCGTCGAAGATTGCTTTGCAGGATAGCAAGGCAACACTTTTGCGCTGTAAGCGCAAAAGCCCGAAGGGGCGAGCCCATGTATGGGCGAGATGAATCTCCGCCATTTATGGCGGAGTTCTTTGAAAATTTCTTTAAGCCCCTCATAAAAACCAGCCTTATAAAAAGAGTGGGTGGCCATAAGACGGAAAATGGCAAGGAAAAACTACACGGTAGCCGAAGTGTCCGGAATTTTCAAGCGCTCCCAATAGATCATCTACCGCTGGATGGAGGAAGGCATATTCCGCGAAGTCATACAGGTGAAGGACGGGTATCTGATTTCAGAGAAGGAGGTTTTGCAGGTGATCGAGGAAAGGACGAAGAAGGCATGCCTCGTACCTTCGCGGACTCTTACGCGTAGATTGACAACAATATGTATTTATCATATCTTGAGAAGGTATATTCAGGCTCAAAATGCGTTTGGTTCGCGAAGGATGGTCGCCATAGCTAAAAAGTGGCACAGAGTAATTTTGCAAATCTGAATAAAATTCTGCTTGACGGTATTAACGGATACGGTGAATAAAATGAAAGGATGTCTCGCCTTTATAGATATATTGGGATTCTCCGCTCTTAAGAATGAAGACTTTTCTTATAAATTCGTCACGTACCATGAAATCGTTAACGCGGCATGCAAAAATCCTGTTCATTATAGGATGTATTCTGACAGTCTGATTTTATACACGGAGGCATTGACAAAAGACCACTTGATGAAACAGTTGTCCGCTGTTAGTGAAATTACTTACGGATTGCTGATGCAACTTGATATACCAGTCCGTGGTTGCGTGTCAGCAGGAGATTTCACCGTAAATAAAGGCGGTGAAAGTGTCGTTATCGCAGGGAAACCACTAATCGATGCCTATGGGTACGAAAAAAAACAGGATTGGGTCGGGACAATGCTTTCACCGCAGTTGGTTAAGCTTATAGATAAAGAGATCAATCTCGAATCAGTTGTGAATATCACTACAAGGTCCAAAGCGGATGCCAAAGATTTGGAAGAGAGGCTACCTTGGTCTATGCTGATTCAAAGATGTCATACCATTCCATACAGACAGACTAAATGACTCCGAAGACAATCAATTTTATGATGGTTATGTTCTTGTGCCATCACTGAATCGTAGCGGCATAGCATATTTACTTAAAGACTTAAAGGCCTTCATTGAACGACTTGAAAAATTGCGGTTACTCGCACTCACACCAAGCCAGCAAAAGAAATATCAAAAGGCGGTCAACTGGCTATCTAAAGTTCGCGGAGACTGGGATGCCGTTAAAAATGGAAATTGCTGGAGAGACAGAGATACAGATGGATAACAAAAAACCAAATCATTGTTCGGAGCGTACCTTTGAGCCATAAACCACGCCTTAAATTCGATAAAATCGGATACTGGTCTGAGATAAAGCTCGATATTGTGAGGGAGTATGCCCAAGCCTACTCGACCATCTTGTCAGCTCAAAAAGGTCTTAAGCATGTCTACATAGACGCCTTCGCAGGTGCGGGAATCCATATATCTAAAACCACCGGTGAGCTCGTGCAGGGCAGTCCTCTGAACGCGCTTTACCTTAAGTCGCCTTTTCTTGAATATTATTTTATAGACATGGACATGGCAAAAGTAGACGCTCTCAAAGAAGCCATTGGCGGGAAGCCGAACGTCCATATTTACGGCGGCGATTGCAACGATGTCCTCCTTAAGGATGTTTTCCCTAAGGTGCGTTATGAGGATTACCGAAGAGGCCTTTGTCTTCTCGACCCCTATGGCATTCATTTGGATTGGAAAGTAATCGAATCCGCAGGAAAAATGAAAAGCATTGAGATATTTCTTAACTTCCCTGTCATGGACATGAATATGAATGTGCTCTGGCACAATCCCCAGGGGGTTGACGAGGCGGATATAAAAAGGATGAACGCCTTCTGGGGCGATGAATCCTGGAGAAAAATCGCGTATACTGAGGAAATGACGCTTTTTGGACCGGAAGACAGGCGGGCTGACATAAATGTTGTTGCCAACGCGTTCAGAAAGCGCTTAATAGAAGTGGCAGGGTTTGGATACGTCCCGGAACCTATGCCGATGAGGAATACGAAAGGCGGGATCGTTTATTATCTTTTCTTTGCCTCCCAAAACAGGACTGGCGAAAAGGTCCTCAAAGATATTTTCAGTAAATACCGTAGGAGAATGTAATATGGCCGTAGGGTCATCTATTGAATGGACGGAAGCTACGTGGAATCCGGTTACCGGTTGCACTAAAATCAGCCCTGGATGCAAACACTGTTATGCTGAACGCATGGCTAAGCGCCTGAAGGCCATGGGGCAGTCCAACTACACTCAAGGTTTCAATCTTACCATACACGAACACGTATTGGGGTATCCGTTATTCTGGAAAAAGCCCCTTACTATTTTTGTCAACTCAATGAGCGACCTTTTTCATGAACAGGTGTCGACTGATTTTTTACTCCGTGTTTTTCATGTAATGACGCAGACGCAACGACACCGTTACCAGCTTCTTACAAAGAGGTCTGAACGCCTGCTCGAATTGAATTCCCATCTCCCATGGGCATCGAATATATGGATGGGGGTTAGCGTTGAAAATCAAGATTATACTTTCCGTATAGACCATCTCCGTCATACATCGGCACATATAAAGTTTTTATCCCTCGAACCGCTTCTCGGCCCTATCAACGATTTTGACCTAAATGGGATAGACTGGGTCATCGTAGGCGGCGAGTCCGGTCCGAAGGCACGCCCGATGGACCCCTCTTGGGTGATAGATATCCGCAACCGGTGTCGTAAAGCAGGGGTGCCTTTTTTTTTCAAACAGTGGGGCGGAGCAAACAAGAAAAAAGCCGGCCGCATGCTCGATGGCAGGATATGGGACGAAATGCCTCAGGCCGTTTAACCAAGACAGCTATGGTTTAATACTCCAAACGTGTTTGCGGTGCCGTGCTTGTGGTACTTACCTGTGTAGCGATAATATTCGATGCTCCTGATGTTGGAATTGGCAAATTTTGATAATCAGATTTGCGTTTTGCTAACCGGAACACAAAGTCCCTTCTTTTATAACATTCCGTCCATATACATGTAACATTATCATCTCCACTTTAACAGCCTAATGGTATGGAAAAGAATGTATCCCCCTATCTGCCCCTCGTAAAGAAGCCTGGACGCTACATCGGGGGCGAGGTCAATTCGATTAAAAAAGACCTCTCGACGGCCGGCACTCCGTCCTCGACAATAAGGCTCACTTTCGGCCTGGGGTTCCCGGACGTCTACGAGATCGGGATGAGCCATCTGGGCATGCAGATACTCTATCAGATACTCAATTCGAGACAGGACGTCGCGTGCGAGAGGGTGTTTGCGCCGTGGCCGGACATGGAGGCGCTTTTAAGGGAAAAGGGCGCTTTGCTTGCGACCATCGAGTCAGGGATACCGCTGAGGGAGCTCGGCATAATGGGTTTTTCGCTCCAGTACGAGCTTTCCTACACGAACGTATTGAATATGCTCGCGCTCGGAGGGATCCCGCTTTACGGCAGGGATAGAGGCGACAGCGACCCCATTGTAATCGGCGGCGGGCCGTGCGTCTTCAACCCCGAGCCTGTCGCCGACTTCTTCGATTGCTTCCTCCTCGGCGACGGAGAGGAGGCGGCCCCTGAGATATGCGACGCGGTCGTCTCCGGCAGGGAGAAGGGGCTTGGAAGAAAGGACATACTCGAAACCCTGTCACGCATAGAGGGCGTATACGTGCCTATGTTTTTCAGGGTCGCGTATAGGCCCGACGCGACCGTTGAAAAGATAGAGCCGCTCCTCGAGGGTTACGACCGCGTTAAAAAAAGGGTTGTCGCTGATCTGAACAAAATCCCGTTCCCTTCAAGGCCGGTGGTCCCTTTTGTGCAGGCCGTCCACGACAGGCTCTCGGTCGAGATAGCGCGCGGATGCACCAGGGGCTGCAGGTTCTGCCAAGCCGGCATGATACAGAGGCCCTTGAGGGAGAGAGACCCCGGGACGGTTTTGAAATACATCCGGCAGGCGCTCGGTGAGACCGGCTACGAGGAGGTATCGCTCCTTTCCCTTTCAACCGGCGATTACTCGCGGATAGAGGGGCTGCTTATCTCGCTCATGGCCGTGCTGGAGGGGGAGCGGATCGCCGTCAGTTTCCCCTCGATGAGGGTCGGCACCCTGAGTCCAGGCATCGCCTCGGAGATAAAGAAGGTCAGGAAGACCGGCTTTACCCTCGCCCCGGAGGCCGGGAGCGAGAGGCTGCGCGAGGTCATTAATAAGGGCATAGAGGCAAAGGCCCTCATAGAGGAGGCAAAGGGCATTTTCACGCTCGGCTGGAGGTCTTTGAAACTCTACTTCATGGTGGGCCTGCCGACCGAGACCGACGAGGACGTGATGGATATAGCGCGTCTTTCAAAAGAGGTGATGGATGCCGGCCGGCACTCCGGCCTCGCCGGCCGCCGCCCGGAGGTGAACGTGAGCGCGGCGACGTTCATACCCAAGCCGTTTACGCCGTTTCAGTGGGAGCCGCAGTTGTCTCTTGATGAAGCCCAGAGGCGTCTTGAGCTTGTGAGAAAGCAATCCGTCAGGGATAGGCTCGGCTTCAAGTGGCACTCGGCCAAGATGAGTTTCGTGGAGGGGGTTTTTTCAAGGGGCGACAGGAGGCTTTCCTGCGTCATTATGAGGGCGTTTGAAAAGGGCGCGCGGTTCGACGGCTGGAGCGAGGAGTTCAATTGGGAACTCTGGATGGACGCGTTCAGGGAAGAGGGGGTCGAGCCTTCTTTTTATACGGGGAGGAGGCGGCCCGACGGAGAGGTCTTTCCGTGGGACCACCTTGACTGCGGCGTCACGAAGGAGCATCTTTTAAAGGAGCGCGCGAGGTCGCTTCAGATGACCTATACGCCTGATTGCAGGACGGCACGATGCACTGACTGCGGGGTCTGCGACCACAGGGTCATAAAGAACGTCACTTTCAATAAGCACTCGGTCTTTGACGGCCAACCAGTTGGCTACGCCGGCCGGCACTCCGGCCTCGCCGGGGAAAAGGCCGGGGGAAAAGACGCTGGAACGGCTGATTTGTCCGCCAACCAGCCGGCCTTGACGGTCAGGGTGAGGTTTTGTTTTTCAAAGACAGGGGCAATCAAGTATTTAAGCCATCTTGAGCTGAGTTCCGTTGTTTCGAGGGCGATGAGGAGGGCGGGACTCAAGCTCAAGTACTCCGGAGGCTTCCACCCCATGCCGAGGATAGTATACGCAAGCCCCCTGCCGGTGGGCATGGAGAGCCTGGAGGAGTATATGGACGCGGAGTTTGATGCCGCGGAAAACTGTACGGCGGGGGAATTTATCTCAAGGCTCAACGCCGCGCTTGCGCCTGGGATTAAGATTCTGGGCGCTCAATTTATACCCTTGCAACTTCCATCCCTCTCTGCTATCATGGGGGCGCAGAAATATCTTGTTTTTTTGAAGAACAGCCCTTTGGGTTTGGATATAGAGCCTCAAAAAATTGACGGTCTTGTGAGGGATTTTCTACGCATGGATTCAATCGAGGTGGCGGTAGAAAGAGAGGGTAAGACAAAGATTGTGAACATCAGGCCCCTTATCGGAGAACTCAAGCCCGAAGAGGGGTCAACGCTCGGGATGACCCTCCTTAAAAGCGACGGCGCGGGTGTAAAGCCCCGTGACGTCGTTCGCCGCCTCCTCGACCTCTCAAGCCGCGAGGCCTCTCTTATCCCCATCCTCAAAACAGGGACCGTTCTTCGCTGAAATTCTGGCGCAAGGTCACCGGTCTTTTATTTCCGGGACTTTTAAGCCCCGTTCGGGGTTTAATTCCCCGAATCGCTGCGCCGGGCCTCGGATTTATTATGACGGACCCTAAAAAAGAAATACTGATAGATTCCAATCCCTTCGAGACCCGGCTTGCCATCACGGAAGACGACCGGCTTGCGGAGTTCTACGTCGAGCGGAAAAGGGACAGGGGCATCACCGGCAATATCTACAAGGGAAAGGTCGTGAGGGTCCTGCCCGGCATGCAGGCCGCGTTCGTTGAGATAGGCCTTGAGAGGACCGCCTTCCTGCACGCGGCCGACGTCATGGAGAACGTGGAGTTTGAGGACGAGTCCGGCCAGAGGGAAGAGGCGAAGGGCGGCGGCCGCATACAGGACCTCTTGACCGAGGGGCAGGAGATCCTCGTGCAGGCCGAAAAGGAGCCCATGGGGACGAAAGGGGCGAGGCTGACCTCTTACATAGCGCTTCCGGGGCGCTACCTCGTGCTGATGCCGACCTACGGCAGGGTGGGGGTTTCGCGCAGGATTTCAAACGAGGGTGAAAGGCGCAGGCTCAGGGATATAGTTTCAAAGCTCAAACCGCAGGGCGTCGGCTTCATCATACGCACCGTGTGCGAGGGGCGCCGCGCGCAGGAGATAAAGGCGGACATGGAGTTTCTCCTGAAGCTCTGGCAGACGGTCTCGAAAAAGTCAGGGGAAAGCCGCGCCCCGGCCCTCATATACGGGGAACTGGACCTGACGCTCAGGGCCATAAGGGATATATTCGGCGACGAGGTCCGCAGGTTCGTAATAGATTCAAAGGATGAGCATGAAAGGACCGTGAGGTTCGTTGACGAGTTCATGCCGGAATTGAGCGGCAGGATAGACCTCCATACGGGCCCGGAGGCCATGTTCGACGCCCGCGGCATAGAGATAGAGCTCGAAAAGGCGCTGGAGAAAAAGGTATGGCTCCCCTCAGGGGGGCATATCGTGATAGACCAGATGGAGGCCCTTACCGCGATAGACGTGAATACCGGTAAATACGTCGGAAAGAAAAGCTCGGAGGATACGATATTAAAGACCAACCTCGAGGCCCTTGGCGAGATAGTCAACCAGCTCAGGCTCAGGAACATCGGCGGCATAATAGTCATAGACTTCATAGACATGACGAAGTACTCCAACAGGGATAAGGTCTACAAGGCCCTTAAAGAGGCGCTCAAAGAGGACAAGGCGCGGACCAACATCCTCAAGGTATCGGAACTCGGCATAGTGGAGATGACGAGGAAAAGGACCAGGGAGAGCATAACCCAGTCGCTCCTCGAGCCGTGCCCTTACTGCGACGGAAACGGGCTGGTGAAGGGCAGGGACACCATCATAATGGAGATATACAAGGACCTTATAAAGGAACTTCCGCGGAGGAGGAAAAAGGCCGTTGTTTACGTAAACCCGAAGGTGGCGGAACGCCTCAAGCAAGGCGAAGACATAATCGGCGAGCTCGAAAGACGTTTCAACAAAAGGGTTGTCACGAAGCAGGTTGACACGTTCCATCAGGAGGAATACGAGATATTCTGATCCGGCGCCACTTTTCGGAACAGACGCCGTTATTATTACGGAAGGCGGTATTGGAAAGTGGCGCCGGCTGACTTGACAAAAAAACCGGGGCAGGTTAAACATCCATGAAAAACCCCGCGGTTTGCGGTCTTATCGGAGGTTTTAGGCATTGAGGCGGCGGTTCCTGAAATATGGTCTGGTTATCCTGTTCGCGTTTTTTTTAATCCCGGTAAAGGTCGTAGTGCCGTCCGGCGCATCCAACGGCAAGAAGATATTCAACGACAGAAAATGCTCGGACTGCCATTCAACCGAAAAGACGGCGTTCAATGACAAAGGGCCGGCGCTGTGGTACGCCGGAAGCAAATTTAAAGGGGATTTTTTAAAAAAGTGGCTTGCCAATCCCCTGCCCATAAGGGCGGCGGCCTACCGGTCCGTCACGGAGACAAACCCCGGAGGGCATCCCGGTGTTGCCGGAGGCGAGGCCATGGAGGTCGCTCGATACCTCATGGGCCTTAAGGCGAAAGACGTCCCTTCCGCGGCCATAAAACCCGGGACGAGTTCGATCGCGAGGGCCCTGTTTGAAAAAAAGGGCGGCTGCTACGGGTGTCACCGTATAACGAAAGGCGAATACACCGTGGGTGGACTCTCCGGCCCGAGCCTTGAGAACGCGGGCATGAGGCTCAACGCGGACTGGATATACGCATATCTTAAAAACTCCCGGTTTTTCGATCCCAACGGCAGGATGCCTGTTTTTTCAGGTTTTTTAAGCGACGAGGAAATGAAGGCGCTCGCCGGGTATGTCTCCGCGCAAGAGTAAAAAACGCAAGTGGGTGTAATGGCCTTCATAATCTCCGTCGTCGGCGCCCTTTTAGTGCTCGAAGGCATCCCGTATTCAGCGTTTCCCGGAAAAGTCAAACAGTGGGCGCTCATCTTGCAGGAGGTACCGGAGAAGAACCTGAGGATTATGGGGATTTTTTCCATGATAGCCGGGCTGATACTCATCTACATCGTTAATGCCTATCTCTGAGCGACTATGAAAAAGAACATGTCCCGCGTCTTTGTATGTGAGATATCTTCTTGCCTCCACGCGCTCCTCGTTTTGCTTTTTCTGTTTTCCGGCGGGGGCGCACTCACCGGCTGTGCCGTCTCCGCGGTCCCCCCCCAGGCCCGCCAGCCGTTCTCGACGGCCAACCAGCCGTCTCCGACGGCCCGACGGCCGTCCGCGCAGCCGTATGCTGAGACGGTAAGGGTGCTGGTTTTGACCAATGAGGACTTTATCCGGATAGAAGGCGCAAAAATAGAAGGCGTAAAAGATGGGGGCGCGGCAAATATAGAGGCGCGCGGCGGGGGCATGGCGCTTAACGGGGAACCGGTCGGGGGCCCGCGCCGGTTCTACCCAACGGACGAATTCGTATATATCGGGGATAAACCCTTCAGGGGCGTTATAGAGGTAAGGGCGGATAAAGACGGGCTTATGGTCATAAACGAAATCCCGCTCGAGTCGTACATAGCCGGAATAATAAATAACGAGATATCGAGCCGGTGGCCCGTTGACGCGATAAAGGCCCAGGCCGTAATAGCGAGGACGTATTCACTGTATCAGAAGGCGAAAAGGAACGGCGCGGCGTTCGACCTTACCGGGACGCACATGGACCAGGTCTACACCGGCGCGGGGGCCGAGGACGCGGCGGCCTTACGCGCGGTAAAGGAGACCGTGGGCGAGGTGCTCTTCCATGACGGCTCTCCGGCCCTTACCGTATACCACTCGAACGCCGGAGGCATGACCGAGGCGTCCAGGGACGTGTGGGGTTCCGACTACCCGTATCTGAGGGCGCTCAATAGCAAATACGACAGTGTCGCCCCGAGCTATTCATGGGAACTTTCCCTTTCGGCCGCCAAAATGCAGGAGATATTCAAAAAAGCCGGTTACTCGATAGACGAGCCCGAGGCCATAGAGCCGAGGGAGGTAACCTCCACCGGAAGGGTCAAAAGCCTTTTTGTAAAAGACATCTTCGGCAGGCGGTTGGATCTCACCGGCGAGGACATGAGGAAGGTCATTGGCTATTCCACCCTGAGGAGCACGCTTTTCAAGGTTGAAAAAAGAGGGGATGAATTCGTCTTCAGGGGACGCGGCTCCGGCCACGGGGTGGGGCTTTCGCAGTGGGGGGCGAAGGGCATGGCCGACGCCGGCTACGGTTACAGGGAGATACTGAAATACTACTATCCGGGGACGGTGTTGAGGAGGGTCTATTAGAGGGATGCCTGTGAGACCGGACGAATCCTCCCCCCGGAATATTCCGCCACCCGCCGCGATATGAGACCCGAGGACTTCGATTACTTTCTCCCGGAAGAACTTATAGCGCAGCATCCGCTTGAGGAAAGGGCGGCCTCGCGGCTTCTCGTCCTTCATAGAGATAGCGGCGCGATCGAGCATAAAAAATTCCCGGACATAAAAAGATATATAGGAAAGGGAGACCTCATGCTCTTTAACGACACGAGGGTCATACCCGCGAGGCTCATCGGGGCTAAACCGGCCGGCGGCAAGGTGGAGGTCCTCCTCATACGCCGTGTGACGGCGGATGAGGAGAGGGGCATGGAAATCTGGCAGTGCATGGTAAAGCCCTCAAAGGGGATACGCCGGGGGACAAGGGTTGTCTTTGATGAAGACTTCGAGGCCGAGGCGATTGAAAGTGCGGGAGGCGGTTTCTGGAATTTCCGGTTTTCCGCGGACGTGTCCGAGAGGATAAAGAAAACCGGCAGGATACCGCTCCCGCCGTACATAAGGCGCGAGGCCACCTTTGAGGACAGCGTGCGTTACCAGACGGTGTTCGCGGCAAACGACGGGGCCGTGGCCGCGCCGACCGCCGGTCTGCATTTCACCTCGGGACTGCTCGAAGAGATGAGGATGATGGGGGTGGAGACGCGTTTCCTCACGCTCCACACGGGCCCGGCCACCTTCATGCCATTAAGGGAGGGGGACATTTCGAGGCGCGCCGTGCCCGAGGAACAATTCAGCGTCAGTCCTGACGTGGCCGCCTCGGTTGCGAGGGCCAGGGCAGAGGGCCGCAGGGTCATAGCCGTGGGCTCGACCGTTACGAGGGCCATAGAGACGGTCTTCCGAAACGGTTTTGACAGGCCCGTTCTTGAGGGCGGGACGGACATGTTCATCTATCCGGGGTTCGCCTTCAGGGTCGTAAGTGCCCTCGTTACGAATTTTCACCTTCCGCGCTCAACGCTTCTCATGCTGGTGGCGGCCTTCGCAGGGAGGGAGAATATAATGAGGGCCTACAGGGAGGCCGTGGAGCGGAGATACAGGTTTTTCAGTTACGGCGACTGCATGATGGTGGTGTAAAGGGTCGTTGTCCGGGCGCCTGATGTGTCATCCGCGGATATTGCCGCTTTATTTCTTGTAAAACAGCCTCATTTTATTTAATATGCCGGGTAAGAACGGGATGCACTGCATGTATCACCATGTATCAGAGGGCAGGTTCATGGGAAAAGGTGGATTTGAGGACATAAAGGAAGATCTCGTGGCGGTATTGCGAAAAAACGGTGTAAAAAGGGCCGCTCTTTTCGGCTCCATCGCGAGGGGGGAGGCAACGGAGAAAAGCGACATAGACCTCCTCGTGGAATTTGAAGGGAGAAAGAGTCTGCTGGACCTTGCGGGCCTGAAGCTGGAGATCCAGGAGCGGCTGGGGAGGGAGGTGGATGTCCTCACTTACGGTTCGTTGAATCCCCTTCTTAAGGACAGGATATTGAGGGAACAGGTGGTGATCCTGTGAAGAAGGATGCCCGCGTATTTATAGAACACGTATTGGAGTGTATCGGGCTGATTGAGGATTACACCAGGGGTAAGACCGAGGGGGATTTCTTTTCTTCCGTCCAACTTCAGGACGCGGTAATCCGGCGCATTGAAATCATCGGAGAGGCTGTTAAAAACATTCCTGAGGAGATAAAGGGAAAATACCCTGAGGTCCCGTGGAAGAAGATCGCCGGCATGAGGGATATCCTCATCCATGAATATTTCGGGATAGATTTGAAACTGACATGGGAGGTTCTTGCAAAAGACCTGCCGGGATTGAAGAAGATGATGAGTAGAATAAGGGGCGAATTGGAATGAAGGGGGCTTTCGAACATCTTGGAGAGGACACCGGTGAGCAAAAGCTCCATATATATTCACCCTTAGAAAATCCTTCAGGAAAACCTGACAAAAAAGATACGCAACCTTAATGTTTATCTTTAAGGTCGAAGAACTCCGCCATAAATGGCGGAGATTCTTCGACGGTGAGGAAATTATCATTTATATAGCTCGCCCGACCCCGACCCATCCTTCGGGTGGGTGCCCGCGGATGGGTACCCCGCGCCTCTAAAGAGGCGGGATTGCGGCGAGCATTCCGTTCAATCCGTTCATAGTCCTTTCATCTGACACCTGAAGATATGAT
>JACRCI010000088.1 GCA_016219105.1 Deltaproteobacteria bacterium | reverse complement strand
CTCTGATTAATTCTCTTTTTGTCATTGCGAGCCGCGTTTTTGCGGCGAAGCAATCTCGTAACTCACTGATTTGCCTATAGGACGAGATTGCTTCGCTACGCTCGCAATGACGGGACTGGGAATTAATCAGACCTTCCTTAATCAAGACTACGTCTGATTACGCGGTAATTTATGCCGATACCCAACATGGAAGAATACATAAAGATACTCCTCATCAAAGCCCCTCCCATCCTCTTCGCCCTCACGGTGCACGAATGGGCCCACGGGCTGGCCGCGGTCAGGTTAGGGGACCTCACCCCCCGGATGCTGGGCAGGGTCAGCCTTAACCCGTTAGTGCACCTTGATCTCGTCGGCACGGCCGCGCTTTTTTTAACCGGCATGTTCGGGTGGGCCAAGCCGGTGCCCATAAACCCCCATAATTTCAAGAACCCCTCGAGGGCGATGATGTTCGTGGCGTTGGCCGGGCCTCTGGCGAACCTTGCGCTGGCCGCGGTTTTTTCGCTTGCCTATAAAGGTATCGTTGCCGGAGGCTACATGCGGGCGATTGATTCCTCGACGGTCCTCTGGCCCGTTTTTTTCATGTTGAGGATAAGCATAATCGTCAATATCTCGCTCGCGGTCTTTAACCTCATCCCCATCCCTCCGCTCGACGGCAGCCGCGTTCTCGCGCATTTCCTGCCAGCGGACAAGGCCGCGGGGTATTCGAAGATAGAGCCCTACGGTTTCATGATACTGATAGCGCTATTGTACACCGGGGTCATAGGCAGGGTCGTATCCCCGCTCGTTTTTTATACGGTGAGGCTCATGGTGTGGGGGGGGATGTAACGGATGGCCGGTGACAAAAAGCCCGGGCGTGTTTTAAGCGGGATGAGGCCGTCCGGCAAACTCCACCTCGGACACCTCCACGGAGTGCTGGAGAACTGGCTCAGGCTTCAGGAGCAATACGAATGTTATTTTTTCGTGGCCGACTGGCACGCCCTTACCACGGAATATCAGGACCCGAAGGGGATAAGGGATAACATCGCCGAGATGGTCATTGACTGGCTCTCCGTGGGCATAGACCCCTTGAGGTCGGTCATATTCCGGCAGTCGGAGATAAAGGAGCACGCGGAGCTGTTCGTCCTGCTTTCGATGATAACCCCTCTTTCATGGCTCGAAAGGAACCCCACGTACAAGGAGCAGATCGCGGAGGTCAAGGACAGGGACATCCACACCTTCGGGTTCCTGGGCTATCCGGTGCTGCAGACCGCGGACATCATCATCTATATGGCCGAAAAAGTGCCGGTCGGCATTGACCAGGCCCCGCACATAGAGCTTGCCAGGGAGATAACGCGCAGGTTCAATTATTTTTACGGTGAGACGTTCCCCGAGCCTCAGACGCTTATGACCGAATCCCCGAAGGTCCTCGGCACGGACGGCAGGAAGATGAGCAAATCCTACAATAACGCCATCTATCTTTCGGACCCGCCGGACGCAATTGAAAAGAAGATACTCACCATGACGACCGACACCGCGAGGGTGAAAAAAACCGACCCCGGGAACCCTGATGTCTGCCCGGTCTTTATATCGTTCCACAGGCACTACAGCGGCACTGATACCATGGAATGGGTAAAGGAGGGCTGCACCACGGCCGCCATAGGCTGCATAGAGTGCAAAAAGTCAGTCATCCCGGCGGTGCTGGAGAGGCTTAAGCCGGTGCGGGAAAAGAGGATGGAACTTTCCAGAAACCCGGAAAAGGTCTGGGGCGTGATAAGGGAAGGCACGATGAGGGCCGACGCCGTGGCTAAAAAGACCATGTATGGCGTAAGGAAAGCCATGGGCATCGGCTTTTAACCCCACCCCTTCCTACCCCGACAAATGATAAATACCATCGGGGGCAGGCCTCTTTGACTGAAAAGGGCTTATAAAGGTAACCGTCCCATGGCCTACAGGGTAAAGCTCAACATGTTCGAGGGTCCGATGGACCTCCTGTTACACCTCATTAAAAAGAATGAGGTGGACATATACGACATCCCCATCGCCGCCATAACCGACGAGTACATAAGATACCTCGACATGATGAAGGCCATGAACCTCGACCTCGCCGGCGAGTTCATCGTCATGGCGGCGACCCTCATCCACATAAAGAGCAGGATGCTCCTGCCCATCCCGGAGGAGGGCGTTACGGAGGAGGAAGGGGAAGACCCCAGGGCCGAGCTTACGAGAAAGCTCCTCGAATATCAGAAATACAAACTCGCGGCGATTGAGCTCAATTCAAGGACCGTTTTAGGAAGGGACGTGTTCGCAAGGGGTGTGCCGTTTGATCTGTCCTTTGATATGACCGGGGAGTCCGGCGCGGACGACCCCGGCCTGGCGGACGTGTCGCTCTTTGACCTGGTGGCGGTCTTCCGCGACATAATAAAGAGGCTCCCCCATCCTTATAAGATAGACCTTACGGTTGACAGGTTCAGGATCGCCGACAAGATAAACGCGATAATGGAGATGCTTTCCCTGGAGGGGAGCCTTGTGTTCAAAGACCTTTTCCCCCTGACGGCGCCGAAGGGGGAGATAATAGTGACCTTCCTCGCGGTGCTTGAACTCGCCAGGCTCCTCATGATAAAGGTAAACCAGACGGAGGACGGCGTCATCAGAATTCGCCGCGCGTTCAAGGGAGAATCCGCGGGGGTTGACTTCGGCGAGGGCGGCGCACAAGCCGGAAATACCATCGGAGAGGTTCATTGAATGGACAGGAACGCGCTTAAACCGATAATAGAGGCGTTGATATTCGCCGCCGACCACCCGTTGTCAGTAGACAGACTCGCCGCGGTGCTCGAGGGCGAGGCGAGGGACGACGTCAGGGAGGCGTTAAGGGAGCTTGTAAGCGATTATTCAAGCGGCTTAAGGGGGATTTACATAGAGGAGGTTGCCGGCGGCTATCAGTTGAGGACCCATCCCGGGCACGCGCCGTGGCTCCGCAGGCTTTTCAAGATGGGCATGCAGAGGATAAGCAAGGCCGCGCTTGAAACCCTCGCCATGATAGCGTATAGGCAGCCCCTTACAAGGGCGGAGCTCGAGGGCATAAGGGGAGTGGATTCGGCCGGGGTCTTGAGGACGCTCCTTGAAAAGAGGCTTGTGAGGATAGTCGGCAGAAAGGACGAACCCGGAAGGCCGGTCGTTTACGGGACCACAAAAGAGTTCCTCGAAACCTTCAGCCTCAAAGACCTGGCGAGCCTACCGACCCTCAAGGAGATAGAAACCCTCGAAGAGGCGCCGGAGCTGCCGGAGACAATGGAGGGATACGCAACGGAAAATGACGGCGGAAAGACTTCAGAAGATAATAGCGCAGGCGGGGATAGCGTCGAGAAGGAAGGCCGAGGAGATGATCCTTCAGGGAAGGGTCATGGTGAACCGCAGGGTAGTTGATGCCCTCGGTAGTAAGGCCGATCCGGAAAAGGACACGATCACCGTTGACGGCAGGAACATTTTTTTCGCGGCGCGCAAAAGGGTCTACCTGCTCCTCAATAAGCCCAAAGGCTTCATCTCGGCCCTTTCAGACCCGATGAAAAGGCCGGTTGTGGTGGACCTCCTCAAGAAGGTCAAGGGCAGGGTCTTTCCCGTGGGAAGGCTCGACCTTGACGCCGAGGGGGTTTTGCTCCTTACCAACGACGGGGAGTTCTCCAACCGTCTCATCCATCCGCGTTTTTCAGTCCATAAGAAATACCTCGTAAAGGTGAAAGACGTCCCGGACGGAAAGGACATGGAGAAGCTCGAAAAGGGCGTCCGCCTCGAAGACGGGAAGACCCTTCCGGCAAAGGTCAGGTTCGTAAGGAAGACGACGGAAAATTCATGGATTGAGATAACGGTCACCGAGGGCAGGAACAGGCTTATAAAAAGGATGTGCATGGCGATAGGGCATCCCGTGGCAAAGTTGAGGAGGGTGGAGTTCGCGGGCGTGGGCCTGGGGAAGCTGAAACCCGGCGAGTGGAGGTTCTTGACGCAGAAGGAGGTGGAGAGGCTCAAGGGGGGAGAAATAGAGGGGGGATAACACAAGGGGGGATAATAGAGGTGTTCGGAGACTAATTTAAAAACACATGGCAAAGGCAGCTAAAGGGCGTTACCGCGGAAACAAAAAAGCATTCTTGTTGCAATCCTTCTACTCCGCCCTTCACTCAAGTTTCGGGCCGCAGGGTTGGTGGCCGGGCGATACCCGCTTCGAGGTTATAGCCGGCGCGATACTCACCCAGAACACGAACTGGGCGAACGTCGAGAAGGCCGTAACGAACCTCAAAAGGCACAGGCTCTTGAACCCGCGAAGGATGCACGGCTTAAGCGTCCATGAACTCGCCGGACACATAAGGCCCGCGGGCTATTTCAACGTAAAGGCGAAGAGGCTCAAGAGTTTCCTTAACCACCTTTTCGACAACTACGGCGGAAGGCTCGACGGCCTTTTTAAAAGAAGGACGGACGCGTTAAGGCATGAACTCCTCTCGATAAACGGCATAGGCCCTGAGACAGCGGACTCGATACTGCTTTACGCCGCGAAGCGGCCCGTATTCGTGGTTGACGCCTACACGCTAAGGGTGCTTTCGAGACACTCGCTTGTCGGAGAAAAGGCGGGGTATCACGACGTGCAAAGGCTTTTCATGGAAAATCTGGCTCACGACGTTAAGATGTTCAACGCCTACCACGCGTTGATTGTAAAGACGGGCAAGGATTATTGTAAAACCAAGGAACCCCTGTGCAAGGAGTGTCCTCTAAGGGAGTTTTTGTAGCAGGCTGCTGAAAAGGTGACTTTATGTCACCCCCGAAACAAGCCTGAAATAAATTCAGGCCATGGTTCGGGGCAGGCTCTGAACCTTGTGCTGAACTTGTTTCAGTATCGTTTCAGGGTCTCGTAACTCGTTGATCCCATGAGGCTCCGATATGCCGAACAGAATAAAACTCATGCCAGAGGCGCTCGCCTCGAAGATAGCCGCGGGCGAGGTCGTCGAGAGGCCGGCCTCGGTGGTGAAGGAGCTTATCGAGAACTCCATAGACGCCGGCGCCACCGAGATAACCGTCGAGGTCACTGAGGGCGGACGGCGCCTTGTAAGGGTCACGGACAACGGCTCGGGGATATCAAGGGAAGATTGCTCGATGGCCATCGAGCGCCACGCAACGAGCAAGATCGCGGCCGAGGAAGACCTTTTCAACATAAAGACAATGGGCTTCAGGGGCGAGGCCCTTTCGAGCATGGCGGCCGTGGCGAGGGTCACTCTCAGGTCGCGCCTTAAGGGGGAGGTCTCGGGCACGAGGGTTGTCGTCGAAGGCTTCGGCAGGCCCGCTGTAACGGACGACGGAGGGCCCGAGGGCACGTCCGTCGAGGTAAGGGATTTGTTCTATAACGTGCCGGCAAGGCTCAAATTCTTAAAAAGCGCCGGCGTGGAGTTCGGCAGGATCCTGGATACCGTCAAAAGGGCGGCCGTGGCGTTTCCGGAGATAAGGTTCAAGCTCTTCCACGGCTCATCAAAGGTGATGGACGCGAAAAAAGGCGGGCTTAAGGAGAGGATAGCGGACGTGTTCGGCGAAGGCGTCCTGAAAGAGGTTGTAAGCGTTGAGCACGCCGGCCGGCCGGACGCGATCGAGGTTATAGGCTTTGCCGGCACTCCGGAGTTGAGCCACCCGACATCAAAGGGGCTTTTTACGTACGTGAACAAGCGCTGGGTGCGCGACCGTGGCATAAACCGCGCGATAATCGAAGGCTACTCCGGGATGATAGAAGGATCAAGGTACCCGTTCGCCATAATAAACATAAAGATCAGGCCGGACGACGTTGACGTCAACGTCCATCCCGCGAAAAACGAGGTGAGGTTCAAAAGCGCCTCCATGGTGTTCGACGGCGTAAAAAACGCGGTGAGAGAGGCCCTCAGCCGCGGCGCCGGGATGACCTCCGTGGCCTTTCCCAAAGGCTATTTTACCCCCCGGACATCCGGTGAAACGGGCCGGGGCGCATACGGCGCGAGGGAATCCGTTTCTCCGTGGGCCTTCCCCGTCAAAGGTGAAATGAGGGGGATGCCGGATCTCAAGGAGACAGAGGAGAGCGCGCCGTATCCATCGTTCCACGGGGATTTTCTTGCCCCCGGATTTGTCGGACAGATATGGGGGGAGTTTCTCGTATTCGAGGGCGAGGGCGAATTTCTGCTCATAGACCAGCACGCGGCAAGCGAGAGGGTGCGCTTTGAGAGGCTTAAAAGCCGCTATCACGACGGCATTGACTCGCAGTATCTCCTTGTGCCTGAGCGTTTTGACGCAACCCCCGAGGAGCGTGACGCGCTGGAGGGCGTAACGCCCCATCTTGAAAAGATGGGCTTCGAGATAGTCCCTTTCGGCCCGTCCGGCACGCACGGCAAGGAGGCGTTCCTCATAAAGGCGGTCCCGAACATCCTGTCCGCAAGGGGATACGCCGGGCTTATAAAGGACCTCATTGAGGAGTTCTCGGGCATCGGGGGAAGTTCGAGGGTCGAGGAACTCGTGGACGGGGCGCTCATGACGATTGCGTGCCACAGCGTTATAAGGGGGCCGAGGCCGATGACCGCAGAGGAGGCCGCCGCGCTTTTAAAAGACCTTTCGGCCGTTGACTTTTCGGGCCGCTGCCCCCACGGAAGACCGGTTATGAAAAGGTTTACGAGGGCCGAGGTAGAGGCGTTCTTTAAAAGACGGTAGGCCCTCCGATGAAGAGAATAAAGATAGTCGCGATAGTCGGCCCGACCGCGGCCGGAAAAACTGCGCTTGCCATAACCCTCGCGCGTCTTTTCGACGGAGAGATAATCTCGGCCGACTCGATGCAGGTCTACCGGGGCATGGACACGGGCACGGCGAAGCCCTCGAAAAAGGACAGGACGCTAGTCCATCACCACCTGATAGACGTCGTTTCGCCGGATGAGGATTACAGCGCCGCCTGCTTCGAAAGGGACGCGGAAGCGGCCATCGCGGATATAAACTTAAGGGGTAAAAGGATTTTTCTGGTCGGCGGCGCCGGGCTTTACGTGCGGGCCGTCCTCGCCGGTCTTTTCGAGGGGCCGGGCGGACATGGGGAACTGAGGGAGAGGTTCGCGATGGAGGCCCGTCTTTACGGGAGGGAACACCTCTTCAGGGAGCTTGAGAGGGTTGACCCCCTTTCGGCCTCGCGCATACACCCCAACAACATCCACCGCGTGATGCGCGCGCTCGAGGTATACTGCTCCACGGGCCGCCCGATATCACAGTGGCATTCAGGGCACGGCCTCGGAAAGGAAAAATATGAAACCCTCAAGGTCGGGCTTATAAAAGAGAGGGACGCCCTGTACCGGGACATAGAAAAGAGGGTGGACCGCATGGTGGAGGACGGGCTGGCCGAAGAGGTGCAAAGGCTCCTTGACATGGGTTTTTCGCCGGAATTGAAGCCCATGCGCTCGCTGGGCTACAGGGAGATGGGCGATTATCTAAGCGGCGCCCGCACGCTCGAGGACGCGGTAATGGAGATAAAGAAGAACACGCGGAACTACGCGAAGAGGCAGATTACGTGGTTTAAGAAGGATAAAGACATTGCATGGTTTTCTCCGGAGGACAAAACTGGTATAATCGCTTTGGTGAGGGATTTCCATGCCTGCAAAGGTTAATATGGTGAAGAGGTTTTTTCCGGTCATATTGTTCCTGCTCGTCGTGACGCAGGCGCACCCGGGCCTCTGCGAAACCCTGGCCGTAAAGGCCGAGGGGATCGGGTTCAGATCCGATGAGAACCCGGACGTAAAGGCCATGGCGCTTGAGGACGCCCTGAGGAACGCCGTGCCCATTGCCGTTAGATCGGCCGTCAAGGAAGCCCTTCCGGCCGGGATTACGGAGCAGATGGAAAAGGCCTATCCCGACGCGCTCAGGTATATCGTCAACTACAGGATACTTTCCGAGGGGTTTGTAAGGCATTATGACATGCCCCCGCCGGGCGGAGAGGAATCCCCCCCGGCCTCACCCGGCGGGGTTGAGGCGTATCACGTCTGGGTCGAGGCGAACGTGAATACGGGACAGCTCAGGAAAGACATACAGCGGCTTACGCCGGATGCGGCGCTGGCGTCCGTTGTAACGGTCGAGGTGGCGGGGGTCGAGGCCTACGCGGCCTTCGACGACCTTAAGCAGAGGATAGAGGGGATGGACGCCGTAAGGGAGCTTTCATACCTCTCCTTTTCGCGGGAGAGGATAGTCCTCGCCGTTGCCATTTCAGGGCCGGCGCACGCGTTTTTCGACAGGATTGCTGGCTCGCTCGGAGGCGGTTTCGCCGTAATACCCGCGGGCGCGGACAGGGTGATAATAAAAAAAGAGGAGAAAGGGCAATAAAGCGAATGCATACGAAGAAAGCCGGTATGTTTGCGTCTTTAGTTTTCATCATCGCCGGGTTCGTTGCCGGATGTTCGCCGGGCGTGCGGTATAAGATTTCAAATGACTTCTCCGCCCCGCGCGCCCCTATGACAGTGGCCGTAATGCCGGCGACGGGCGTTGAGGTGCCCGCAGGCGTCCGCGAGGCGTTCAGGAACGCGGCGTGGAAGAAATTAAAGGGCATGAACTACGGCGTCCTGCCGCTCGAGCGGGTGGACGAGGCCTACGTGAAATACGGAAGCCGTCGTTTCGAGGAAATGACCCCGGCCGAGGCCGCCCGCGCCGTGGGCGCCGACGCCGTATTTTACATAAGGATAACCGACTGGGACGAAGACATATTCCTGAGTTACGCCGCCCTCAGGATGAAGGCCTCGTTTTCGCTCCACTCAGGCGGCGGAAAGACGCTGTGGGAGGCGGCGCACGGAGGCAAGGAGTCGGACATGAGGTTCGACAGGAAACTCCTCGAAATCAGCGTCTTGAAGGCGTATGAGCCGAGGATAGACAGACTCGTTGATACGGCCCTTTCAACGCTTCCCGCCCTTGCGCCCGAGCGGAAAAAGGAAGACAGGCCGGAGAGGTTTTTTGATTGGCTGAGCTTCAGGGAGGGGGTTAATACGGGCGCAATAATTAGGGACAGCTGTTCATGCTAACTAATTATCCCCCGGAATTCCGATCCGTCAGAGAATATTATGGAGGCAAGATTATGGCAATAGCGAACTCTGAAGCTGTATATACCATCGGGCATTCCACTCATCACATAAAGGACTTTATCAGCCTGCTCAAAAGATATGGTATTACCGCCGTTGCGGACGTGCGTTCGTTCCCGTTCAGTAAGCACAATCCGCAATTCAATAAAGATGCGCTTACAGACGCCCTGAAGCAAGAGGGTATCTCATACGTTTTCTTGGGCATGGAACTTGGGGCTCGTCCTGATGATTCCACATGTTACGATAATGGCTCGGCCAACTTTACAAAAATGGCGGAGCGGCCCATATTTAAACAAGGAATCGAGCGCCTTCTCAATGGAATGGGAAAATACCGCATCGCCATGCTGTGTGCGGAGAAAGAACCTTTAGACTGCCACAGAACCATACTTGTGTGTCGTCACCTTCGGGAATTTGGGCTTCCTATCAAACACATTCTTGCTGACGGCGGTGTGGAGGATCATCAGGCAACGGAACATAGATTAGTAAAGGCTCTTGGCCTTGAGCCTATTCTTTTTGATTCGATGCGCACCGATGCCGACCGCATCGAGGAAGCTTACAACCAACGGGCGCGTGAAATCGCATATAAACGGGAAAGAGAAGAGGAAAATCGTGAATATGCAAGATAAACCGCCGACACAGAAGATTACAGTTTTTACCATCGGTTTCACCAAAAAGAGTGCCCGCGTTTTTTTTGAGTTGCTCCAACGGTCCGGGATAAGACGGCTTATTGATATACGTCTCAACAACGAGTCCCAGCTGGCCGGATTCACAAAAAAGGATGACATTGAATATTTCCTGAAGGCGATCGCCAATATAGAGTACTCGCACCGTCCAGAGTTTGCACCCAGCAAAGAGATATTGGATGGTTACAAGAAAAAGAAGATAACCTGGGCTGATTATGAACAGCGATTTCAAGCACTATTAAGAGAGCGTAAGGTGGAAGATTTGATAGCCGCTGCCGATTTAGAAAAGGCTTGTCTGCTATGCAGCGAGCCAAAGCCCGGTGAATGCCATAGAAGGCTGGTCGCGGAGTACTTGCGTTCCAAATTGGGTGATATTGAGATTCGCCACTTATAGAGAGAAGTATAATACTTGAAAACCAAACTTATTATTTTGGCAAACTCCTTCCGTGCCGGCAACCGTTGTATAGCGGGCATAGATATAAAAACCGGGGAATGGATTCGGCCAGTCTCAAGAGACGAAGATCGCGCCGTGCCTGTATCTGTGGCCGAAAAAGTTGGGTTGCTCGACATAGTAAGTATCCCTTTGGCTTCAGATAAACCAAGAGACTGTTATCAAAGGGAAAATAGATTTGTTGATTCATGGGATTGGAAAGTAGTCGGAAGTGTGTCTCCAAGCGAAATAATTAAGTATTGTGAAAGCAATACGGTAATATTACACACCTACTCAGAGACGGTTTATCCTACGAGCCACTTCCCGGGGGGAGTGCAGCTGGAGAATTTACCCTTTGAACAATGGAAATCCCTGCAACTTATTCGCACAACCATAGAATTCGAGAGAGATTCCTTTAAGGCCGGCCATTGGCGAGCTAATTTCACTTACGGCAAATATGGCAAGAAAATGTATCTTAATGAGGTCGGATGTCAATAGTGGACACCAAACCTTTCATGCTGCCAGTTGTCCAGCATAGAACTTTTGCTCATAGGCCACAGGGGACAGGAACCCAAGTCTTGCCTGTCGGCGCTGCCGGTTATAAAAGACCTCGATATATT
>JACRCI010000086.1 GCA_016219105.1 Deltaproteobacteria bacterium | reverse complement strand
CTCTGATTAATTCTCTTTTTGTCATTGCGAGCCGCGTTTTTGCGGCGAAGCAATCTCGTAACTCACTGATTTGCCTATAGGACGAGATTGCTTCGCTGCGCTCGCAATGACGGGACCGGGAATTAATCAGACCTTCCTTAATAATTATGCCTGGGGTTTTCAGAATGTCAAGGGGGGGTAAACGCGGGCCGCGCCCGGTTCCTCAGGCATCTATCTCCATGCCGTCGTAGGCAAGCTCCACTGCGGACGGCAGGGTATCGCCGTCTTTTACGTAATCAACGTTGTGGCTCAGGTGGGTAAGCACCGTCCTTTCGGGGGAGAGTTTCCGCGACAGCTCAACGGCCTGGTCTATGGAAAAATGGCTCGGATGCGGTCTCCTCCTGAGCGCCCCGACGATCAACACATTGACCCCTCTGAGCCTCTCAAGCGACTCAGGCGGAACCGAGCTACAATCCGTCAGATAGGCCGCGTCATTTATGCGCCAGCCGGTGATGACGGCCGTGCCGTGGTATATGCCCACCGGGGTTACCTTGAGGCCGAAGAGCTCGAAAGGCTCCTCTATCGCCGAAAGGGAAAGGCTCGGCTTCCAGCCGTCGTATTCGCTGTCCGTGAATATGTAGTCGAACGCCTTTTTTATTCTCTCGACCGTCAGCCGGTCGCCGTAGCAGGGGATGATCTCTTTCTGTATGAGGTTAAAGACGCGGAGATCGTCTATGCCGTGGACGTGGTCGGCGTGCGGGTGGGTGAAAAGGACCGCGTCTATCCTCTCTATGTCGTTTTTGAGCGATTGGACCCTCAGGTCCGTGGAAGTGTCTATGAGGATATTTTTCCCGTTTTTCCCGCCTGACTGAATGAGCGCCGAGGTCCTCGTGCGTCTGTTCCTCGGCTCATCCGAGGAGCACACCTCGCAGCGACAGCCGATTACAGGCACGCCCGTGGACGTGCCGCAGCCGAGGATACGTATCTTCATGGCAATAAGAAGCGCCCATGAGGCTCAAACGGCAAGACCCTACCCCCCGTACTCGCCCACGACGATGAGTTCCTCGAGCACCTCGGCGCCGTGCGGGGCCTCGGCGAGATATTCGCTCAGGTCGCCCCCGGCGGGATGTTCAAAATGCATGCCTTCTATGAATAGGGGGTTATCGGTCACGTCATAGACCTTCCCCTTGTAGGCGAAATACACGGGCGCCCCCGGCGTGGTTCCGTCAAACCCCTTCAGTTCTTTCGCGCTGAATTTTTTCATAGTCCACGAATATAAAACGGCGCGGGCATGAATGTCAATATAAATACCGCCATGGCGAGGACGCTTACGACGACCCTTAAGGCGCCGAGCGGAATATTGGAGTCCACGACCGGAGGGTGGCGTATCCCTATGATGGTCGAGAGCGCCGCCCACACGAGCCAGCCGGGCCACGAGTATATCCCGAAGATGACCAGAGCGGCGACCACGGCGAGCGAAATCCAACGGTGCGCCGCCCCGAAAAGCGCGTAGACTATGTGCCCGCCGTCGAGCTGTCCTATGGGCAGGAGATTAAGCGAGGTGACGAAAAGCCCTATCCAGCCGGCGAAGGCCACCGTGTGAAGGGAGAGTTCGTAGCCATCGGGGACAGGACCGGCTATGAGGTATGAAAGGAGGTCGAAGACGAGCGGAGTCCCCAGCCCGAACTCCTCACCGAAAGACGGCCTTGGTATGACGGTTGAAAGCCTTATGCCCCATGCAAGCACTATCAGCGCGGCTATAAACCCGGCGAGCGGGCCTGCGGCGCCTATGTCCACGAGCGCCCTCCGCGTGGTTATGGGGGATTTCATCTTGATTACCGCGCCGAAAGTGCCAATGAAAGGAGGCACCGGGGGGGCGGGAATGAAAAACGGCAGGGTCGAGGCAACCCCGTGCCTCCTCGACGCGAAAAAATGCCCGAGTTCATGCGTGCCGAGGATAAAAAGGAGCGGCGCGGAAAAAGGTATCCCCTTCAAAAGGCTTAATGGATTCTTAAGGGGATTAGCCCCCTCGTAAAACGCGCCGACGGTCATCGTGGTGACGACCGTAGCCAAAAACAGCGTGGCCGGCAGGATTACCTTCGGCCGCGTATGACGGCCGACCAGCCGCCCTTGACGGCGCGCCAAGTCGCTATCCTCGTAATGCTCTTCCATGGCCATTTAGCCGTCCTTTATGGCCTTCCAGCCGCCAATGACGGCCATCCTAAAGTTTTTGCATTTACCGGCCCTTCAAAGTATAATATTATCCTCAAAAAATACAAGGGGTTTATGGGGGGTTTAAGATGACAAAGGCCGTTGCGCTTCTTTCCGGGGGGCTGGATTCGACCCTCGCGGTAAAACTCATGCTGGACCAGGGCATCGAGGTGTGCGCCCTCAACTTCACCTCGGCGTTCTGCACGTGCAATTCCGGCGGCAGGCATAAGGCCGAAGGCAAGGAACACGGCGGATGCCGGAGCGAAGCCCGGAATGTCGCCGAAAAATTCAACATACCGATAAAGGTGCTCGCAAAGGGGCTCGACTACATGGAGGTCGTAAGGAACCCCAGGCACGGCTACGGCAAGGGCATAAACCCCTGCGTTGACTGCAGGGTCTACATGTTCAGCCTCGCCAAAAAATATATGGAGGAGACAGGCGCCTCGTTCATAATAACGGGCGAGGTCCTCGGACAGAGGCCCATGAGCCAGAGGAGGGACACCTTCAGGATAATAGAAAAAGAAAGCGGGCTTATCGGCCTCATCTTGAGGCCCCTTTCGGCAAAACACCTCGAACCCACCATACCGGAGATAAACGGCCTCGTGGACAGGGCGAAACTCCTCGACATGGCCGGAAGGACGAGGAGGCCGCAGATGGAGCTTGCCGACGACCTCCGCGTGGAAGACTACCCCTGCCCGTCCGGCGGGTGTCTTTTGACGGACAAGATTTTTTCAAAGAAGGTAAGGGACCTCCTCGACCATAAAAACGATATTACGACAAAAGACCTCCATACCCTTAAGATAGGAAGGCACTTCAGGCATAACGGGGTAAAACTCGTCGTAAGCAGGAATGAATCCGAAAACGCGAAACTCAAGCTCATGGCCCAGCCTGGGGACGCGGTGCTTGAGCCAATTGACTTCTCCGGTCCGGTGGCAGTTGTCGCCGGCAACGGACGGCTGAATGGCCGTAACGCCGCCGTGGACATGGCGGCAAGGCTCATCCTGAGATACGCCTCCTCGTCCTCGAAATCGCCGGGCGGAAAGAGTATCCGCGTGACAGACGGCGAACAGGCGAGGCCTGCTGGAGGGCCGTCGAGGACGGCTGGTGGGCAGGCGAGGCCGGCCGGAGGGCCGGAACTCATCGTCATAGCGGAGCCCGCGGACGATGAAACCATAGAAGAGATACGGGTATGCTGAAAGAAAAAAGCGCGCGCGATAATGCCCCTGAAGGACTCTGGATTGGCGACCTCGAAACGGAAAAGCTCGAAACCCTCAAAGGCATACTCAGGGACATGGGCTCCGTTCTTGTCGCCTTTTCCGGGGGCGTTGACTCGACCTTCCTCCTGAAGATCGCCTCCGACACCCTCGGGAAAAGGGCCGTGGCCCTTACGGCCACATCCCCCACGTATCTCGAAAGCGAGCTCGAAGAGGCAAAGGCGCTTGCCCGCGCCTTCGGGGTCGAGCACATTATCGTTGATTCGAACGAACTCCTTATACCCGGCTTTGCCGAAAACCCGGAAAATCGCTGCTATTACTGTAAAAGCGAGCTTTTCACGATATGCGGGAAAAAGGCCGCTGGATTGAAGATGAAGTTCGTCGCGGACGGGACCAACGCGGACGACCTCTCTGATTACAGGCCGGGCAAGATAGCGGCAGGAGAACTCGGCGTAAGAAGCCCGCTCGCCGAGGCCGGGCTTACAAAAAAGGAAATAAGACGGTTGAGCAGGACGCTTGGGCTTCCCACGTGGGAAAAACCGAATCTGGCCTGCCTTTCGTCGAGGTTCCCCTACGGGACGAGGATAACCGTGGAAAGGCTCGATATGATAAAGGCCGCCGAGGCGCGGCTCAGGGAACTCGGGTTCAGGCAGGTACGGGTAAGATACCACTTCGAGCTGGCCCGGATAGAGGTGGAGCCCGCCAAAATCGCGCTTTTCCTTGATGAAGAGGTGCGCGGCTCCGTTGTCCGCGCCTTCAAGGAAATCGGCTTCAGCTACGTGACGCTCGACCTCGAGGGCTACAGAACAGGCTCCATGAACGAGGTGATAGGGAAAAAAAGAGGGGGGCCGGGTAAGGGAGACGTTGAAAAAGTCCGGGAGGAACGGATCAACTCATCGGAAGAGATATGACAATGGCACGGTCAAAAACAATGGAAAGAAGCAGGGTCAAAGAGCTGAGGGACTTAAGGAAGCTGACGCCGCCAGAAAGGCTCATGCTGGCCGTAAAATTGTCCGACTTCTGCCTTAAGCTCAAAAAGGCCGGCACGGAGGCTCAAAGGCGTGTCCCTCGAAAGAAATCTTGAGGAAGTAGTCAGGTGCCTGAACAGGATAAAAAGGCAGGGGGTGATAACCGGATACGCGCTTATCGGAGGGCTTTCGGTTTCCACGTGGGGGTTTCCCCGGGGGACAAAGGACATAGACCTTCTCGTATCCCTTTCCCTTGAAGCGACACATCGTCTAAAGGCCTTTTTCAGCGCCCTTGAGGGAGAAGGTTTCAAGCCCGAAGTTTTCAGGGGCGGACATCTTGACCCGGTCCCTTATCTTGTGAAGATTACCCATAAGGACGTGCCCGTAGATATATTGATCGCGACCCGTAGATGGGAGGATGAGGCTGTAGAAAGGGCTGTCAAGGTGGACTTTCACGGCGTCAAGGTCCCGGTGGTCCCGTTAGAGTATCTCATAGTGATGAAACTCAAATCCGGCGGCCCCAGGGACCTGCTTGATGCGGAGGAGCTCCTGAAAACCGGCGGCGACATTGAGACGATCAAAGGGCTTGCCATAAGGCTCAGGGTGGATAAGAGGCTTGATAAGCTCAGGAGAAAGGGTAGATAGTCTGTAGCAGGGCGGGCTGTGCCTTCCCTTGTTACTTTTTTAAAACCGCCTTTATACCTTCTTTCAACACTTCATGGAGCACCTCTATACGTCCGGCATTTTTTTCTCTACTTTCGGTTTTTTCCGTTTCGTTAAGTTTTCTTATACGTATAATTTTAGCCAAACTGTCGAAATCATCAGGAAGAAGGACAGGATTGTGAAGTAGCTCCTCATGACATTCATAACAAAAAACCTCTGTTCCGTTCTTCTGCCCCCAATGGTGTTCTTTTTGAAAAATCGCTTCACGCTGAGTGCCTTGTCTATTTGTGGAGCGTCCGAAAAAACGTTTTGCTACATAGTGGTGTTTTGTTGCGTGAGATCGACCCAACACGGTTGGTTTGGCATACGTATCTTTTGTGCGGTGAAGCAAGCAACCGCAAAGCCTACATTTTTCAGTCATATAGACCTTCTTTTTTTCCCTTTTAACTCCAAATATTTGAGGGCAAGGTGAAGGAATCTCCCTCATTCCTTCTTCCCACCTGTAAACGGTGATAGCACACCCTCTGCCCGCTTTTTTATCTTGACCGGATTTTTATGGCGGGCGCAGCTCGCCCCTACCCCGTCTTCCCCTTCGCCTCATCGAGCCACTCGCGCACGTGGTGGGTCTCGAGCGCCTTGAAAAATTCGCCGTCCGTGTTGATTATCTCATAGACGACCGTAGGCCCCGCCGATTCAAACCCCCGGAACGTGACCTCACCGGCGCGGCGGAACGCCTCCACGAACTCCGCCCCCTTTTCGGCCTCATGGCAGAACCAGAACTCAAGGGTGTCCGACGCAAGGAAAAAGTTCTCCTGTATGGATCTATCGAGCGCCGATGCGACAACCGTCTTCTTGAAAAAGAATTTCTCCCCCTTCGTCTCTCTCATATAGGCCCTGAGCGCCTCTTCGCTTATGGCCTGCCCCCTGTTATATATATCAACCGTCCGTTCGATGGCCCTGAGGGTTGAAAACTCCGCGCCCTCCGAGAGCCTTTTAAAATCGTTATAACACTCCCTGGCAACCCATGTCGCAATCGCCTTCGCATACGGCGCGCCGGTGGCCATGTCCTTCCGGGCCGCGGGGGCCTCTATCCGACCGTCGAAATCCGGCGGGATGCGGACCGCGTGGATCATGCCCACGTAGACGTCGAACGGATACCTGAGCCGCGGGTTATTCCTCCGTATCCTCTCTTTTTCAAGCAGTATCTCAAGCCTTGCCCTCATCCGTGCGTTTCTCGCCGTTCCCCTTGCGGCCTCGTTTATCTTACCGCCTATGGCGACCGTAAGGCCGCCTCCGCCATGACCGCCATCAACCGCGACACACTCGGCCTTCGCGCCGTAAGAGATGAAAAGCCCGGCCTCAAGCTCCCTCACAACCGCGGCCTCAATCTCCGAGCGGTAGACGTCGTCAAGCCTGTCCGACTTTTCGATAAGCGAGTTCAAGGCGGCGCCGGCGCCCTCGTCCCCCTGCTTGAGCCGCGCTTCGAGTTCGGCCTTTTTTTTCCGTATCTCGTCTTTTTTCTCCTTGAACCTCGCCGTTATCTCCTCGGGCAGGAGTTCGCCTTTTTCCGGCAGAAGCCTCGCCAGAAGCTTTTCCCTGTACTGTCGTATGACCCTGCGGATGTCGAAGGCGAGCGAGATGAGCCGCGCCACCCCGCCGGAGAATATGGCCGCGTCTCCTGGCAGGCTCTGGAGCCGTATCCCGCCTTCGGTCTCAAGAAGTCCCGCCTCGGACTCATAACGGGCCGCCGCGTCGAGTATGGGGCCGTAAAAGTTCTCCTTCATGAACTCGGCCATGGCTATCTCTTTTACCTTGAGGGTCCTGCGTGAAAAATCCTTCATATCCACGAAGAGCTGGCCTTCCTCCTCCACCGCAAGCATGCTTAAAACGGGCCTTGAGTCCACGGAAAAACGGTAGAGCCTTCCGACCCTGTATTCCGAAACGAGCCTTTCCTGGCCGTAGGCCTCGCGCCTGTCCACAAGACGCATCCTCATCGGCCTGGTAAACCCCTCCACGCGGGAGTCGAACCAGCACGCAAGGAAACCCTCAAACACCCCGGAGACGGCGCCCTTTTCCCCCTCCCGGACGGATTTCTTGAACCAGTCGCGCACCTGACTGGACCTTTTTTCAAACCCGGAGAGGAAATCATTTATCCCGTCTATGGACGCGACCCTCTTCAGGTCTTTGGAAAAACCCGCCCTGACGTCGTTCATGGCCCTCTTGACCTTCTCTATCATCGCCTCATTCGGCGGCGCGCCGAAGAGGTTCCTCAACAGCCTGTCCTCGCAATACAGGTCATACAGGAGTTTGTGCCCCATGACGCCGGGCGCGTCGAACTCCATGAGGTAACCAAGCGCAAGCCGCCTGAATTCGAGCAGGTTATACTGCAGGTTCGCGGCCTCTACAACGGCCTTTTCCCCCTCGACCCCTGCTGCGAGCGCGGATATGAGCCCTTCCGAACCCGTCACCCCATCGAGGTCCGGGACGCGCGGAAGAAGGGAGTCATATAGTTCCTGACCTATCCCGTAGGGGTTGAGCGAAGTCGCGAGGAGGTTCGCGGGTATGGAAAGAAAGGCGCCTGGTGAGACGGCCGAGGTCAGAACGGCCCCGCCCACGGGGCTGTAATACTGCGCCCCGCTTTCCTTGAGCCTCGCCAGAAGCGCCGCAAGAGACCCTCTGACCGCGGCGTTAAGGACGAAGGCGGTCGAGACGTCCGCCTTGTCGTAGGACAGGCCCTTTACCCTCAACTTCTTAAGACCGTCCTTTTTTTTCCGTATGGAATTGATGATTGCGAGCAGGGCGAGATAGGACGTCTTTTCCCGCTTCTCGTTCGCCGCCTCCTCTTTCATGGTCTTTTCCATGATGGCCTGGAACCACTGGATAAAGCCCCTTCCGTGTCCGTCGGGCCCGAGCCAGTTGGAGAGTATCGCGCCGTCCATGAAAGGCGCGGTATGGAGCGCCGCGGCGGCTATCTCTCTTTCAACTGTGCCGGAGAGCAGCGTGTCGGTCTTGAACGTCTTATCCTTTAAAGGGCGCGCCGTCCCGACGTTGATGTCATGCGGGATATCGGAGGAGCCTTCCTCAAAGCGCCTTTTAAGGAGGATGCCGAGGCCGTAGACGGCCTTTCCGATTATCGCCTCGTCCTCGGCGCCGAGATGGTAGGGTATCTTGAGCTCCAGGAGGTCCTCGCCGTGCCTGAACCTTATGGCAGAGGGGTCGAGGGTCCATAACCTCCCGCTCAGGAAACTCTCCCTGTCTCTCAGGAAGAGGTCAAAGAGGGCGCGCCTTTCTCCGCAATAGGACTCCATCATGTCAAAGATATACCAATCGGCGGACTAAATCAAGGAAGAGGCGGGGCATGTCAAGGCCGGGGACTGAAAAACCGCCCTCCGTCGAGGTCGTCTGGTGGGCCTCGCGAGTTATCCACAGTTGTTGTCTCAAACCTATTGCAATTTTTGTCTCAAACCAAATGCCACGTCACAAGGTAACGTCAAGTATTTTGTGTCATCAAAAAAGGGGCAGTGGTTCCTTGTTTCTTGTTTTCATATGTAAAGACTGCGAATAATATCCTTTCGATGCTGGTTTTGTCGCTGAAAACACCCATGGGTCTTGTCCTTCTTCT
>JACRCI010000087.1 GCA_016219105.1 Deltaproteobacteria bacterium | reverse complement strand
GAGAAGAAGGACAAGACCCATGGGTGTTTTCAGCGACAAAACCAGCATCGAAAGGATATTATTCGCAGTCTTTACATATGAAAACAAGAAACAAGGAACCACTGCCCCTTTTTTGATGACACAAAATACTTGACGTTACCAAGCGGGCCGGCGTGGCCGGCTGGCGGGCACAAGTCCGCTAAACCTTAACCGCTTACGGATACGGTGAGACGATGATAATGAGGAAGGCGTGCGTTTCGGGCCGGTTCTATCCGGGCAACCCCGACCAGCTCAGAAAGGCGGTCGAGGGTTACACGAAAAGGCTTAAAAAGGAAAAGGCCGTGGCCGTAATCTCCCCGCACGCCGGCTACATGTACTCCGGCAGGGTGGCCGGGTGCGTCTTCTCCTCGGTCGAGATACCCGACGCCGTGGTCCTCATAGGGCCTAACCACACCGGGCTCGGCGAGAGCGCCTCGGTCATGACCGCCGGCGAGTGGGAAACCCCGATGGGAATGGTTGAGATAAACGAACCCCTCGCCGAGCTTATACTCCATTCAGCCTCCGGGGCCGGGGTTTTTTCATCCGACGAACTCGCCCACCTCGGTGAACACTCCCTCGAGGTAGAGCTGCCGTTTATATGCCTTCACAACCCGGACGCGGCGATAGTGCCCGTGACCGTGATGCCCACGGCATGGACGGAATGCGAGATGATGGGACACGCCCTCGCGGAGGCGATACGGTCTTACAAAAAAGACGTGCTGATAGTCGTAAGCAGCGACATGAACCACTACGAATCAGACAGGGTCACCAGGGAAAAAGACAAGCTCGCGATAGACAGGGTGCTCAAGCTCGACGCCAGGGGGCTTATCGAGATTACGCAGGACAGGAACATAACGATGTGCGGGGTCGTGCCGGCCGCCATAGGCATAGTGGCGGCGCGCCTTTTGAACGCCAGAAAGGCGGAACTCGTTGACTACGCCACCTCCGGCGACTCAAGCGGGGACTACGACCACGTCGTGGGATACGCCGGGATTGTGATAAAATAAACCCGCAGGGGTCTCCTTTCCATGACCATACGCACGAGATTCGCGCCATCGCCCACCGGGTATCTCCACATAGGGGGGGCGAGGACGGCGCTTTTCAGCTATCTTTTCGCCCGCAAAAACCAGGGGAAATTCATCCTCAGGATAGAGGACACGGACGCCGTCAGGTCATCCGCCGAGGCCATCGGCGCCATCCTCGACGGGATGAGGTGGCTCGGGCTTGATTGGGACGAGGGGCCTTTTTTACAGAGTGAAAGGTTTGACGCATACCGCGCGCACGCGCAGACCCTGCTCAAAAGGGGCCTCGCCTATTGCTGCTGGTGCTCGCCTGAGGAGCTGGATGAAAAAAGGAAGGCCGCGATGGAAAAAGGCCTGCCCCCCAAATACGACGGCCGGTGCAGGACGAGGGCCGACCGGCCCGACGGTCCGTTCGCCGTAAGGTTTTCCGTGCCGCCGGGGGCGACGTCTTTCGACGACATGATAAAGGGGACAATGGCCTTTAACCACGGCGAGATAGAGGACCTCGTCATCTTGAGGAGCGACAACACCCCCACCTACAACCTCTGCGTGGTGGTGGACGACGCCACCATGGACATAACCCACGTCATAAGGGGCGACGACCACATAGCGAACACCCCGAAGCAGATACTCCTTTACCGGGCGCTCGGCTATCCCGTTCCGGCCTTCGCGCACCTGCCCATGATACTCGGAGCGGACAAGGCACGGCTCAGTAAGCGCCACGGCGCGACCTCGGTTACGGCCTACAGGGACTCCGGCTACCTGCCCCATGCCCTCGTGAACTATCGGGCGAGGCTCGGATGGTCTTACGGGGACCAGGAGATCTTCACGAAAGAGGAGCTTATCGCGAAATTCTCGCTCGAATCCGTTGGAAAATCCCCCGGGATATTCAACCCGGAAAAACTCCTGTGGCTCAACCACCATTACATAAAAGAGTCAGAGGCCACGGAGCTTGCGCCGCTCCTTATGGCGCACCTCAATGCCCTCGGAGTGGACGCATCGAACGACGCAAGGGTTCCGGCGATAATCGGCACGCTTAAAGAAAGGGCGAAGACGTTGAAGGAGATGGCGGAAGGCGCGCTGTTTTACTTCAGGGATGAGATAACCTTCGACGAGAAGGCGGCGCGCAAATTCCTCACGCCTGAGGCCGCCGGGGTTTTCGCCGTCCTTTCGGAAAGGCTCGGCTCAATCGGGCCTTTCGATGAAAAAGCAATCGAGGAGGCATTCGGCTCGGTAGTAAGCGAAAAAGGCGTCAAGCTCGGCGCTCTTGCCCAGCCCGTCAGGGTGGCGCTCACCGGAGGGACCGTAAGCCCGGGGATATTCGAAACCATCGCGGCGATGGGCAAAGAGAAGACCCTAAAGAGGCTCGCGGAGGCCATTAAGGTCTCCTCCCGCCATGATTTCTCCATCGAAAAGAAATAAAATCTGCGTTCCATAACCTCCAACCCCCGCCAATTTTCTCCAAATCCCTTGACATAACCCCGCATATACGTTAAATTTTTCACCTTGCCGCCTTATAAAGGCGGTTTCTACGGAGGGCCATGTTCAAAAAAGTTCTAATAGCCAACAGGGGCGAGATTGCCTCCCGCATAATCAGGGCGTGCAGGGAACTCGACATCCCCACGGCGGCCATATATTCCGAGGCCGACACCACGGGCCTCTACGTGAAGAAGGCCAACGAGGCCTACATGGTCGGCCCCGGGCCGGTCGAGGGCTATCTCAACATGCACAGGATAATAGACCTCGCCACCAAGATAGGCGTTGACGCGATACACCCGGGGTACGGGTTTTTGTCCGAGAACGCGCGGTTTCCGCTCCTCTGCGAAAAAAGCGGCATAACCTTCATCGGCCCCTCGAGCCAGGCCCTCGCGGACATGGGGGATAAGATAAAGGCCAAAACCATGATGAAAAAGGCCGGCATCCCGATCCTTCCCGGCACGCTTACGCCGGTAAAGGACGAAAAAGAAGCCCTCGCCGGCGCACGGGATATAGGCTACCCCGTCATGGTAAAGGCCGCGGGAGGAGGAGGCGGAAGGGGATTGAGGATAGCGCATAACCCCAAAGAGCTTAAAAACGCGCTCTCAAGCGCCCGGGCCGAGAGCATGGCCGCGTTCGGGCTTTCGGACGTTTTTCTCGAAAAATACGTCGAAAGGCCGCGCCACATAGAGTTTCAGATACTCGCGGACAACTACGGGAACGTCGTTCACTTGGGCGAGAGGGACTGCTCCATCCAGCGCAGGCACCAGAAGCTCATAGAGATATCCCCCTCCCCCATACTGGATGCCCGCCTCAGGGAGAAGATGGGCCATGCCGCGATAAAGGCCGCGAAGGCGGCCAATTACACGAACGCGGGCACGGTGGAGTTCCTCGTTGACAGGGACAAGAACTTCTACTTCATAGAGATGAACACGAGGATACAGGTCGAGCACGGGGTGACCGAGCAGGTAACCGGCATTGACCTCGTGAAAAAACAGATAGAGATAGCCGCGGGGCGCAAACTTGGACTGAGGCAGAAAGACGTGCGGATTTCGGGCTTTGCCATGGAGTGCCGCATAAACGCCGAGGACCCCAAAAACAACTTCATCCCCAGTTTCGGAAGGGTCACGGCCTATTACTCGCCCGGAGGCATAGGGGTCAGGATTGACGGCGCGATATACAAGGACTACGTCATACCGCCTTACTACGACTCGCTCGTCGTGAAACTCATCGTGAACGGCTCGACGTGGGACGAGACCGTCCGCAGGATGAACCGCTCGCTCGAGGAGTTCGTGGTAAGGGGGGTGAAGACGACCATACCGTTTTTGAGGAACGTGATGAACGACGACGATTTCAGGAAAGGCCATATAGACACCGGCTACATTGACAGAAAACCCGGGCTTATGGACTACTACGAGTACGGCGAGCCCACCGACATCATAGCCGCGATATCGGGCGCCATAGCCGCGTATCACGGATTTTGACGGCTAAAAACCGGCTTTAACGGAGGAGGCATGGCATTGAAAAAAAACGGAGAGAAGGCTAAGAACAACAAAAAGACCTTCATAACCGACACGGTCCTGAGGGACGCGCATCAGTCGCTGCTCGCAACGCGCATGAGGACGTCCGACATGGTCGAGGTGGCCTCTTTGCTCGATAAGGTCGGATACTGGAGCCTTGAGGTCTGGGGCGGGGCAACGTTCGACGCGTGCCTGAGGTTTTTGAAGGAAGACCCGTGGGAGAGGCTCAAGCTCCTGAGGAAGGCCATCCCGAACACGAGGCTCCAGATGCTTTTGAGGGGGCAGAACCTCGTGGGCTACCGCCATTACGCGGACGACGTGGTAAAGAAATTCGTCGAGAGGGCCGCCCAGGGCGGCGTGGACGTCTTCAGGATCTTCGACGCGCTTAACGACACGCGCAACCTCGAGGTCGCCATGGCGGCCGCGAAAAAAACAAAGGCCACGGTCGAGGGCGCGATATGCTACACCACGAGCCCGGTGCACACGCACGAGGGGTTCGTGAAGATGGCGCTTGCGCTCGAAGGCATGGGGGCCGACGTCCTCTGCATAAAGGACATGGCCGGACTCCTCACCCCCGGCGCGGCGTATGGGCTGGTCGAGAAACTCAGGGAGAAAACAAAGCTCCCCATACACATGCACTCGCACGACTCGTCCGGGCTCGCCTCCATGAGCTATCTTAAGGCCATAGAGGCCGGGGCCAACATAATTGACACGGCCATATCGTCCATGGGGAGCGGGACGGCGCAGCCGCCGACCGAGAGCCTCGTCGCGGCGCTGAAAGACACCCCCTACGACACCGGGCTCGACCTCGCGCTCCTGACCGAGATAGCCGACAGGGTAAGGACCATAAGGAAGAAATACAAACGCTTCGAGAGCGAATACACCGGCATAAACACAAGGACGCTCGTCGCGCAGATCCCGGGCGGGATGATCTCGAACCTCGCCCAGCAGCTCAAGGAGCAGAACGCCCTCGACAGGATGGAGGACGTGCTTAAAGAACTGCCCGTTGTGCGCAAGGAGATGGGCTATCCGCCCCTTGTAACCCCGACAAGCCAGGTCGTGGGCACGCAAGCCACCCTCAACGTCTTAACGGGCGAGAGGTATAAGGTCATAACGAGCGAGACAAAGAACTACTTCAAGGGCCTCTACGGAACCCCGCCCGGAAGGATAGACGAATCGGCCCGGAAAAAGGCCATAGGCGATGAAAAGCCCATAAAGTGCCGGCCCGCAGACCTGCTCGAACCTGAACTCGACAACCTCGCGCGCGAGTTGGAGGGCAAGGCCCGCTCGGTGGAGGACATACTCACCTACGCGCTCTTCCCCGTGGTGGCCCTTGAGTTCTTCGAGCAGAGGGAAAAAGGCCGGCTTGAACCCGAGCCGCTTGAGGAGATGGCGCCGGAGGCCGGAGAAAAGGGCATTACGCCGCATCTTGCGCCGAGCGAGTTCAACATCACGGTCCACGGCGAGAAATACAGGGTGAAGGTCTCCGGCGCCGGGCACAAGAGCGAGGGCAAGAGGCCGTTTTTCCTCAAGATTGACGACCGTCTTGAGGAGGTGATGGTGGAGTCCCTTCAGGAGGTAATCCCCACCACCGCCGGGGTGATAGAGGCCGAGTCAATCCCGCAGTCAGTAAGGCCCAAACCGAAAAAGGAAGGGGACGTCATAACGCCAGTGCCGGGGAAGGTCACATCCATCAAGGTGGACGCCGGGGACAGGGTCGCCGAGGGCGACACCGTCCTTACGGTCGAGGCCATGAAGATGGAAAACGAGGTGCACTCTCCCATAAGCGGGGTCGTCAAAAAGATACTCGTCAAGATCGGCGATTCGGTCAACCCGGACGAGACGCTCATGGAAGTGGAGAAGGAATGAACGGAATGCCCGCCTGCCCGTGCGTCGCACGCAGACAGGCCGCAATCTCCCCGAACCATGGCCTGCCCTGAACTTGTTTCAGGGTATTTCAGGCTTGTTTCGGGGGTGACAAAACAGGACTTTTTCAACAGCCCCACGGCCTCAAATATACCCGTATGCCTTATACAGCGCAAGCGCCGCATACTCCCAGAAAACCTCTCCGGCGAGCGAGAGCCTGTCAAAGGCGCCGGTCCTGAACCGGGTATAATCCTCGACCGGCGCCGGCGAGCAGTCAACCCCGAGTTTTTCCGCGACCGCTATCGCCCTCGACATGTGTGTCGGGGACGTCACGAGCAGGCATTTCTTAAACCCCCTCTCCCGCATGAAAGAACCCGCGGCCCTTAAGTTCGTGTAGGTGTTCGTTGACCTTTCGTCAACGCGGATATGTTCCGGCGGTACGGCTAACCCAATCGAGATATCCCGCATCACGGACGCCTCCGGGGCGTCAATAGCGGCGGCGTCTTCGGATTTAGAGAGCGTATGAAAGAGCTTTTTCGACACGGCGGAGATGGAGCCGCCGCTCAGGAATATCTCCGGGGCAAGCCCCTGCCTGTAAAGGAGAAGCCCGTGGATGAGCCTTTCATTCGACGCGCCGCTTAAAACCCCGTTTTTATAAGCCCCTCCGCCGAGGATGACGATTATGTCGGCCTTTTTCACCTCCGGCTCCACGACCAGACCGCGCGCCGCGAAATTGGCGAAAGGCGTGGACATCAAAAAAAGCACCGAGGCCGTAAACGCGAAAAAGAAAAAACAGAGCGTCTTCCTCATAGCTCCTCCCTGAGCCTGTCCGTGTCAATGCCGGTCAGGGCCTTTGCGAGTGAGGTCTTCCCGTGGTCTATCATAGGCCTTTTATAAAACATATCCCCTGAAAATACAAGCCGTCATAGACGGCCGGCTGCCCGGCGCAGGGTTCACATGACCACCGCAGGTTTACACCCCGGAGTTTTTCTGCTATGCTTAAAAGCGTGCCTGTCGCCGCTAAAAAGCCGAAACTCGCCTTCTTCTCGTTTACCTGCTGCGAGGGCTGCCAGCTCATGGTCCTCAACTGCGAAGAGGAGTTCCCCGGGATAATCGAACTCGTGGACATAGTGAACTTCAGGGAGGCCATGAGCTTAAGGAGCGACGATTACGACATAGCCTTTGTCGAGGGGAGCATAAGCAAAAAAGAGGAGATTAAAAAGCTCAGGGCTATAAGGAAAAACGCCAAGATCGTCGTGGCGCTGGGGGCGTGCTCGTCCACCGGCGGGCTCAACTGCCTTAAAAACCGCTTCCCCATGGAAGAGGTCAAAAAAGCGGTCTACGGCAAAGACGCAAGACACAAACCCATGGACACAATCCCGGCGAGGCCGATAGATTCAATTGTCCGGGTTGACCACTACATCCACGGCTGTCCTGTAACGAAAGAGGAATTCCTCTCCACCCTCAAGGCGTTTCTCCTCGGAAAAACCCCGGACGTGCCTAACCATCCAGTGTGCGTGGACTGCAAAATGGCCGGGAACATCTGCGTGTTTGAAAAGGGGTTGTCATGCGTGGGGCCTGTAACGAGGGCCGGCTGCAAAGCGGTATGCGTGACGTATGGCTGCATCTGCTGGGGATGCAGGGGGCCTGTGGATGACCCGAACATGAACGCCCACGGGGAAACCCTCGAAAGGTACGGCCTTACGGCGGATGGAATTTTGAAAAGTTTTGACCTCTACGGCGGGTACAGGATATATAAAACCGGCCGACCAGCCGGCCACGATGGCCCACCAGCCGTCCTCGACGGCAGAAAACGCCATGCATAAAAGCCACGGCATAAACGTCAACGAAGTCACGCGGGTCGAGGGACACGGCAATATCGTCATAAACATCAAAAAGGGACGGATTGAAGAACTCCGGCTCGAGATAATTGAATCCCCGCGTTTTTTCGAGGCGATGCTGAGGGGCAGGCGTTACGACGAGGCCCACCACATAATGTCCCGGATATGCGGGATATGCGCGGTAAGCCACACCTCGGCGTCCCTCAAGGCCATAGAATCAGCGATGGGCATCACTATCAGCCCTCAGGCCATGTTGCTACGGAAGCTTGCCTTCTGCGGCGAGACGCTTCAAAGCCACATGCTGCACCTCTATTTCCTTGTGCTGCCGGATTTTTTCGGCGAGGGCTCCATAGTCCCTCTCATGAAGTCGCACAGGGATATGGCCGCGATGGGGCTTGGGCTTAAAAACCTCGCAAACGAGATATGCGCCGTCGTGGGAGGCCGCCACGTGCACCCCATATCTCTGGTTCCGGGCGGAGTTACGCACGCGCCGAAAAGGGATGAACTTGAAAAACTGAGGGACAGGCTCGCCGGATCGTTTAAGCAGCTCGACAGGACCCTCGGCCTCTTCAGTTCCTTCCCTGTGCCGGAGTTCAGGAAGGACAGGGAATTCATCTCGCTTAAAGCCCGAAAGGGTTACGCGTTCTACGACGGAAGCCCTTTTTCGAGCAAAAAGGATTCGATAAGACCGGAGACCTACGCGAAAAAAATAAAGGAATACGCCGTGCCCCACTCCGCGGCAAAGCACGCCAGGACATCGCGCGGCACATTCATGGTCGGGGCGCTCGCGCGGGTGAACAATAATTATTCGAGGCTCGCGCCCTCCGCCAAAAAGGCGGCAGGGCGTCTTGGCTTGAAGCCGTTGTCAACGAACCCATTCATGAACAACCACGCCCAGATTATTGAATGCTTCCACGCAACGGAAGAGGCGATAGGCATGATCACCGCACTGCTTTTAACCGGGCCGAAACCCGAGGGGATAGGAAAACCCAAAGGCTTCGGCACTGGCATAGGGCTTGTCGAGGCCCCAAGGGGAACGCTCTATCACGAATACGCGATAACGAAGGACGGGCTTGTTGAAAAGGCCAACTGCATAATACCGACGGCGCAGAACTTAAGGTCAATAGAGGATGATCTCAGACACTACGTCCCCACCATACTCGACAGGCCGAAAAAGGAGATAACGGCCGCGGTCGAAACGCTTGTCCGGGCCTACGACCCGTGCATATCGTGCGCGACGCACATAATGAACGTGAAGTTCGTATAACCACGAGATCATCAAAGAGAGGCCTCAAGATGCCCAAAGTCCTCATTGTGGATGACGATACAGACCTTGTCGAGGCGATGAAGATCGTGCTTGAAAGCAGGGGTTACGCGGTTGACTGCGCCTACGAGGGGGAAAGCGGTTTCAAGAAGGCGCGGACAGGGAGACCCGACCTCATCATACTCGACGTCATGATGAAGACAAAGGACCAGGGCTTCCAGATAAGCTACAGGCTCAAAAACGACCCGGAGCTATCGCGCATACCGATACTGCTGCTTACGGGTGTGGCAAGGGAGACCGGCTTTACTTTCGGAAGGGAAGACGAGGACTATCTCGTTACGGACGAACTCGCGGAAAAGCCGCTTAAACCGGCCAAACTCCTTTCAACGGTCGAGAGGCTTATTAAAAAAGGTGGCGCAAAAACCGGGACTCAGAGAAGCTGAACTCATAGGAAGGCTCAACTGGTATGTGAATATCAGGTGGCTCGCCCTTTTCGCCCTGGCGGCCGCCGCTTTTGTCTCGTCCAGATTCGTGGACATACCCGTCTATGCGGTCGCCACGGCTATCCTCGTGATAGCCGCCTACAACGCCGCGTTCATCCTCCACCTCAGGAAAATCAAAGGCCCCGGTATCGTGGCGATAGACCTGCCCCGCAGGGCCGCGCAAAGCGTCGTCGCGCAGGCGGCAATTGACCTCCTCGTGCTTTTAATGCTCATGCATTACCTCGGAGGAGCGGAAAACCCCTTCATCTTTTACTTCATATTCCACACGGTGCTCACCGGCCTGCTCCTCGATAAAAAAACCGCTTATGCCCAGGCCGTGGCGACCGTGCTAACAGTGGGGCTTCTCATCCTTGCGGAGTATCTCGGCGTCATCCCGCACCGCCACCTCAGGGGATTCACGGACGTCGAGCTTTACTCCAACGGCCTGTACCTCGCGGCCGTCTACTCGGTCGTCGCCTCGGTCGTGCTTTTTACCGCGTATATAACCGCGACCATAATGGAAAAACTCGGCGAGAGGGAGACGGAACTTGAGGAAAAATCCGTTGAGCTTGAAAGGGCCAACTCTTCGCTCGTCGAAAAAGACAGGCTCAAATCGGAATACGTCAGAATGGTCGCCCACGACGTAATGTCCCCCCTCGCCTCGATATTGAGTCTGCTTGCGGCAATAACCGAGGGTTACTCGGGCGCGGTGCCGGACAAGACAAAAGAACTTCTGAAAAGGGCGCAGAGTAAAACCGAATTCCTCCACGGCTACGCCTCCGACCTCCTCAACCTTTCGACCATGAGGTCCAAAAAGACGCTAAAGCTCGCGAGGGTTGACCTCAAGGCCATTACGGACGAGGCCATCGCCATAGCCGAACCTGAGAAAGGCGGGAAAGACCTTATGATAAAAACCGCAATCGAAGGGAACCTCCCGGCCATTGACGGCGATAGCGCGGAACTCCTCCACGTGTTCATAAACCTCGTCGGGAACGCCGTCAGGTACACGCCCGTGGGGGGAAGCGTGACGCTGATAGGTCACGCCGAAGATGACTCGGTCACGATAGAGGTATCGGACACCGGGATCGGCATACCGGCCGGGGAGATTGACAAAGTCTTCGATGAGTTCTTCAGGGGAAGCAACGCGGAAAAAGAGACCAGAGGCACCGGTCTTGGGCTTACGCTCGCGAAATACATAGTCGAGAGGCACGGCGGCGCCATAACCGTAAGAAGCGAAGAAGGGAAGGGGACGACCTTTTCCGTAAAACTGCCCCTGAGAAATCCCCCGAGGAATCCTATGAAAAATGCTTAGCAGGCAACCGCCGCATCACCGGCCTTTCTCAATCTCGAACCTGAAGGCCCTTTCATCCACGCCGGCCACGCCGTCTATCAAGACCTCCACTGACTTCGCCGACGAGATATCAGCGCCTTTAAACCCAACCGTCACTTCCCTGTGATGACCGGAACCGGATACGGATGCAACGTCGGCGTTGTAAACCCTTCCGGCGTCATCCCTTAATCTGAATATCTCATCCGGCATGTATTGGTCGAGGTCAACCGAATGCGTGTCGAGGACAACGTCGAAGACCGGGGAGTTCTCCCCCGGGTTTTTATAGGTGACTTTTACCGTAACCCCGCCAGCAGAAGCCTCCTGTGTAAGGGCATCGCTATTTTTTGCGGCGGCCTTCATCCCCTCCCCCTCCATCGGCTTCTCCATGCCGCCCATGTGTCCCTTCATATGGTCCATCATCTGCGAATAAGATACGGCCGCCGGCAATATCAGGGCGTAAACAATGACCGTTAGAATCGCGCGCCTCATAAAGACCTCCTTTTCCCGTCCTTTGTCAATGACATCCTCCTTTGCGCCCTTCCTCTTTCTCCTTGCCTTCCTCCTGTTTTTTCTTTTCGTGCCCGTGTCCGCCTCCGCAGCAGCCGCCTCCTCCGCGGTGCATGAAAAACATGAATATGAAGATTACCACAAGGAATATCACGGTTGAATAACCCATTATCCCGCACCCCCCTTCATACGAGGCATGAACATCGGAACCTCTTCCATGTATTTCCTGTATCCAGCCCCGAACTCCTTCTCCATCTCCTTTTCTTCCCGTTTAGCCAATCTATAGTAAGCCAGGATAAGGACGGGCCACATAAGCACAGTGATTATAGTGGGCCACTGGATAAGAAGCCCCACGGTCACAAGAAAAAGCCCGGAATACTGAGGATGCCGGACATATCCATAAACCCCGTCCGTCACAAGGGCGCCCTTTGCGCCGTGGACCTTCCTCCATCCCGCGGCCATTATGAAAAAACCCGCCAGTATAAGGCCGTCGCTTATGAGGTGGATAACCGCCAGCATTGCCCCCCCTCCGCCCAGAAAAGTGACCCACAGGTGTCCGCTTTCATGCGCGAAGGGATTGAGCGCGGGGTATCTGGCCCCGAGCGCCGCGGTCAGGACGTAGATGGTAAGGGGAAAGCCGTACATCTCTGTAAAAAGCGCGATGATAAAGGCGGTCGCAACCCCGGCGCTCCTCCACTCCCTCTTTTTAACCGGCGTCAGGAAACTCAGGATGAAAAAAAGAAAAAGCGCGATATTGACAAGGACAAGCGCCCAGATGCCATACGCGTAAGACGGGCCGATTGAGTGCATGGCTCTCCCCTTTCAGGTCAGTGACACTTCGGTGGTTTTTCCTTCGGCTCTCTCAATATCCTCTGCCACCATTTTTTCCCCGGCTCGCCACGGCGGATGCCCTCTTTGCGTTCAAACTCCTCCTGGCAAACCTTTGAGCAGAAGTAAAACGTCTCATGTTCGAGGTGGGTCATATACCCGGCGCCCAACTCGTCAACGTCCATGTTGCATATGGGATCCTTTGCCATACAAACCTCCTTATCCCGCCCTGCCTGCGGCGTTATACACGTATGTAAACACCATGCCCGTAAGATACGAGGCAATAAAGATGCTTACGAACCCTGTGAAGAAATCCGCTGCCGCGAACGGTTTGGATGAAACAATCGCCGTGAGGTCAAGGGCATGGATCCATGTGCTGAAAAACCATATAACCCCTTTAGGCGAAACGTAGGACAATACCGCGCAAGATAGATAAATGACCTCGGTTGTAACCGCCAGACTTAACGAGACAACCCTCGCATTAAGCATATATACCCTCCTTTTTACCCGCGCCGGCCTTGTTAGGCGTCGGAGACCCGCCTCTTTTCAGGAAATACCCCTTGCTTTAAGGAAGGTCTGATTAATTCCCAGTCCCGTCATTGCGAGCGCAGCGAAGCAATCTCGTCCTATAGGCAAATCAGTGAGTTACGAGATTGCTTCGCCGCAAAAACGCGGCTCGCAATGACAAAAAGAGAATTAATCAGAG
>JACRCI010000085.1 GCA_016219105.1 Deltaproteobacteria bacterium | reverse complement strand
GTTCAGGAAAGACGTCAAAAAAGACTTCATGGGTAAGGCCGCCAAGAAAGAGGCCGGCAAAAGGCTTATGAAGGAATATGACTGCGGGGCCTGCCACAAATTCAAGGACGAACCCGGAAGGACGCGCTACCCGGACCTCACGCACGAGGGGCGTAAACGCGACAAGAAATGGCTCGCCAACTGGCTTAAAAACCCGAATGCCGTAAAACCGGACGCGTATATGCCCGAGTTTCCATTTACCGACAAAGAGAGGGCGACCGTTGCGGAGTATCTTTCATCGTTGAAATAATCCGGGTTGAAATATTGGGGCACGTGAAAGTAATGTCCTATCTGCATGTCTTCGATTACCCCCTCACCTTTTCCCCCTCACCCTACCCTCTCCCCGAAGGGGAGAGGGTATATTCCCTTGCGAAGTTTTTCCTCCTCTCCCCATGGGGGAGGGGATTGAGGTGAGGGGGCATGGTATAGGGCTTTATTTATGCGTGAGTCAATAATCAGAAAATCATCCCCGGCCAGGGCGTTTTCTAAACCCAAAAACCGCGACAGCCGAAAAGACAACCGTTATTAAGGGAAAAAACCTCCCGTAGCCGGAGAAAACCGTCTTCCCCTTGTTTTTAATCCCCACCGTCCCTGAAACAACACCCCGCTCGAAAAGGCGGGTCTTTTCAACCACTCTGCCCGACGGGTCAACTATGGCGCTTATGCCGGTGTTGGCGGCCCTCACGAGAAAGACCCTGTTTTCGACAGCCCTCATAACGCTCATGTCAAAATGCTGGTAAGGCGCCGAGGTCCTGCCGAACCACGCGTCATTGGTGATGTTCACGAGCAGGTTCGCCCCGTTATTCAGAAAATCCGCGGATATCTCCGGGAATATCGCCTCGTAACATATCAAGACCCCGATGCCGTTGCCGTCGAATCGAAGCGGATAGCGGCCGGGGCCGGGGACGAAATCCCCAACGCCCTCCGTGAGCTTGCGCGCGAAGAAAAACAGCCTCTTCAAAGGCACATACTCCCCGAAAGGCACAAGGTGCGTTTTATCGTATCTGCCGTCCAGCCCTCCCGCCCGATTGAAAAGGAACGCGCTGTTGTAGAGCTTATAAGTCATTCCACCGGGGGTATAGTGCGGCGCTCCGGTCAGCAAATAAGCCTCTGCCTCCCTCGCGGTCCCGGACACGGTCTCCCTCATGGCAGTATCGTACGCGAGGTAAAACGGCATGGCTGTCTCGGGCCATACCACGAGCCCGGGACGCTCACCCGCGGCGGCGCTTAAACTGAGGTCCCGGTAGACCTCGACCGTCTTGAGTCTGGCGCCCTCATCCCATTTAAGGGACTGCTCGATATTGCCCTGGGCTATTAAAACCTTAAGGGGCTTCCACGTCGAAACCGCGTTATCCACGGCCCTGATCCTCAGCAGACCGTAGCCAAAAACAGCGGCCGTGAGCAAGACCGCCGTAGCGGCGGCCTTGAAGACGGAGCTAAAGTCCCTCTGCCCGGCCTTTTTTATGACGAGATAAACGGCGGCATTGATTGCCATGACCCAGAAAGACACGCCCCATACGCCGGCCAAATCCGCGATCTGCACCAGCGGGAGATAGTTTATCTGCGAATAACCGAGGAGCACCCACGGAAATCCGCTGAATAAATACCCTCTCATATACTCCAGTGAAACCCAGAGGGATGGGATTAAAAAAACTCTCGTTAGCGTGCCGTGCGTCCCGGTCCGGCTTAAGAAGACCGAAAATACCGCGGGAAAGAGCGCGAGGTAAACAACCAATAGAAGCATTACGAGGGTCCCGGCAACGAACCCGACCCCGCCGTAGAAATACATGGAGTGGACGACCCAGTAGACCGTGCCGAGGAAAAACACGAACCCCCAGAGCCAGCCCGTAAAAAACGCCTTTCTCGGCGCCGCGCCTTCAAGCGCGAAAAAAAGAGGTATGAAACCCGCGCAGGCGAGATATCCGCGGCCAAATGGCGCGAAAGCCAGTATGAGGATTGTCCCGGAGATAATCGGAAGGAGGATTCTTCTTATCATTTCAATCAGCCGGTCACACCGGCAAGGAGACTGGTAAAGACGTAATATACGGCGAGCGTAATGCCGGCCCCGAGGAGCGCGCCTAAAAAGACCTCAAGCCTCGTGTGCACTTTTCCGAGGAGCCTCGAATGGCTCACCATGACCGCCATTATGAACGTGAGGATGGCTACGAGCGGGTCGAGCGTAAGCAGCGCGACCGAGGTCCACAGGGAAAACGCCACGGCCGCGTGTCCGCTCGGCATCCCGCCGTGAAAGGGCCGGCCCCTGCCGAAAAACGCCTTTGACGCGACAACGCCTATGCATACGATAAGGAGCGAGATTATGGCGATGTGGGCCGAGACCTTTTTCGCCCCCACGAGAAGGTCCCCGGAGGGATAGTAGAGGTAGCGCGAGAATATGACGTAGCCCATGAGCGCAACGCCCGTGGAGGATATGAGGACCGCCCCGGCGGATACGTCCTTCGCGTTCCTGGCCGTTATGTGGTGGCGTTCCTCCACGAGGTTCACGGTCTCCTCTATGGCGGTATTGAGCATCTCCGCGGCCAAAAGGATTATGATTGATATGGCAAAGAGGACGAATTCAACGAGCGGGAGCTTGAAAAAAAGACTCAGGAAAAGCGCCCCGGCGGCTATCAGGTAATGGTACCGCATGTGCCGCTGGGTCTTGAAGGCGTAGATAATCCCCTCGACAGCGCAGTTGAGGCTTTCGAGCCAGTTCTGGGGCTTTTTCGGGGCCGGGGGGCGTTCGGGTTCCGTATTTAAAGGTCTGGCCATAATCCGGTGGAGAGTTGTAAAAGCTCCTCCTCCTTCTCCCGCATCCGCGCGGCCTGCCTCCCTCCCCTTACGTGGTCATGGCCAACAAGGTGCAGTATGCCGTGGATGAGGAGCCTCGCCATCTCGCCGTTGAAACCGGTCCCGAACTCTTTCGCCTGAGTCCTCGCCTTTTCAACGGATATGATTACGTCCCCGAGCATCTCCGTGTCATCCATGGGAAAACTCAGCACGTCCGTGGGCCTGTCCATGCGGCGGTATTTCCTGTTGAGTTCCCTTATGCCCGCGTTATCCGTCAAAAGGACGCTCAGCTCGCTATCGTCCAATCCGAGGTCTTCGAGGATAGCCTCCGCCAGCTTCTTCACCCTCTTTCCGTCCGCCCTGAGGCCGGCTGCGACCTTTACCGAAACCGGCACCTATACCTCTTCAACTATATTCGTCCGCTTTTTCGCATCCGCCCTCTCGAAGGCCTTTATGACCTCCTGCACGAGCGGATGGCGGACCACGTCGGATTCGCTGAAGTGGGTGAACGCTATACCCTCGATATTATCGAGTATCTTCTGCGCCTCCACGAGCCCGGAGGGCCTTGCCAGCGGCAGGTCTATCTGGGTTATGTCGCCGGTTATGACGGTCTTGCTTCCAAAGCCGAGCCTCGTCAGAAACATCTTCATCTGCTCGATGGTGGTGTTCTGCGCCTCGTCGAGTATCACGAAGGAGTCGTTGAGCGTCCTCCCCCTCATGAAGGCCAGAGGGGCGACCTCTATCGTCCCCCTTTCCGTGAGCCTCTGGGCGTGCTCGAAATCCATCATGTCGTGGAGGGCGTCGTAGAGCGGCCTCAGGTAAGGGTCCACCTTCGCCACCATGTCGCCGGGCAGAAAACCCAATTTTTCCCCGGCCTCGACCGCGGGCCTTGTCAGTATTATCCTGTCAACCTCCTTGTTGGCGAGCGCCGAGACCGCGGCGGCCATCGCGAGGTAGGTCTTCCCAGTGCCGGCCGGGCCTATGCCGAAGACTATGTCGTTTTTCCTTATGCAGTCAATGTACTTTTTCTGCACAACGCTTTTGGGCGCGATGTGCCTCTTCCTGAAAGACACGTATATGGTGTCGGCGAATACGTCCTTGAGGCGGACGTTTCTATCCGAAAGGAGCATCCTTATGGCGTAATAGAAATCCGTGGGCAGGAGTTGATGGCCGGCGGCCATCAACTCGTATATCTCGAGTATTATCCGCCCGGCGTTTTCCACCTTATCAGGCTCGCCCTGGATGGTGACGAGCGTGCCCCTTGTGTCGAGTTCCACCCCGAGCTTTTTCTCGAACCTCTTCAGATTTCCCCCGCCCTCGCCGAAAAGCGCGGCGGCGATTGCGTTGTCCGCAAGCGTTATCTGCTTCCTCGACTTTTCCTTTGCGTCCATTCAACCCCCCGCGGGCCTGTGCTCGACGTCCCCGAACCACAACGGATCTATGTCCGGGAAGATATTATCCCTCTCCATGACGTATTTGACGAAATTCCTGTCGCCTTCCGAGATAGCGCCGCCCTCTCCTTTTTCCCTCGCTATCAGGGCAAGCCTTTTGAAGTCCTCGAAATGCCTCACGACCCGTGCCTCCCCGTAATCCGCGGCCGCGCGCGTTGATATCAAAAACTGCCAGTCGGACGCCTCCAGCAGAAGCAGTTCCCTCGCGGCCTGTTTCAGTATATCGGCGAGCTCGGGATCGTCAACCCTCAGGGCGTATCTGCGCGAGAGCTCCTGCATCTCCCTTTCGGATTCGTATATGTGCCTCCACGTCCATTTATTCATGTCGTTCAGCCATATCCAGTGGTATCCGCCCTCCCCCCACGAGCCTTCGGGAAGGCTTACGACCTCCATGGGCTTTTTCAAAGAAAGATACTCGCCGGCCGTCACCGGCTCGACCTCTCCGGAAAGATGCATGTGCTTTATCACGTGGTAGAGCCACTCGGGCCCCTCGAACCACCAGTGGCCGTAAAGCTCGGCGTCGTAGGGAGAGACGACTATGCCCTCCTCTCCCGTCTTTTCAAGATGCTCCGATAGATTTTCCTTGACCACATCTATGAAGTGTCCGGCGTTTTCCGGTATGCGGGCCGCGGCATCCGCCGGGTTGTAAGGCTTTTTATCGGCCAGGTCCGCCTTCGAGTTCGTCACCCTCCAATACCTCAACCCGCCGGGGAACCGCTTTTTGTGGAATTCGAGGTAGTTCTCGTCCCCGGGGTATCCCCACTCCCCGCTCCACACCTGAAGCCCTGTCCGCGTATCCCTCGAAAATACCGCCACCGGCATCGTGCCCTCGCCGCCGCCGACCCAGTAAACCCTGTGGGGCGTCCTCTCGGAGGTCTCTGGAAGCGCCACGTACTGCTTCTCGAAGTTGACCCACAGTTTTTTCAAATCCTCGAACCTGTCGAGGTAAACCCCTGTGGCCTTCCCGCCTTTTACCAGATGCGAGTCAACGAAAAAATACTCGATATTGTTTTCGCTCAGGAACTCCTCAACGCCCTTCCTGAGATACGGCTCCCTCTCATCCTCCACCGGGTTTTTCCAGAGGTATGACGGCCTGTAGGCGCACTCCGGCAGCCATATGCCGCGCGGGTGTCGCCCGAAATGGCGCCTGTAGCTCGAAACGGCCTGCTTTACCTGCGCCTGCACGCTCGTGTCCTCGGAAAGGAGAGGGAAATAGCCGTGCGTTGCGCCGCATGTCGCTATCTCGATAGACCCATCGTCCTGAAGGCGCCTGAACGCCCCGATGATGTCCGAGCCGTATATTTCCGTGAACTCCATCCGGCGCGTCCCGAACATATCCGCCCACATCCGCGCCACCGCGGCCATGTGCCCTTCGCCGAGCCTCGTAAACTCCTCGACGTCTTTTTCGGCCGCGTCCTTTTTCTGTTCGAGGTAGTCCTTGAAGATTGCCTTGAAATCCTGATGCGCGAGCATCTCCGCGAGCACCGGGGAGATGTCTATCGTGACCTTTGCCTTCAACCCCTCGTCTTTGAGACGGTTGAATACGTTAAGAAGCGGGATGTAGGTCTCGGCAGCCGCCTCGTTAAGCCAGTCAGTCCCGTGGGGCCATGTGCCGTGAGAAAGCACGTACGGCAGATGGGCGTGCAGGACGAGGCTGAAAAACCCGAGTTTTTTCACGAAAATCTCCTTTAAGACCGTTATGCGCGCGGTCTTTTTCTAAAGTTTAGCACAGGGCCGACCCGATTTGCAATTTTTAGCTTACCGGCAGGGCCGGCTGGATGGCCGGCGAGGCCGGGCTGATGGCGCGCAATGATGGCGGACAATAAAAAAGCCCGGCATAAACCGGGCTTTTTACGTTAACCGCTTCATTGTATAAGGCATCCGGCCGAAAAAATCCTCAGGCCGGTGCAAATTCCCCTTCGAATACGGCGGAGGCGGCCGGGAGTTCTTCTTCGGCAAATTCCGTCACCTTCCACCTGCCGGGGTTTGAGAGCGCCTTTTTGACTATGCCGTAGTTAAGGGAATGTCCTGACCTGTGGGCCTTTATCCTCCCTATGACCTGGACGCCTAAAAGCGAGATGTCTCCTATCAGGTCGAGCACCTTGTGCCTTACGAATTCGTCAGGGAACCTCAGCCCCTCCTCGTTGAGCACGTCCCTGTCGCCTATGACAACGGCGTTTTCGAGGGAACCGCCCCTGGCAAGACCGTTTTTCCTGAGCATCTCAACGTCCCTCAGGAAACCGAATGTCCTGGCCTTCACGACCTCTTCCTTGAAAACCCGCGGGCAAAGGGATATCGCGAACGACTGCCTGTTGAGATAGGGATGGGAAAAATCAATGGTGTATTCTATGGTCAGGCCCGCGTCATCCTTCGGAGGAAGCAGGCTTATACTCTTATCCCCTTCGGCAATCTTCATGGGCTTTTTCACCACGAGATACCTTCTCGGCGCGTTGAGTTTGCGGAGTCCCGTTCCTTCTATCATCTCCACAAACGGCGCGGCCGAGCCGTCCATTATAGGGATCTCCGGACCAAAGACCTCAACCACGGCGTTGTCAACGCGCAGGCCGTAGAACGCGGCCAGGAGGTGCTCAACCGTTGACACCGTAACCCCATCCTTGCCGAGGGTCATCGCGTAAAGGGTCTCTATGACGTTCTTGCCGCGCGCCTTGATGGCCGGAGAGCCGGGGACATCCCTCCTTATAAAACGGATGCCGGCATCGGCCGGGGCAGGCAGTATCCTCGTCTTTACCAGGAGGCCCGTGTGCAATCCTATTCCGGAAAACTCTATTATTTCTTTTACAGTCGTTTGCAACATGCCTATATTATCATGCAAAGAATATGCCATAATAAACAGGGAAACTCTGATTAATTCTCTTTTTGTCATTGCGAGCCGCGTTTTTGCGGCGAAGCAATCTCGTAACCCCCTGATTTGCCTATAGGACGAGATTGCTTCGCTACGCTCGCAATGACGGGATTGGGAATTAATCAGACCTTCCATAGTCTTTAAAAATCAACCTGTTGACTTAGGAGTTACAACGGTAGTGTTGCAAAAACACAACAATAACCTGTTTCTTTATCATTTTTGCAACACTACCGCCTGAAGAAAAGATAGAGGATGAGCGTAAAGATGATGCTTACGATTATGGAAGTTACGAGGGGGAAATAGAAGACGAAGTCGCCTCTTTTATAATAGATGTCGCCGGGGAGTCTGCCGATATACGGCACCCTTGAGCCGAAGGTCAGAAGAATCCCTATTGCCACTATTATAAGCCCCACGAGTATGAGGACCTTGCCGGCGTGCGTCATAATTCATAATTGTATCCTTTTCCGGCATGGAGGGTCAAGTGAAAGGAATTAACCCAACGGCACTGGACTTTTGAAAGAAAAGGACTCTTAGCCATTACCTTTTTTTATTATTCAAGGCAAGGTGCCTTCAACTGTATTACGCCAACCAAAATATCCTTCAGGGTCTTTGCGATACCCTCCGTCCTCACTTCCGCCGGGGACACCCATTGCTCCCGTGCTGCTCGACCAGCCCAGCTCTCTGCCGGCGTCTATTACCTCGAAATGGAGATGAGGCCCGGTAGACATCCCGGTGTTGCCGGAAGCGCCTATCGTCTCTCCCTTTTTAACAATGTCACCTGCTCTCACGGACATTCTGTCAAGGTGAGCGTACAATGTGTATATGTGCCGCTTCTTTTTTTCGTTGAGACTGAGTTTTTCGGGGTTGTGGTAAATCACAATGACATTCCCGTATGCCCTTCTCCTCGTCTCGGTCTTGGGATGGTCCGCAGCCCTCACGACTATACCTCTTTCGCTCGCCCTGACGGACGAACCCTTTGGTGCCGCGTAATCAATACCGTAGTGCGTCCCGCCCCTTGAGCCGTATGGGTCGCTCACCGGATAATTAACCGGTCTCTCGAAATACAGGTCTCCCATCTCTCTTCCTCCTTATTCGTTCACAAGTTCAATTGTAAAGAGCTCGTTTAGCGTCTCATATGCCAGTCGCTTCCCGTCCGGCGATATCCCTATCATGAAAATCTCAGCACGGTACCGGCCACCGGCCACACATTCGGCTTTGATATACTTCGGAGAAATGCGGCGTATGCAGTTATCGCCGGACTCGGTGAATATTATGTCCCCTGCAGGCAATATATCGTAAGAAATAATGTAGCTGTTTCTATCAAGAACCACTTGACAGGACAACTCTTTGTCCTTGAGCGCGCAGCGGTACATCAAAAACCTGTCAGGTTGCGGCTCAGGACCTTCACTTACAAGGAAATAAATCCCCCCATTTTTATCAACAGTAAGAGCAAACATGCTGTCTTTCGCTTCAGGACTTACGGCAAGGCGCTTTGCCCAACCCCCTTTGCCGAAGACCTCGACATACAGCCTGTTGTGTCCGGGTCTTACCACGCCTGATGAATCCTTGAGCCAACGCGCTTCCGTCTGGTTCCAATCCCAGTCCTTGGGGTCATCGGCTGAAAACCACAGGGGCTCCCACTTCGGCTCCGGCATATCCATGGAGGAATTGTGTTTGCCTCCGAGGAAGGCCTTGAGCCCGTCGGGAGAGACGACCTCCCATGCAGGCACTTCGAAACGCACCACGGCGAACCTCTGCTTTTTGCCCGATGCTACGTCAAAACGGTAAAGGTCCGCCACATACCCTTCCCATACGGGCCAGACATCAAGCTCCTCATCAAACCCGTAATCCTCAGCCGTCATAACCCTCTGGCCCTTGTCCAGCCGATTGGACGCGCGGTCCATGTATACAACCCATCTGCCGTCCGGGGAGCAGTTGAAGGGATAGTCGAGTGCATTTGCACTGACCTTGGTTCTTTTTCCGGTCGGCACCTCTATCAGCTCTATGCCTATCTCTTCGTTGTAGACTACGATTGCATCGTTTCCACACCAGAACACAGGATAGACGCTTGAACCCCTGCCGATATCCTCTGCAACGAGCATCTCTTCTTTGCCTTTGATCTTTACGTTTGCATCACGGGCCTGTGTCAAGCAAGCACGGCCGGTTGCGGCTGTAAGCAAGAAAAACAACAGGATTCCCTTCGTATACTTATATGAGCCTCTCACCTCTTTGCCCTCCCGCTATATTCCATCCGTGCAGGCCTTACTCACCGGCAAGGTTTACCCTCCCCACACCGCACGCGTTATCTTCTCCACGCTCCGCCCGCCGGAATAAAAGATTATCACGGTCTGCACGATGTCCCTGTGTATCCCGGTCGGCGGTATCCGGGGATAATCAAAATATGGGGCGACATGGATTTACTCCTGTCCCTTCACTTTTTCAACGGTCCTTCCGAGGATATATCCGCCGACCCCTATCTCCATTAAAGCCCAGAGCTTATCCGGCAGGTCGAGCACCTTCACCTTATCGGTAAAGATGGACAGATACGGGTGAATGATGTAATTGTTCGCTACGATTGTAATAATCACGAGCATAAGAAGGGGCCGCCAGTTCCTCTGGAGCCATGATTGCCCCTGTGCCTCCGCTATTACGACACTGGACTGGGCCTCCATTACCGCCCTGTCGAGTTCGGCGAGTTTCATCTGGAGTTCGGCTTTCTTTTCCGGTGGGAGGTCTCCGGTAATCGCCTCCCTCAATTTAATAGCGGCCTCTCCTATTCCGCCCAGAACCGTCTCCGCTCCGATTGCCGTTGCCCCGCCGAAAAGACTGCTGACCCAACTCATATCCTACCCCCCGTATTCAAAATGGTTCCCATCCCCCAGGCTTTGAAAGTCCCCGCCCCAGCGGTTCTGGGGGTCGAGGGATTTCCAGTAGACGCCGAGGGGTTCATAGGCTTCTTTTTTGGTCTGGTAAACCCCACCGATGAAGAGATTGAAATCCACGGCAAGGCGCTCAAGGTGTTTGGACTGCATGGTCTTCGATAGACCTGTCGCAACCATCCGCTTCTGCGCTTCCTCGTCCCGGTAAGCCCAGCTGAACGTCAAGCCATATTCCATTTGGGAAGCGCAACGAATAAGCTCCCCAACCATGACGGTGAATTTCCGCTGCTTCTCGGACAGGGTCATTTATTGCCTCCCCTCGAAAAGAATATGAACCCGTAGAAAAGCAGGGCGGCGACGGCCCCGAGGACAAGGGTTACGACGCTCTTTATGACGGAGTTCCTGACCTGCCCCTGCCACTCGCGCCATTCCTTGAGCCAGTTGTGGTCAAGGTAGTGCTGCTCCTTCGGGATTTTATACTCGCCGAGTTCGGCATGGACGGCTGCGGCCACGGCCTCGGCGATAGTTGCCCGTATTTCCTCTTTCTCGGTCTCGCTCATGGTATCAACGCCTTTTTCCCCTCACCCTTATAGTCTGTCATGCTGAATTAGACCCTGAAATGAATTCAGGGTGACAGATTAAAAACGCGAAACAACCCTGCTCTGTCATGCTGAATTCATTTCAGCATCTCGTAATCTAATAGTTCCTATGCAGCCACGTCTCGTCGCCGGTCGCCGGGTCCTTGGCCTCAAGCTCGGGCCGACACGGGCAACCCGATGTGCTTATGTGCTTCGCGCCGTCGAAATCCTGCGGCATGATGTGCGTCTCGTTCATCAGTTTCTATTCCCCCAGATGTGGATGTAATCGAGATACGAATAGTTGGAGCCAGGGCCTGCGATGGTGGTCGCCATAAAATACATGGTCGCAGTCGGGATTTGGGTCGTGTGCGTGGCCTTCAATACCCCGTCAATATAAAACGCCACGGACGTCGCGGTGGCCACTGCCTTGAGCTTCTGATAAGCCGTTGTTGACGGCACGACAGCCGTGCTCGTGGACGTCGTGCCACTAAGCACCGTATAGGCATACCAGTATGTCCCGTTGCCCTTGAATGTTATTTTTTGACTGCCATTCGTAAAGCCAAATTCGTGTAACGTGTTGGTCACGCTGGATTTGACGCTGACCTCGAAACTTAACGTATTAGGTGAGACGACTTTAAACGGCTTCCCGTTCATGCCGTTGGTGATGGCATCGCCCGTCCCCGTCAACCGCAAGATGCCGTTATCCCCGGTTATCACAGCCGGGGTTCCGGTAGGAGTCCATAATCCACTCAAATTGTCGAAAAGGAAATCGTCGAAGATGACAATCTCGCCCTGTCTCTTCAACTTCACGGAGCTTAGGCCGTCATCCGCCATGACGGCCTGCGCGGAGTTCACGCCGTCGTGGTCGTGGTTTTTTGCGGCGGTATAGGCGTCTCCGAGCCATTCCTCAAGATGGATAAGGTTCTGCCGCTCGGCCTCCATGAGGGTTGTATCGAGCGGCGAGTCCGCGTCGGTCTGGGTCGCGGCTATCGTGTTCCATGTATAGGTCGGTGCGGCCATTTAAAACCTCCTTCTCACTCTGTCACCCTGAACCATGGCCTGAATTTATTTCAGGCTTGTTTCAGGATCTAAATACGAGATGCTGAAATAAATTCAGCATGACAAATACGATGACAAACACAATGACAAACAGGGTGACAAACTTTTACCACACAACATATCCCTCCTCTGTCCCGGCGTTTACCTTGTTGTCGCTCGCCCTGCCGACGTAGGCGCGTTCCTTCTGGCTGGCCGTGGCTGACGGGTAATCCGGCTGGCCCGCGGGCGCTATGAAGCCGTAACGCCGGTAGAGCTTGGTCTCCACGGCCTCCACGTCCACCCTGGCGGCCGTAAAGTCCGGCCTGATTGAGGTCAGGAGCACCCGTTCCTTGCTCCAGGCAGCCTCGCCCTTTTCACACGCCTCATCGGTCGTCAGGTCTTTCAAGTCCGTCGGCTTTATGAAGGTCGAGTTATAGGCCGCGTTATTCAGGTCAATCGAAAAGCCCACCGTGGCCGTGGGGTCGCGGAAGCGGTTAAGGAGCTTCTGGGCCAACGCCGCGGCATAGTCCTCGCCGCTCAGGGCCGTTATGACTATCGCGTCGGTCTTGTCAATGGCCGGCAGACTCGCGGTCGTCACGATGACCCTTACCCACTTGGTCTTGTCCGTGTCGAATATCTGGAAAAGCCCGTCTTTTGAAAGGGTAACCGTCTCTCCGTTCAGGCCGCCCGGGGCGGTCCACTGGAGGGTGTTCGCGGCCTTGACGTAGGCAAGCGTGCCTGTGCCCGTGCCGTTGGCCACGGACGCATGGTAGATGACCACGCCCGTGATATTCGTCGGCTGGGCGTAGGTCCTGCTCCTCATCCATTTGCTCTTTATTTCCTTTGTCTTGACCTCGTTCCACTGGCCGGAACCCTGTGAGGCCGCGTCAGCGGCTATGCGTATGGTCTCGAAATTCTCCGGCTTGTCGTTGCCGCTTTCGTCGTAATCGAGGTACACGACCACGCGGTTGAAGAACTCGTCCTTGTAACCGGACTTCTCGCTGAAGGAGCCGTGGAGGATATTGAAGGCGTCCGTCCACTCCTCGACGGTAGAACCGGGGACCGGGGGCGCGAAGACCTTGAAACTTATCTTCTCGCCGTCGTGAACCATGAAGGAGTTGGTCTCCTGCTGTAGCTCGTTCAGGTATTTGTTCGCCTCCTCGGGCCGCGTAAGCACCCTGTCGAACTTATAGCCGTTGAGCCACGTGTCGCGCTCCGATGTGAACTTGGCCGAGTCAACGTAGCCCGAGCCTATGCCTAACCGGGTCAGGAGGATGTTCGTCATAATGTCGGCGGGGTTCGTGTTGCGGTAATCGAGATACTGGGTCTTGGTTGAGTTCTCGGCCGGTATCTTCCTTGAGGCGTCCTGGGCATCATCCGCAACCGTTATGGTAAGTTCGTCTCCCTTACGGCTCCAGTCCAGGACCTTGCCCGTGAAGGTGGCCGCATAGTCTGAATAGGCGAAGCCCGAGGCCACAAAGCCGTCCTTGCGCGTGACCCTGCGGTTTTTGAGGTAACTGCCGGAGATGAGGGTCTTGAAGTTATCCCGGCCTGTAATCGTAAACGTGAGCTGGCCCCTCGTCGAATAGCCCTTTTCGGTATCGAGCTTGTTCTGGAGCGAGGAGACGGATTTGAGAATAGGCAGGACGTCGCTGAACCCGCCAATAGAATAGCCCCACTTGACCGTGCCGGAGTCCAGCGCGACCTCAAGGATGACGTTCGGCTGGTTCGAGTTCTTTTTTAATTCGGCCAGAAATGCGGATGTGAGCGTGATTGCCATAAATCCTTTCTTTTTAAACTGTCATGCTGAATTTATTTCGGCATCTCGTGTTGCCCTACTCCTTCCGTCCTCTCAGGTTCACGGTTATGTCCCTGTAAAGCCCGCCTGCCTTAAACGGGTTCGAGAATTTCTCGTCGCTCCTCATCAACCATACATCCGAGGGGTTGTTGGCCGTCTCCCACGCCACGAAGAAGTTCTTGAGACCGCTCGTGTCCCACCACGTCTTGACCTTACCATAGAGCGTCGAGTCCGCGTCCTCGAACCTGAGCGACAGGCTCCGTTCGGTATACTCGGTATGTATGCCGGTTACGTATCCGCCCTGGCTCATGCCCACGGCGGCCTTTACCTCCTGCTCGTAGGGGTCGAAGGAGGCCGTGGCATAGTCAAGCGCGGTCTCATTGCCCCAGATGCAGAGGGTGAGATAGGGCGCGGCAGAGAGGGTCCCGGTGATTTTGAGGCGCCAGTAACGGTAGGCGCCGGGGCTTGTGAACTCCTTGAGATAGACCGTGTCAGCAGCCGGGGCCTCTCCGGTAAAGGCGTCGGTGTATGTCGAGCCGTTGCTTGAATATTGGAGCGTGACAATCGCGGCAATGGTCTTGAGGTTATGGCCGAGTATGGCCAGAAAGTCCGCTGTCTTTGTATTGCCGCTTCCTGCGTCATAGCTCAGATACATGGGCGTCGTGGTGTTGGCGGCCTTCCACATGTTGGTCTCAAGCCAGTTGTAGACGTAGCTTGCCGCGTAATCGCCCGTGGCCGTGCTCGTGGCCGTCAACGTCGAGCCGGTAGAGCCGAGCATGGTATCGAAGAAGAATTTTATTTTAGCCCAGGTCGCCATTTAAGCCTTCACCCTAAATTGTCACCCTGAATTCATTTCAGGGTCTGAATATGAGATGCTGAAATGAATTCAGCATGACAAACACGATGACAAACAAAATGACAAACACTATGCGTATCTCACCACGAGATTGACGTTCCGGTTCGCCGCGTCGTTCAGGGCCGGGACGATGTTGTCCTCGACTATCTTCGCCCAGTTCTGCTCCGAGAGGGGATTGTATATCTGTATCGTGATGTTCTGGGTCTGTTTTGTTTCTCCCTTTACTGACACAGGGGATACCGGGTATGAGGAAGAAGAGACCCCATGATATGCCGTGCCTGCGCCTTCGCTCATACTTCCCCCGCCCCGCTCAGACGCCATTATCTGGACTACGCGCGCCATACCAGAGGCCAAGACGGTTGCGGCCGCCGCTATGTTTGCCGGGAAAGGCAGCGAGTTCAAGGCCCTGTTGGCTCCGCCAAGGGTATCCACGAGCGCCTGCGCTATTGCAAAGGCCTTCATGGCATGGAACAATCTTTTACTGCTCGAACCGGTCGCGACATAAAGATTCTCCATAAAGTCCATGGCGGCGTCAAAGGATTGAGAAAGGGTCTGGAGTTTAAAATCCCGTTCTTTTGCGGCATATCGCATACTCAGTTCCGCATTTGCCCTCTCTCTCTCGTCCTTCTCCATGCCGGCCGCTTCCATTTCTTTGGCAACCTGCTTGTTAAACTCTTTCAGGGAGAGCAGGGCAGTACCATACTCATAGTAGGCGCCATAGATTTCTTCGACGGCGGAAGGCTTGTAATGAAACTGCGCAATCTCCCCTGCCTTTGCCATGACTTGGCCGAGCAATCCGGTTTTGAGCGTATTCTCCTGGGCTGCAACAACCGCATTTCCAACCGCTTTTTGCAAATTGTCCAACCCGGTTTTTAAATCCGTATATGTTTTAATTGACTTTTCTACCTCTTCCGCGGTCTTATTCTGCGCGACATTTAAACCATCAAAGGCGTTTTTTGTCTTTGAGGCCGCGGTTTCAACGTTTTCCTGAAACCTTGCCAAAGACGCAGATGCCGAGTGTAATAACCGGGCAACTACCTCTACCTCCCTTTCAGCTATCTCTCTTTCAGCCATGTCTCTTTCACCTCGATCTCTATTTTCCGGAGGCCTGCTGCAATTTCAACGATATTCCCTCTATTATCTTGCGCTCTATGGATTCGTTCCTTTTATATGACCAATGGTCCTGGGTGTCTTCCCTCCATTCCCAATACACCACTTTACCATCTGACTCTTGCGGATAAAGCCTGCGATGTTTAGTCGTCCCTTCCAATGCGTAAATTGTTGAAATAACCATAACCTCCACAGAATCGTCCATCCTCGAAATCGCCATCTCTACTCTTTGCCATTTTCTATTCTCAAATTCCTGGCGAGCGAATATCTCTTTGCCGTTCTTTATATCCTTTATCTTATATGGAGTTTCAAACCCGAGTTCCTTGAGAGTATCCAATACCGCGTTCCACACCTTATCAAAACCTGCGCTATAAACTGCCTGCGCAGGAGATGTAAATTTTATATACGATTCAGGGGCAAAACATCCCGCGAGGACTAAAAATAAAAGGGAAATGGCAAACAAACTCCTTTTGATTCCTTTCGATGTCTTCATGTATACCTCCTTGAGATCGAGAAACTCCGCCATCAATGGCGGAGTTTCTTCAACGGCAATGTCCTCATTTTCAACTCTATTCTTGCCTTTATCCCTCTTTCGATAGAGCCGTTTCTCTTTGGTTTATCTATAAACACTATGGATTTATCCCCGCGTGGATAAGAAAACTATTTAATATGTTAATATGTGCGGCATTCGAAACTACCTTTTTTCCACGGTATCGGGTCGCAAATGGTTGTAGACTTTGGCGCAAGCGACGGTGACGACTCAGGACGCGGCTGGCTTTTTTCCACTATGTAAAAATCTTTGGAATTAATATACGCCTCTTTTCCTGAATCAAACCTGACCTTAAAAAAATCCGGAATAAGGGTCCCTTATCATTTGTATATTGCAGGAAAACTTTCCTTCGGAACACACTAAACCTATTACAGTAAACATCTCCGGCTTTTGGAGCGAGAACGAAGGACTTTTAAGAGACGGTTCTTCATGGAATATGACATTGCCAATATCTTCAACCATATACTTCTTCCCTATGGAAGGATTGAGGCGATATGTCCATGCGCACGAGGCGAGCATTAAAGAAACGATGGACAATGCAATCAATCTTCTCATAAGAACCTCCTGTGCGGCGTATTTAGAATCCACCCCACATAAACCACAAAACCCTGCTTAACACAAATGGTTTAAAGCCGCGCGCCCTTGGTTTTTACAACCACAAAATGCTTTTTCAAGCGTTCTTTGTCTTCTCCAGATGTCTTGATATTTCCGCTTTATATGCCTCGAACGCCTCAACGAGCCAGCAGGGCTGGTCGGCCCAGCCGCCAGAGTGAAACAACTTCCCGGTTCCCTCCATCAAAAAGCATAAACGCATTATTTCTCCCGTCTCTTCCGAGATGTACGAGAGCGGACATTCATAGAGGCGCAGCGCGCCGAGGGAAAAGACCTTCCCCGCGCCTTTTTCTTTGAGTTCCTCCTTGACGTCGTCCGTATACTCCTCAACAGCCCGGCTATCATCAGAAAGACCTTTTTGATTACAGCAATTACGCGCATCCCTGTCCCTCCACGTGCAGGTCTCGCAGTCAAACGGGCTTCCGTCCCTGATCTTGAAACTCCACCGGAAGCCCGCTACGAGTTTTTTCTTTGGCCCTCCGAGAGTTTCTGATGGCTCTCCATGGCCCTGATTATCTCAAGTATCAGGTCCGTATCAGCCGTCTCGTAGAACTCCGCGGGGGCTGAAACCTCCCTGTCGCCTATGAAATAGCCCGATATGGATTCTATGTTCTCCACGAACTGCCTTTTCTGCATTGCCTGCGCGGCCTCGGCTATCTTATCGTTGCCAGCCGCCCCTTTTGTGTGCGCCGATATAAGGCGGGCGTAATGCTGCACCCTCGAATACGGGATAAACTTGAGCCTCACGACGCAGGGGTCGTCGCTCTCGCGGTTCCCGCCGTAGGCCGGGACGTATTCGATTATCGCGTCCTTGTCGAATGAGATGATGGCCACTTATTCACCCTCCCTTGATTGTCATGCCGAATTCATTTCGGCATCTCGTACCCCATATCGAGTACGGGGCAGGTTTAGACCATGAAATAAATCCAGAGCCTGCCCCGAACCATGTGCTGAACTTGTTTCAGTATTGTTTCGGGGGTGGCAAACTTAAACCGCGCTTGCCGTGTTTTTGAGCATGAGGCCCACGAGATACTTGGCCGTGGTTGAGTCGTAAAGCCCCTCGTATTTGAGCGTCACCATCGGATCTTTTTCGAGGTTGTAATCCGGCTGGCCGCCCATCCTCTGGGCTATGGGGATATCCATGTAAAGCCCGTGATTATCGCCCGTGCCCGCCTGCGTGCCCGTGTCCCAATGGAGGAAGAAGTTCGTCGAGGAGGCGCCGGCAATCCACGCATTGAAATCGTCGGCGCTTGAGAACCCGCTTGCCGGGTCTTCCCAGTCAATGGTGAGTTCAAGCGATACCTTGAACTGCCCCATACGTGTCTTGTCCGCGTAATCGAGGCCTCCAAGCCTCAAGACGTCCTCCATGCCGTTCTCTATCTTCACGGAGATTTTATCCGGCTTTAGCTGCGTGGCCGAGCCGAAGGTGAAGTCCGTAAAGTCCGGGGCAGTGCCCGCGCGGGTTATCGTGCCCGTGTAGACCTTGAGGTTATTGTAATCGCATCTCAAGTTCTCGGCAACGAACGCGGCCCCGCCGAGTTCCGCGGTTACGGTGTCCCTTTTCTGTCCGAAAAGTTCAACCGAGAGTTTAAGAGAGCCTCCGGCCTCCTGTTCTAAGGAAATGGATTTAACCCTCCCGCCCACGAATGGCCAGTTCTTCTGCGTCGCACCCTCGTTGATGTTCATGTTGAGCGTAAGGGCCTTCGAGCCGAGGTTGGCCGTGGCGAACGGGTCCGCGACCGGATACAGCATGTGCCTGTACTGGCCGGTCGCGCCGTTCTGGGCCGAGGTTACCTTGCCGAAGAAGTGCTTGAGGATCGTGCCCATCATGCCCTTGGTCGTGCCGGCCTCGGTGAAGAACGGGATTTCGAGAGACCCGCCCCACTTCTGGCCCATCCTGATTACCGTCGTGTCTCCCTTCAGGCTGTCCTCGCCGCGGAACTCCTTACGGTGTTTATCGTCGAATTCGAGCTTCGGGATGCCCGGGCTAAGGAGCGGGACAAACCCGACGGTCGCCGCCTCTTTGGTCCCGCGCACTGCCTCCTCGCCCACGGCGAGGTAAATCTTATTTTCAGCCATTTTCCCTCAACCTCCCTGTTTAAAGCCGCATGCGGTCGTTAGTTCCTGTATCTTACGGTTACGCGGCACTTCAAAAACGAGCAATTCTCACCCGCCTCGGCAATAACGCCATCCGTTACGACCCTGCTTACGGGTTTTGATGTCGCGATGGCGCCGGAATTGACGGCATTGACCGTCAGCGCATCCCTGACCTTATGCGCCCAGTCCTGATGGCTCCTCATCGCCTCGACGTGGTCTCTCTCCCTGATGACCACCGTTATTGAAAATCTCGCCTCCGCGTACCCCGGCCTCTCGCCGTGCGTGTATTCAAAGTCCTCGCCCGTATAGGAAATCTGGCCGAAAGGGATGAGGCTCGCGGGGATGTTTTTCCCGTCGCCGTAGGCCTTGCGCGAGAACTTTATGCCCTCGCGCTCCAATGCCGCCTGGACGTTATCCGTTATCGCCTTGACGATATCGAAGCCGCTCATCCTCTGCCCGCCCTGATTTTATTAACCGTCACGTTTTCCTCGTTGCCGGTTATGACCCCGTCCGCGCTCTCGTCGTATTTGAAATTGATGCCTTCGAGGGCCTCTGCGCCCTTTTTCTCGTAGTCCTTCCACAGCCCCCACCATATCGACTTCTCATCGGTCAGAAGCCCCTTGCAGACCTCGGCCACCGACCAGAGGATATGCACCTCCCGCATATCGCCCGGGTCGAGTATGAGGTGCGCCCGTTTGTCCATGCGGCCGAGCGTTTCCTCCATCTTCTCAAAGGCCCTCCGTATCTCCCGCGAAAAAGACCGGGTGAGCATGTATTTCCCGCCGGACGTTATCGCGGATGAGAACGCCGTGGTCGTGACCGTGCCGGTTGAGGACGCAAAGCCGGTTACCTCCCTCGTCTCGTCGTTATCGAATGACCGCGCCAGGCCGCCGGTGAAATAATCGTCGTCGTATCTTTTAAGCCCGGCATCCACTATCGTTGTCGTTGAACCTGATCCCGCCGTCCCGTGGAACCTCCAGCCGTTGTCTTTAAGCTGGGGCAGCTCGTCTACGATATCCTCGTCCGTTATCACCTTCACGAGCCTTGAATTGACGACGTCGTAAAAGAGGGTTGCGTAGCAGGTCGTTCCCCCGTGGACGTAGGAAACGACGGCCTTGTAGTTCTCGTCGGCGACGTCGTTATGCGCCGCGGTAAGGTTATAGATCATCGCCCCGTCGCTTCCGATTGTCATTGCCTGCGCGTCAACGAGCTTTTCCGTGCTTCCGGGCTTATATACCGTTATGGCCGCCGAAGACGGGACGACCCTGCGGTTGTTTTCATATACCCAGGTTTTGAAGACATCGGCCGTATCCGCAAGGAACTGCTGCCTTCTCGGGTTCATGTCTTTTACAATCGGCATTCAAGCCTCCTCAAACAAAAAAGTTGAAAGCGCGGCGCTTTCATTCCGACCTTTTAACCTTTGGCTTTAACTGCCTTCCCCCTCCTGCCTGCGCGCTCGGCGATCCTGCGGGCCTTTTCCTCCATGCCGCGCACCTCTTTGCCAGCGGGCAATCTCCCCGTTGATTCAAGATGATGCCTGTACATCCTCGAGGTGAGTCTTGCGACCGCCTCCCTGCTCATGGCTTCTCCCTCCAGGGCTTACCTCCACGGGCTTCCATCCCTTTCCCGTGTATTCCTCATACGCGGCCTCATCGGCCGCGCAAACCGTCCGCGGGGTAACGCCGTCCGGCATCTTTTTCCCGGTGTCGAACCACACGCCGGCCCCGAGCGCCCCGGCCTTTTTATTAAAGGACTTCTTGAAACCTATCCCGCCCCTCGTATCCGCGAGAAGCGGCATGTAGCCTTTCTTTTTCATCGCAGCCGCGATGTCGGACATACCGGACTCCCTTTCATCAGATAGCCATGCAGGACAGCCTGCCGTCCTCGACGGCCAACCTGCCGTCCTCGCCGGCCCGCCAGCCGGCCTCGACGGCCCGCCAGCCGGCCTCGTCGGTTTTAAAATGTGGGGAGGGGCTTTTGCCCCCTCCCCATCCGCCGGACCGCGGCAAGGGTCTCTTACTCGTGGTCCGTTATTACGGCAATCCCGCCGTTTGCCGCCGTGTTGACGCATTCATCGCCGTAGATAGCCGTTACCACCACCTCGGTCGCCCTCAAGGAGGCGTCCCGCTCAAACTCGGTCCTCGCGCCGGTCTTGAGGACGTAGGCAAGCCCGCTCTGGTTGCCCATCGGCATCACCACGCCCTGTCGGTCCGCGTTGGCGTTAACCGAGGCGCAGTTCGTGGATTTGAAGATATCCACGCCGTAAAGGCTCGCGAACGCCCCGATGTCCCCGGCCGGAGCCGAGGGCCCTCCCCAGATGGCGCCGGTGGTCGAGGCAAGGGCGGTCCTTAAATCGTGCACCTGTATGGGGTGCAGCACGGCCGCGAAAGGCCCGACCGCGTTTCCCGATTCGAGGGCGTATATCGCCTCGAGGAAATTCGCCTCCGTCATGTTAACGCCCGTTGCCCCGACCGAGATGTTGAAATCGGCCACCTCCGCCAGGAGGTCGGTGTCTATCTTGTTGGCAAGGGCCTTGCCGAGCTCCCTGGCGTAGGGCTCAAGCCCTCCGACCGCGGAACTCGTGAGCAGCATGTCCGTCACTGTGATCATTATGCCGGCCTCATCCGCCGTAACGCCCGTCGAGGCCGTGTTGACGGCGGTGTTGCTCAAGTCCGCGCCCTCCGTCAGGTCTCCCGCCGCAAGCAGGGGCCATTTCGGAAAATCCACGGTGAGCGTCCCCTCCCCGCTTATGTCGGCGACCCTCACCAGGGGCGGCATGACCGCCTCGGCGTAGGCCGCGTCAATCACGAGCCTTGATACTATCTCGGCGGCGACCAACTCGCCGGCCGAGCCTAAAGCCGTTGTAACCTCATTTGCCATATTCCGTTAACCTCCTGTCCTGAATTTTTTTCTCCTCGCCTCGAGGAACGGGTTCTGGACGTCCTTGAACCTGAAGACCTGCCCGGCCGAGCTGCGGACGTCCACTCCGTCCCTTAAAAACCTGTCAAGGTCCTCTCTGGGCATCCTGCGCCACACATCCGGGTCGCCGAGGTTGTAGCGGGGCCTTAAGCCTTCGGTAAACCGCGCCCCGGTGCTTGCGCCTCCTGAGGTCGAAGAAGGCCTCAAATGATGCGGCCTTGAGTTAAGCCATTCGGCGACGTATTCCTCGAGACCGGCGGCGCGGCCATCCGAGGCCCCATTTGACCCGTCCGCAACGACGACCGCCCTGCCGGATGAGTCCAGAGTGACGCGCCTCGAAATGAAGTCGGCCACCTCTTCCGGGTCAACGACGTTGTGCCTGGCAACGACCCTCAACACCTCCGCCATCTTCCTGTCTCCCCTGAGCGACTCGACCTCTTTCCTGAGCGATTCGACCTCGCCCCCGGGGGCGGAGTTTTTCTGCGCCCTCGAATACGCCTTTCTGTAGGCGCCGTCAATGAGTTCGTCCACCTTTGCCTGCTGCTCCGGCGTAAAGGATACCTTCAGGGACTCCATTTTAAGTCCCTCTCCGGTTACGCCCGTTTTGAGTTCGTCAACTGTCTGCATAAAACCTCCTTTTTTATCCCCCTTACGTTCGGCCGCGGCCCAGGGGTGGTGCCGCGGCCTCTCTGCTTAAACTATATGCCTGCGCCCTCCGTCCATGAAGGCAGCGAGCCTCTTTTTGTCAAGGAGGGCTTTTATGACCGCCGAACATACCCCGGCCTTATCCTTAAGCGGCAGCCGTTGCCAGTTCTCCGCCCCGTACCGCCCTATAATCTTCAGTATGCCCCACCGTGCCTCCAGCCATAACTTAAGCGCGATGAGGCGGGCCGTCTGGAAGTCCATGCCATACGCCCTGGCGATCGCGGCCGCGGTCTCGTTCGCCTTTGCCGCGAGGTATTTATTGCCTCTACCCATTTCCATGCCCATGTCCGCCTCCTTCCCTCATGCGCGCGGACCCGTCTATCTCCCTCATAATCTCCCCTTTCACGGTCTCGTCGAGTTTGGGCAGCACGGCCGCGGCGATTGTCTTCTGAAGCTCCCGCGCAAACGTCCGGGACTCTATCCCAACGTCGAGCGCCCTGAAGGCGCCTTCGAGGTCCCTTTCTATTTCACGCACGGAAAAGTCGTCCGGATAGTCTATCCCGCCGTCGAACTCCAACCCCTCCCACATGCCCCATAGTTTCAACACCTCCCGTTCCGCGTGTTCGACGTTGTCGGCCTTTTCGGCCAGCGCCGCGTGCATCTGCTGCTGTTCGAGTTCAAGGGCAACGCCGCTGCGGGGCTGCGTGGAATCCTCGGTCGCCTTCACACCGCCCATCTTCGCGATCCTGAATATCTCGGCTATATCCTGCTGGACCCACTGCCGTATCTCGGTCAGCGATGAATGCGGGGCCTCGAGCCAGTACGGCCTCGAGTTGGGCTCCGAGGGGTCGAACTGGAGGATGTTCTTCGGGCCGACCTCTTTTTCACCGGCGCCCTTTTCATAGGGGAGCGCGAGCATGGGGAAGGCGGTATTTTCGATTATCTCCTTGGCGTCCGAGCAGAGGTAATAGATGTTTTTATTTATGTCCGCTATGTCCTGTATGTCGGACAGGCCGAACATCCCCATGCCCGAACGCTTGTTGTAGAGGTTCACCACCGGCACCACTCCCAGACCGTGCTCGCCGGAGTCTACAAGAGAGACCGCGTCTTTTTCCATCCGCCACACCTCCCATCCCTGCCGCGTCCAGACGCGGCAGGTGTCTCGGGCCTCCAGTATCTTGACCATGTCGAGGACGGATTTTCCCGAAGACGACCTTACAAAACTCCAGTCGAGGAGGTTCTCCGGCGTCACCAAAGAGACGTAAGGCCGGATGTCCATTGCCGCGGCCTCGGCCCGCGTCGCCGCGCGCACGGCGGGTTTGTCCACGACGATGGAAACCCTCCCGTAGACGCTGGAGAGCCTCTGGGCCTCCCTCATAAACTGCATGAAGCCGGTGCCCTCGAGGTCGGCGTCGCGGAGAAACGAATTGAAGAGCGGGTCTTTCGAAAAAGAACCGTAATCCCTCTTTGCCGCGGGCTTGAAAAGGTGCGACACCATTATGTCCACTATCGGCGCGCAGTAATTGTAATAATAGGCGATGGCCTTGCGCCGGCCGTAGTTGGCCGCGCTCTCGAAGGGGTGCCTCAGGAGGTAATCGCCGCCGCGGTAAAACCTGCCGCCGAAATAGCTGCGCATGAAAAACCGCCACTCCTCTATCGAGCTTGCGTAATCCGGGTGCGTCTTTTCGAATTCTTCCCTCGTCATGCCGTGACCCCTATTTTTCCCTGTTTGTATGGACCCCTGCCGTTTACCGGAACTCTTGTCATTTATAGAACTTCCTGTCGGGGGACGGTCTTTTCAACCTCAGCGCGAACTCGGCGGCTATGAAATATCCGAGCGCGTCCGAGGCGTGGGTCCTGTCCCCGTCCCGTTTGTCTATCTCAGAGGCCCCCTCTGCCCACGTAACGGTCTCAAAGTCCCTCTTCAGATACCGGCAGCGCGGGTGGTGCGTAAGCCTTGCCTCTCCGTTTGTGTTGCAGAGTATCGAGTTGACGGCGTTCACCCTGTCCTTGACCGCCGGGTTCGCCCTCCCCACGCTCTGCCTTTTAAATCCGAGTTCCGACATGAGCGCGTAATCCGATTTGCCCGCCGTGCTTCGCGCCGCCGCCGCCGCGTCCCCGTAGACGATAAAGCCGGCTTTGTGCCCCCCGTAGCGCCTCAACACCTCCTTGCACATCTCCACCGTGTTTGTGTCGCGCATGACCACCTCGTCCAGCACCCTTACCTCCCTGCCGTCGGTTTGGGCGAGTTCCCACACGCACGGGTCCACGTTGAAATCGCAGCAGATAACCACCGGCAGTTTCGCGTCCATCCCGGCGCTTAAGACCTGGTGCACCTCGCCGCGGTATGCGTAATACACCCTGCCGGAGCTTCCCTCGAAGCTCGCTTCAAATTCCTGCCTGAACGTCCTGGGATCGAGGAGCCTCTTCGCGGCCTCCACCTCCTCGGGGGGGAGGATGTCGGATGAGCGCCACGTGTAAAACCCCCAGTCGCCGTCCGTGCCGCTTCTTGCGTAGTCCGCGAGGTCCCTGTAATGGTTGAGCCCTTCGGGCACCCCGATGAACCAGCACCAGCCCGCCCTGTCGGCGAGCGCGGGACGTATGTTCTCGGTCCACGCGCCCGGCTTCATGTTCGCGTATTCGTCCAGCACCCCGCCGTCCCACGGGGTCCCCTCCATCCTCTGCGGCTTGTCCAGTCCAACGACCCAGACCTCGCTTCCGAACCTCGTCGTTATGCAGAGGTCGGATTCATATATCCGCCGTATCCACCTCCCCGGGGCCAGGGCCTTCAGGTCCTTCCAGAATATCCTCTTCGCCTGGTCCCTCGTGGGTGCGGCCGCGAAATACCTCGGGTCGCCCCACTTTTTCCTGACCGGAAGCGACGCCACGAGTTTCCTTTTTGCGAGTTCGGTCTTCCCTGACCTCCTTCCGGCCGGGACCACCTTGAACCGCTTATCCTCGGTCCAAAGCCTTGTCTGCTGGGGGTGGTACCGTAAGGCGCTCCATCTCGGCGGCAATGCCGTCCGCGGCACCGCAAGCCGCATCGAGTTCATCGTCATTTATCCCCCACGCCTGTCTTTCTCCCTTTACCACGTCCATGAGAGTGTCGCCCGCGAGCTTTGCGAGCTTAAGCTCCTTTTCGTCACTTTCCTTAAGGCCGCGCACGAGCTTTTTTTTAACGCTTTTCCACAGACTTCTGTGCTCATCGAGCACCCTGGCCGAAATTCCCTCCGGCCTATCCTCGTAATCGCTCACTGCCTTCTTGCGGTCATTGGCCACGCCAAAACCCCTGCGAAAAAATTTTCGGAAATAACGCGCCCGCCCTATATGCCATCCAACCCGTCGTGGTCTACGCATGACGTGAGGGGATACAGGCTCAGATACGAATTCCCACATTCCCTGCACACCTCTTTTTCCCTCAAAAGGACCTTCCCCTTTCCCCTCGGATGATAACGGAACCAATCCTCAATCTCACAGAGACGGCTCATATGAAAATCCACAGGGCACCTCCTTATGGTTGTTGGAGCACACTCCGTTCAACATGCGCGGCACACTAATAGTGTTTTTTTTTCTACCCTTCAAATTAAAACTCCCTATTTTTACTGGTAAAAATCGCGCTTTTTATTCTACCCCCCCGCCTTTGGCCGGGATATGAGCGCAAAAAAAGGCGCATCATTGTCAGATGACGCGCCTTTTGAAAAAACAGAGTGTTTGACCCTCAAGGCTCCATTGTAAGCCAGATATGGCCGTTTTGCCCCGGGTCCGCGCCGGGGTGCTTACCCCGCCTTTTAAGCTCCTCCGGCCCGTACGCCCCGTATATAATGAACCCGTCGAGCTGGTCGCCCATTGACTGGTACTGCCTCATGGTCTTGTAGTCTGTCCAGCATATCCGGGGTGTTTCAGCGGCGGCCGAGACCTCAATGGTCTTCCTCCTCCTTCGATGGCCTCGAAGACGCGATCTTTTTCTCGGCCCTGTAGAGTATTTCATACGCCCTCCCGAGTGATATCCTGTGACTTCCGGCTATAATCTTCATGTGCGTATTCCAGTAGTGGTACTCGATGAACACCTCCCTCTCGCGCGGCGTAAGAAGTTCAAGCGGCCACAGGATGTCCCTCAGCCCGGTTCCTGCGCGCTTGAGCTCGTTGTAAAAAATGTCCGGGGCAACGCCGGTCAATGCAGCCTGGGTAGCCGGGGCGGCCGGGCGCGTGGTCAAATGGAATTACCTCTCAAGATGTTCCGCTTATGTGCCTGATATGCACGCAACCGTTTAATATTTTTCCCGGCGGATACAGACCCCCCGGCAGGCGCCGGCAGACGACACGCAAACCATGCCGCGGCGAGGTTATCGAAAAACGGAACCCTTCGGCCTGTAACCCGCGTAGCGGCAGGCTGTTTTTGTCAACGGCCTCATTCGGAAATAAGCGATTAAAACATGAGGGGTATGAACTTCAATAAACAGTGATAAATATTATACATGTTATTTATGTGTCTGTCAAGCACTTTCATTTTATCCATCTACCGTTACATAAATCGCTTCGCAAACGGCTTTGACTCCCGGTTGAAAGACAAACCCGGATATGGTCTAATCAATGGGCCACGTGAAAGTAATGTCCTGTTTGCATGTCTTCTATTACCCCTCACCCTGCCCTCTCCCCGAGGGGGAGAGGGGGATTAAGGAATCTACTCTCCCCAGAGGGGGAGAGGGTTAAGCGATATCTCCCGCAAGGGGAGAGGGTATATTCCCTTGCGAAATTTTTCCTCCTCTCCCCATGGGGGAGAGGATTGAGGTGAGGGGGCATGTTCAAAGTCGTCTATCATGATATAGGGCTTTATTCATGCGTGAGTCAATAATTCCGTCATGGAAGAAAAAAAATTCTTCGGCCTCAGAAAAAACGTATTCGTCGTCGGGCTGGTAAGCCTCTTCATGGACATATCGTCGGAGATGGTCTACCCGCTGGTCCCGCTCTTTTTAACCGGCGTGCTCGGAACGACGATGATAACGGTCGGGGTCATAGAGGGGATAGCCGAGAGCACGGCCTCCATACTCAAGGTCTTCTCCGGGTGGATAGCGGACCGTTTCGGCAGGCGCAAACTCCTCATGCTCATAGGCTACTCCACCTCAACGCTGAGCCGCGGCGTCCTCGGCGCGGCCGGCTCGTGGGGGGACGTGCTGGGCGCGAGGTTCATAGACAGGGTGGGCAAAGGGGTCCGCACCGCGCCGAGGGACGCGATAATAGCGGACTCGGCCGGGGATAAAACCCTCGGCAGGGCCTTCGGCTTCCACAGGGCCATGGACTCGGTCGGAGCGATAATAGGGCCCGCGCTCGCGGCCCTGTTGCTCGCGGTATTCGCGGGGAATATGAGGCTTGTATTCCTCCTCTCTATAATCCCCGGGGCGATAGCCGTTTTCCTTATAGCCGCGTTCGTCAGGGAAAAAGCCCGCCGCGCGGGGAGCGGTGAAAAAGCCCGGCCCTCGGACCCATGCGACCCGCCGGATAACGGCGAACTCCGGCGCTACATAATCGTCATCGCCTTATTCTCGCTCGGCAACACGAGCGACGCGTTCCTGATACTCAGGGCCGGAAGCCTCGGCATACCGGCCGGCATGATACCCGTTGTGTATCTTTCCCTGAACGCCGTATACGCCGCAAGCTCGGTCCCGCTGGGCGTCTTCGCCGACAGGGTGGGGCTTAAGAATATGGTCCTCGGGGGCTTCTTTTTCTATTCCGCCAT
>JACRCI010000084.1 GCA_016219105.1 Deltaproteobacteria bacterium | reverse complement strand
TGTAAGAGCTCCCATTTTACATGTGCAAATATGCTATTATAGCCATTTTGAGGCCTATTGCAGGCTGTCCGGTTAAAAAGATGGGCGCAAATAAGACATAAATCTTTAAAGAATTTTCAGTTTTTACCGGACACTACTGGTAAAATCTGTATAATTAAGGAACCTTTGGTTTATTCACGGTCTGTCATTGCGAACGCAAAAGTGTGGTCTGTCATTCCCGCGAGCTTCTGGCGGGAATCCAGTATTTGCCTTTGCAAATTGATAGATACTGGATGCCCGGCAGATACATTCGGGCATGACAAATACTTCTAATAGCTGCCATCAAAGACAAAAAAAGGAATAAATCAGAGTTTCCTTATAAATGACGAGGCTCATCACGCATGGCGCGTCCCTGCCGAATCCAAGGTGAAAGGGATAAAGAAAGAGGACATAGAGGAATCTACAATCTGGGTTGGCGGGCTTGACAGAATCCATAAGGCCAGAGGCATCCTTAATGCCTACGACTTCTCCGCGACTCCATTTGCGCCTTCAGGCAAAAAGAGCACTGAAGAGGCGCTCTTCAACTGGATTGTCAGCGACTTCGGTTTAAACGATGCCATAGAGTCCGGGCTTGTCAAGACTCCGCGTGTTGTCATCCGGGATGACGGGAAATTTACCAAGGATTATAAATCCCGTTTATATCATATTTACAATGACCCGGATGTTAAGGATGACTTGAACAGGAAGGCTGAAGACCATGAACCGCTTCCCGACCTTGTTATAAACGGGTATTACCTTTTGGGCAAGGACTGGCTGGAAACGGCCGTTGAATGGGAGAAGGCCGGGTTCCCCACGCCTCCGGTAATGATTACCGTTGCCAATAGAACGGAAACGGCAGGACGCATAAAATATACCTTTGACCATAAAAAAGTTAGAATAGATGAGCTCTGTGTCCCTGAGAAGATACTGCACATAGATTCAAAAGTACTTGAGATGGCGGAGGCGCAGGAAGAAGCAGCGATTATTGAAAATACAGAGGCTGTTGAAGAAGAGTCCAATGAAGAAGAGCCGGCCAAAAAACTATCCAAAAAAGAACAGGCTGAACTTCTAAGGCGAACGGTTGACACCGTCGGTCAGACAGGCAAGGCAGGCTAGCAGATTCAGAAAGTGATTTCCGTAGGTATGCTTTCAGAAGGGTGGGATGTCAAGACGGTAACTCACATAATGGGTCTGCGTGCCTTTTCCAGCCAGTTATTGTGTGAACAGGTTGTAGGCAGGGGCCTTAGAAGGACTTCCTATGAGGTAAATCGCACGACCGGACTCTTTGACGCCGAGTATGTAAATATCTTCGGCGTCCCTTTTACATTCCTGCCCCATGAGGGTGGCGAAGGCCCGCCCCCGCCGCCCCCGCAACCAAAAATAAAAATTGAGCCGGTTGTCGAGAAAGAACAGTACGAAATACGCTGGGCCAACATCGTGCGGATTGACCATGTATTCAAGCCGGCCCTGCAACTTGACATGAATGCGGTCAAGCCGCTTGATCTGGATGCCTACAATAACGCCACCTTGGCTGATCTGGCGCCTATAGTCGAGGGAAAGCCGGATGTAACGAAGATCTCGCCCATTAATTTAGATGAGTTGGGGCAGAAATATAGGATGCAGAAGATCGTCTTTGAAACAGCGCGGGATGTATATGATCAGATGAAGCCCACTTGGAAGGGGAATAAGGAATATCTCCTTGCGCAATTAATCCGGCAGGTGGAGAGGTTCATCGCATCCGACAAGATTCATATATCTCCGCCGCTGTTTACTCAGGACGAAGCAAGGCGCAGGATACTGATAACCCTTAACATGCCGAAACTCGTCCAGCATATATGGGAAGCGATACGATTTGAGAATACCGAATCCATTGCGCCCGTATTAGCTGCAGACAATCCGATAAGATCAACGTCTGACATGCAGACGTGGTATATGGGCAGACCCTGCGAGCGCACCAAAAAGTCGCATATCAACCATTGCGTCTTTGACAGCACGTGGGAGGCATCCGAGGCATTTGAGTTAGACCGTAACCCTAACGTCGAGGCATGGGTCAAGAACGACCACCTTGGGTTTGAGGTGCTTTATGTATTCAAGGGCGTGGTAAGGAAATATCGGCCTGACTTTATAATCAGACTCAAGTCAGGCGATTTTATGATCCTTGAAACAAAAGGGCAGGACACACACCAGGACAAGACTAAGCGGGAGTTTCTCGACGAATGGATAAAGGCTGTAAATCAGCGCGGGGGGTTCGGCACATGGCGGTGGGCGGTGTCAAGAAACCCGGCTGATGTGACGGGAATATTATCATCATAGCCCCCTACCTCACCGCCACCTTATACCTGTATTCGTCCACCACGCCCGCCTTTATCACCACTTCGAGGGTCGTTGTCTGGTCTTTGGCGTTCAGCTCGCTCTCCACGAGGCCGCCGAAGAGGGTCGGGGTTTTGTGCTCCTTGAAGACGTAGACGAGTTTTTCCGCGCCGTTCTCGGTCGAGGTTTCGGCAGGCTGGCCGAAGGCCGCGATAACGGCCTCCCGCGTCGTGGAGCCCGGCTTTATCTCCAGGACCTGCGTCTTTTCAAACCTTGCGCCCTCTGTCTTCGAGACCGTCCCGGCGCATCCGATGAGCGATATTGCCGGCAGTATCCATAAGAGACGTTTCATGTGTGGCTCCTTGATTAAAGACCGTGGCCGTGGCCGTGAACCGTGAAGGATTTAAAAGACTCCGCCAAGAGATATCAATAATTCGCATCACGCATAGAGCTACGATTTACAAAGCAGCTCTATTGTAAATCCCGCGCGCGTCACGGTCTCCTACGCCTCCGACACCCCGTCCCTGCCGCCGTTCTTTACCGCGTACATGGCCTTGTCGGCCTTCTGTATGAATCCGTCCTTGTCCGAGGCGTCCTGCGGGAACGAGGCCACGCCGAAGCTGCCGGTAAGGCGCAGGTTCAGTCCTTCTTCCTTCAGAAAGACCGTCTCCCTGAGCGTGTTCCTGAGTTTGTTGGCGACGATGACCGCGTTCTTCTTCACGGTGTCCGGCATGAGGATGAGGAACTCGTCGCCGCCGTACCGGCAGGCCATGTCCACGTTGCGGATGAGCCGCACGAAGAGTTGCGCGACCTCGCGCAGGAGCTTCGAGCCGTTCAGATGGCCGTGGTTGTCGTTCACCTCCTTGAAGTAGTCAAGGTCGATGAATATCATGGAGAGGCTGTAACCGAAGCGCTTGGCCCTCTCCACCTCATACTCCACCCTGTTGTGCATGAAGCGCGAGTTATAGAGCTTGGTAAGGTCGTCGGTTACGGTAAGTTCCTCGACCCTCTTGAGGAACTTGGCGTTCTCGATGGCTATGGCCGTGTAGTCGGCGAGCGTCGTGAGGAGCAGGAGGTCTTCGTCGCCGAACCTGCCGTCCTCGACCTTGTTGATAAGCTCGATGACTCCGTGGCACCTGCCCCGGTTGGCGAGCGGGACGCAGACGACGGACTTCGTCACGAAGTTCGACGCCTCGTCGGCCTTTCTGGAGAAGCGCGGGTCTTTGGATACGTCCGGCACGAGGAGCGGGCGCATCTCCTTGGCCACCCATCCGGCTATGCCCTCGCCGAGCTTGAGCCTGAGTCCCTTTATCTTCTCTGAGCCTTCGCCCACGACTATCTCGAACCGGAGTTCGTCCGTCTGCTCGTCGAGGAGGAGGAGCGACCAGTTCTTGGGCTGCATGAGGCCGCTTATCCTGTCCATCACTATGCCGAGGATTTTCTTTAGGTCGAGGGAGGAGGCCAGGGCCTTGCCGATCTCGTTGAAGGCCGCGAGCTGGGCAAGGCGCTGCTTCGATTCGTTATCGCACGCCGGATTCTCGCCGGGCATGGTCTTGTTATCGGCTGGATTCACTGCTTAAATATAGCCCATCAAGGCTTAAAACGCAAGAATTTGGCGGGGAATACGGGGTTAGAAGTCTAATCCGAACGCCCTCTGGAGCATCCTCGTTACGTTGCCGGGCCTTGCGTTGCCGATTATCCTTGCGCCGACCCGGACGAGCGGGACTATCTCGATGCCGGAGTTCGTGAGAAACGCCTCGTCAGCCTCCATGAGGTCCCGTTGCTTGAGACGCGCCTCCCTGACGGAGATGCCGAGACGTTTAGCGGCCTTGATGGTCTCCTCGCGGACGATCCCCGGTAGCACGCCCTTGCCCGGGCCGCCGTCATAGACCGCAGGGGTCTTCAGGACGCCTGACTTTACGATAAAGACGTTGGTGGACGTGCCTTCGGTTATGGAGCCGTCCAACCCGGTGAATATGCCCTCTGACGCGCCCTTCCTCGCGGCCTCGGCCCTGCCGAGGACGCTTGGGAGATAGTTGAGCGTTTTTATCCACGGTATGGACGGGCAATACCCTTTGATGAATACGGCGTTCACGCCCTTTTTCTGCATCCTTGCGGCTGCCTTTGCGTCCATGGCCCTGGCCGTTACAAGGACGGTCGGGGCAAGGCATTTCGTCGAGCCGTAGCCCTCTTCCGAGACCCCGCGAGTTACGGTTATCCTCATATATGCCGCGCCCCTGTCGAGCCGGTTCGTATGGAGGAGCCTTTCGAGGAGACCTGAGCGGACGTCCGCGAAGAAACCCCTGATGCCCTTCGCGGGGATGCCGAGGAGGGCCGCGCCTTTTTTAAGGCGTCTCAAGTGTGCGTCCTTGAAGGCGATTGTCCCGTCCGCCGCCTTCATGGTCTCGAATAGGCCGTCGCCGTAGAGAAGGCCCCGGTCGAAGACCGTCACCGACGCCTTGCCTCCTGGGACGATGGAGCCGTTGAGGTAGACTTTATATGTCTTTGCTTTTGGCATATTATCACCCCCGGTCTTCACGCGGTGCGCGCTTCGGCAATGCCCAACGCCTCAAGAAAATCCCGCGCCTTGAGCATGGTCTCGGCGTATTCGTCCTCAGGCGCGGAGTCCGCCACTATGCCGCCGCCGACGTGGAGGCGGAGTTCGCCGTCTTTCACCACCGCCGTCCTTATGGTCATCGCCATGTCCATCTCCCCGTCAAATCCTATCCAGCCCATGCCGCCGGTGTATATCTCTCTGGCCTCCGGCTCAAGCTCGGCGATTATCTCCATGGCGCGGACCTTGGGCGCGCCCGTGACAGAGCCTCCGGGAAAGCATGACCGGAGCGCCCCGGCTGACGTAATGCCCGGCCTGAGTCTGCCCCTCACGGTGGATGCCATGTGGTGCAGGTGTTCGTAGCTCTCGACGGCCTCGAAGGCCGCCACCTCCACGCTTCCTGGAAGACAGACCCTGCCCAAGTCGCTGCGCTCGAGGTCTACTATCATCACGTGCTCGGCGCGTTCCTTGCGGCTGGATTTGAGTTCGTTGATCATTGCGCGGTCTTCCGCGAGGGTATGCCCTCGCGGTCTTGTGCCTTTTATGGGGGAGGTCTCGACCCCGTTGCCCCTGACGCTCAGGAGAAGTTCAGGCGAGTTGGATATTATCTGGAAGCCGCCTAAGTCCATGAACGCCGGGTATGGCGCGGGCTTCTCATCGAGGAGCCGGAGGAAGAGACTCAGCGGGTCTCCCTCGACCGGGACGCTTATCCTCTGCGCGAGGTTTATCTGGTAGACGTCCCCGGCGGATATATACGCCTTGGCGCGTTCGATCATCCGCAGGTATTGTCCCCGCGTCATGTTGAAGGCCATGCCTCCGGAGGGCCGGAGGGGTTCGGGTGCGGTCTGCGTCTTCGCCCGGCGCAGGAGGTCTTTGATTTTATTGAAACCGGCCATGTCCCTGCCGGACGACGTCAGGCATCCCCTGGCCTCCTCGTGGTCGTAGACGTAGACCGTTTCATATATGCCGATGAGGGCGTCCGGGACGCAGGTGACGCCCTTTCGCGTCACGGAGAGACGAGGCTCGATGACCCCGTTCAAACCGTATCCGAGGTATCCCACGGCCCCGCCGCTGAAGGGGGAAAGGCCGTTTCCCGCGGCCGTTTTCCGAGACCGCATGTCATGACGCAAGGGGCCGCCCCATCCGTCCCGCTCCTTTTGCAATACCGTTTCGACCGCCTCGAACGGGTCTCTAAAGACCAGCGTCCCGGACGTTGTTTTGCCTGCCTCGGTCCTGATAACGGCAACCGGCGCGGCGCCGACGTAGGAATACCGCCTCTTCCACGCCGGAGAACCGGAGAGGATAAATGGCATCGCCATGCGCCGCATCGCCGCGAACGCGGCAACCGGCGCGATATCGTCCATCTCTTCGATGAGCATGGTTACAGGATATTACCTTTTCATGGCCCGGTCAAGACCGGCCGGGAAGGGGCTATCCACGTCCGGGCGCATGGGCAATAAATTTCCGCTTGCTATTTTTGAAGGATACTGCTATATAAAGATATCAACTACTCCCTCTCCTTAGGCGGCGCGCATGGCACGGGTCTTGCTCAGTCAGTCAGTCAGTCAGTCAGTCAGTTTATATCCCGCGCCGGGTGCGATAAAGGCCGGGGTAGTTCACGTTGACGATTCGTAGAGCGTGGCAGGCCGGTCTCACCGGCCTGCCCTGTTGTGTTTTTCTCCTCCCCTTG
>JACRCI010000083.1 GCA_016219105.1 Deltaproteobacteria bacterium | reverse complement strand
TGAGCCATAGGGGGTACCTCCTTATAGTAGGTTTGGTTGGCGCTGAACCGCTATAAAGATACCCCTTTCTTTTTACTGACACAAGATATGATACATTACCCGAAATGGAGCGCCCCTTGACATGACCGGGCCTTGCTGGTATCCTTATTCATATAAAGATTAAAACACAGGGCTGCTAGGGGAGCCCCCTTTAACAGGGCTGAGAATTCCGATCAAAAAAGGGAAAACCCTCTGAACCTGATCCGGTTAATGCCGGCGTAGGGAAGCGGCCGATATGGAAAGTTTTGGCGGGCCTTTGGTAAAAAGGCCCGCGAATATCGGTCGCCGTTTCTTCCGGCGGCCTTTTTTATTTCAAAAACCGTCGAGGACGGCTGGTTGGCCGTCGAGGACGGCCTGCCTGCTGCAGGCAGGCTGGTTGGTATGTATGATAGTGGATACCGATAGGATAGAGGCCGCGCTGAAAGAGGCGAAAGAGCCCTCGGAAAAAGCGCTCTCCGCCATACTCAAGGAGGCGGAAGGATTAAAGGGGCTTTCTCTCGAAGACGCGGCCTGGCTTCTGAAAATAGAAAACCCGGCTAAACTCAAGACGCTCTACGACAGGGCGGATGAAATAAAGCAAAGGATTTTCGGCAGGAGGATAGTCCTTTTCGCGCCGCTCTACCTCTCCAACTACTGCAAAAACGCCTGCCTTTACTGCGGCTTCAGGTCCGCCAACAAGGACCTCCCGCGCAAGGCCCTCGATAGCGGCGAACTCATCAATGAAGCCCGCGCGCTCGAAAAGATGGGCTTTAAAAGGGTCCTCCTCGTAACGGGTGAAGACCCCCTGAGAGGGCTTGATTACATAATAAACTCCGTAAAGACAATATACGGACAAACCGGCATAAGGATAGTCCACGTCAACGCCCCGCCGATGGGCGTCGAGGGGCTTAAAGAGCTTAAGAGATCCGGGGCGGCCGTGTATCAGGTCTTTCAGGAAACCTACCACCGCCCCACATACGCGCTCGTGCACCCGGCCGGCCCGAAAAAGGACTATGATTACAGGATCTCGGTCATGGACAGGGCGCTTGAGGCCGGGTTTAAGGACGTGGGCATAGGCTCTCTCCTCGGCCTCTATGACTCGAGGTTCGACTGCCTCTCGACAATCGCGCATTCAAGGCACCTGTTTGAAAATTTCGGGACCCATGCCCATACCATATCCGTGCCGAGGCTCAGGCCGGCGCACGGCTCCGCCATCAAGGATGGCGGGCTCGCCGTGAGCGACGAGGAGCTTAAAAAAATTGTGTCCGTCTACCGGCTCTCGGTGCCTTCGGCGGGCGTGGTGGTATCCACGAGGGAGCCCGAGCCATTGAGGAATTTTCTCGTCCACGCCGGGGCGTCCCAGATGAGCGCATCGTCTCGCACCGGCCCGGGCGGTTACGCGGGCGCGACCCCGGCGCTGGAGCAGTTCTCGACAAGCGACCGCCGGAGCCTCGTCGAGGTCATGGCCTCGGTAATCGCCGAGGGGGGACTGCCGAGCCTCTGCACCACGTGCTACCGCATTGGCAGGGTCGGGGAGAACTTTACGAAAATAACCTCATCCGGCGGGATGGAAAAATTCTGCCAGGCAAACGCGGTACTTACGCTCAAGGAATACACGCTCGACAACCCGCCGAACGGACGCGCGGATATCTTCACCCGCGCCATAGAAAAGGCACTCGCCGAGATTAAAGACCCGGCGATGAAAAAAGAGGTGGACAGAAGGATGGAGGAGCTTGAAAGGGGAAAAAGGGACCTTTATCTGTAGCGGAAAACCGTGAAGATATCCGTAAACGGAAGGACAGCCGAGATAGCGGAAGGAACGACCGTCGAGGGGCTTCTTAAAACCCTTGGGATACCCTTGCAAGGCATCGCGGTCGAACTCAACGGCGAGATAGTCCCGTCCGGAGAGCACCCCCGGGCCGCGCTTAAAGAAGCCGACTCAATAGAGATAGTGCGCATGGTCGGCGGAGGGTGATTTTCATACAAGGCGCCGCTCTGTATGCGCAACTACTTATGTCGCTGTGTATACCGCAGGGCAGGGCTTTAGCCCTGCGTCTTTTAAATAGACAGGAGGAAACACCCTTTATGGAAGACACTTTTAAAATAGGAACGAGGACGTTCACCTCCCGTCTTATGGTGGGCACTGGGAAATACCCCTCGGACGAGGTTATGGTCGAGGCCCTCAGGGAATCGGGCGCCGAGGTCGTGACGGTCGCGATAAGAAGGGTTGACTTCAAAAAGCCCGCCGGGTCGTTCCTCGGCCGCATAGACACCTCAAGGTACACGCTCCTGCCGAATACCGCCGCGTGCTACACGGCCGATGACGCGGTCAGGACCGCCCGTCTCGCGAGGGAGGCCCTCTCGACGGACCTCGTAAAACTTGAGGTCATAGGGGACGAAAGGACGTTGTTCCCGGACAACGAGGCCCTGCTCGAGGCGGCAAAGATACTCGTAAGGGAGGGCTTTACGGTACTGCCCTACACGAACGACGACCCCGTAATGGCGAGAAAGCTCGAGGATATCGGCTGCGCCGCGGTCATGCCGCTCGCCGCGCCCATAGGGAGCGGGCTGGGGATAAGAAACCCCTACAACATCCGCATAATCCTCGAAAGCGTCAAGGTGCCGGTAATCGTGGACGCGGGCGTGGGGACCGCAAGCGACGCCGCAATCGCCATGGAGCTCGGCTGCGACGGAGTGCTCATGAACACCGGTATTGCCGGCGCAAAAGAGCCTGTCAGGATGGCCAGGGCCATGAGGCTCGCGGTAGAGGCGGGGAGGCTCGCGTACCGTGCCGGAAGGATTCCGAAGAGGCTATACGCAACGGCCTCAAGCCCGGTCGCCGGGATGGTCGGGGAATAAAAAACCGTCGCGGGAGGGACAAACTTGCATCCGGTTCTTTTTGAGTTCGGCCCGATACAGATACGTTTCTACGGGCTGATGTACGTGGTGGCGATACTTGTCGCGAGCCGCATAATAAAAGGCGAGGTGAGGCGCAAAGGCATCCCGCTCACCGAAGACGAAGTGATGAACTTCATCCTCTGGGTCACAATCGCCGGTATCGCGGGCGCGAGGGCCTATTACGTCGTTTTCAACTGGCGCTACTACTCCGCGTTCCCCTCCGAGATACCCGCGGTATGGCACGGCGGGCTCGCCATCCACGGCGGCGTCATCGGGGGGCTGCTTGCGGCATGGCTTTACCTGAGGAAAAAGGACGCGCCTTTCTGGAGGCTTTCCGATTGCGTGGCTCCGGCGTTGATACTGGGGCAGGCGTTCGGCCGTTTCGGCAATTTCATGAACGGAGACGCGCACGGAGTCCCCACGGACCTGCCGTGGGGCATGGTCTTTCCTCCGGGAAGCATCGCCGGGACGGAATTCCCCGGCGTCCCGATCCACCCGGTCATGCTCTATGAGATGATGATAAACCTCGGCATATTCGCGATACTCTGGTTAAGGTTGAGGAAGAAAAACCATAAGGACGGGTTCATCTTCGCCACCTACATGCTCATGTACTCCGGGGGGAGGTTCGTTGTCGAGAGTTTCAGGGCCGACAGCCTCATGCTGGGCAGCCTACGGGCGGCGCAGGTATTAAGCCTCGTTCTGATAACGGCCGCGGGCGCGGTAATGATAAAAAAGCGGCTCCATCAGGCGCCTGAAGGATTATGAAAAGGCCTGATTTCAGGCTCTATCTCATCACCGACAAGAGGTTATCGCCCGCAGGCAACATTATCGCGGCAATAAAGGCCGCCCTTGACGCCGGCTGCCGGGCCGTCGCGTTGAGGGAAAAGGACATGGGTGGAGGCGAGCTGTTCAGGCTCGCCGAAAGGCTTAAGGTTTTAACCTCAGACTACGGGGCAAGACTTTTCATAAACGACAGGATTGACGTGGCGCTCGGCGTTGACGCGGACGGGGTGCATCTTGGCCAGGCCGGGTTTTCGCCGAAAGACGCAAGGAGGCTCCTCGGCAGGAAAAAACTCATCGGGGTTTCGACGCACAGCGTCCTGGAGGCGATAAAGGCCCAAAAAGACGGGGCCGATTTCATAACGCTCGGGCCGATATACCCTACGCCGTCAAAGGCTGAATACGGCAGACCGGTCGGGCTTGGGGTTCTGAAAAAAGCAACGGGGAGGCTTGAGATACCAATATTCGCGATAGGCGGGGTAAAGAAAGAAAGGATTAAGGAGGTAACCGAGGGCGGGGCTTACGGCGTGGCGCTCATATCGGCCATTATCAAAAGCCCGGATATCAAGACCGTCGGGAAACGCACCGCAGAGATACTGAAGGAACTGGACATGATAACTAAGATCCCCTTACCTAAAGGGGAAAAAAGGGGGATTGCATGACAAGACTTGAACTTGCCCGCAGCCTCAAAGTAACCGACGAAATGAAAGAGGCCGGGCTGCTCGAAGGGGTCCCGGCCGAACACATCCGGGACGGGATCGCATCGGGGACGGTCATAATTGCGCGGAGCAGGCTCAGACGCTCGATAAAACCGCTCGCCATAGGGAGGGGCCTTAAAACGAAGGTAAACGCGAACATAGGCTCCTCGGAGGACAGGACGGATATCGGGGAGGAATTGAAAAAGCTCCACGCGGCGATCGCCGCGGGCGCGGACGCGGTGATGGACCTTTCAACCGGCGGCGACTTGGACGAGATACGCCGCCGCATAATCAAGGAATCGTCCGTGCCAATCGGCACGGTCCCGGTATACCAGGCCGCGCTGGGGGCGAAAAAAAAGGGGAAATCCTTTGTCGAGCTTACACCTGAGGAATTCTTCGAGGCCGTGGAGAGGCACGCCGATGATGGCGTGGACTTCATCACCGTGCACTGCGGCGTCACGATGTCGGCCGTCGAAAAGGCGGAAAAAGACAACAGGGTCATGGGCATCGTGTCGAGGGGCGGCGCGCTCACGGCCGAGTGGATGAGGTTCAACGGGAGGGAAAACCCGCTTTACGAGGATTTTCCGAGGCTGGTCAAGATCGCGAAAAAATACGACATGGTCCTGAGCCTCGGCGACGGACTGAGGCCCGGCTGCCTCAAAGACTCTACCGACGGGGCGCAGATAGAAGAGCTTTCGACCCTTGGAACTCTCGCCCGCAGGGCCGTTAGGGAGGGCGTTCAGGTCATGATAGAAGGGCCCGGACACGTGCCCATGGACCAGATAGAGGCAAACGTGCTTTTGGAAAAGCGCCTGTCGAGCGGCGCGCCTTTCTATGTCCTCGGCCCGCTCGTAACCGACATAGCCCCGGGCTGGGACCATATCACCTCCGCGATAGGAGGGGCCATAGCGGCCGCATCGGGGGCGGATTTCCTATGCTACGTAACACCCAGCGAGCACCTGCGGCTTCCGGACGTTACTGACGTAAGGACGGGCGTTATCGCCTCCAGGATAGCGGCCCATGCCGGGGACATCGTTAAAAAGGCGCCGGGCGCGATCGAACGGGATATACAGATGAGCAGGGCGCGCAAACGCCTCGACTGGGACGGGCAGATAAGGCTTTCGATAGACCCCGCAACGGCCGGGGCCATCAGGAAATCGAGCCCGCCGGCGGACGCCGACGTGTGCACTATGTGCGGGAGCCTCTGCGCGATAAAGATCTCTGGTCCGGTAAGGAGTAAGGACGCCTGACCCGCATGGCGGGCTTTGATCCAGACAAGAACCGTATAAGGAGATACGGCGCCTGACCCGCATGGCGGGTTCTGATCCAGGCAAGAACCGTATAAGGAGATACGGCGCCTGACCCGCATGGCGGGTTCTGATCCAGGCAAGAACCGTATAAGGAGATACGGCGCCTGACCCGCATGGCGGGTTCTGATCCAGACAAGAACCGTAT
>JACRCI010000082.1 GCA_016219105.1 Deltaproteobacteria bacterium | reverse complement strand
GTCGGAAGCCATTTCGTGATATGCCCTGCGGAGTCGTCTGTCGGCGCGATTTCTGCCTTGCCGGTCGTATCTATGTAGCCCCATGTGCCGTTGCTTTCAATCGTTGCCAGGCCTTCTGAAAAATCCCCGGCGTCCTCAAACCGGGGCGCGATGACAACCTTTCCATTCTCATCTATGTAGCCGTATAGGTCGTTCGTAACCACCCTTGCCAGCCCTTCGCTGAAAATAAACGCACGGCCGAATTGCGGCTCTATCGCGTATTTCCCGGTTTTATCTATGTATCCGAACTTGCCTTCGGCCTTTACCAGCGTAGCCTCCTCCGAGAAATTCCACGCCTCCTCGAACCGCGGTTCTATCGCGTATTTTCCGGTCCTGTCAATGTAGCCGAATTTGCCGTTGGCCTTTACCGCCGCAAGTCCTTTCGAGAAATCCCCGGCCCAGTCGAATGTCGGCGCGATTACGGCCTTCCCGGTCGTATCTATGTAGCCCCATTTGCCGTTGGTCTTGACGAACGCCAGATCTTCGGAAAAACTCCCGACCCAGTCGAACCGGAGTTCGATAACAACGTTGCCGGATGAGTCTATGAACCCCCATTTGCCGTTACGTTTCACCTTGAAGAGTTTACTCGCGTTTCCCGCCTCCTCTCCGGCTGGAGGGCCGTCGAGGACCGCTCGGGGGCCGGCAGGAGTGCCGCCGTATGCCGCGGTGGCGGCAGCCACCACCGCGGAAAATAAAATAAACGGCAAAAGGAATGCGCCTGTTTTCCTCGGCGAGAACATCCAAATCCTTTCCCCGTTTATCGCGCGTCCCATGCGATAAACGGCCGATTAAGACCTGTCAGATATCGAGTTTATATCACAGCTAACCGTATCAGGGCAAGGCAACGAATTTTGTGCGGCCCCGATGAACTATGCCCGGCTTGCCGGCCAGCCATTGTCTGAGTATCAAGATCGCCGCCCTTTTATCCAGAGGCTCGTTGTTATTGCCGCATTTCGGGTCCTGGGTACATGATGGGCAGGAGACCTCGCACGGGCAGTCCTCCATGAGTTTGAGGGTCGAGGCAAACCAATCCTTGATGACACCATAGCCCCTCCGCGTAAGCCCAATCCCGCCTTCATAGCCGTCGTATATGAATATGGCCGGGGCCTCGAGTTGAGGGCTCATGGTATAGCTTACACCTCCGAGGTCCATACGGTCGCACATCGCGTAAAGGGGCAGCGCCGCTATGGCCGAATGTTCGAGGGCGTGGAGGCCCCCGGCAGCGCCGTAGCCGAGGGCCCTGACCTTATCGAGTATGGTTTCCTGAACCTCCATCCATATCCCGGTCGTTGTGAACACATGCGGGGGGAGGGTAAGCGTGCGCTCGTCAATTATCCTGCGCGTATAAAGTTCTTTTTTTCTGTAGCCGAGGACGCTCTCCGTAATCCTTAAAGTTCCGATGGTTACGTCGAAATTCTCAACCCTTTTCTTAGCTTCCACCGATATTATCTCCGTGTCTTCGTCAGTTATCGGGGAGGTGTGGTAGTTTACGTCCACCCTGCGGCATACGACCTCCCTATCCGCCATATTGAGGCTCAAGACGAGGTGCTGGCTCCCCCTGTGCATGTATATCGCGCCGGGGTGCAGTTCCCTCAATACCCGCGACGAATCTCCCTCTGCGATGGGTTTACGGTCTTCACTGACGATCCGGTACGGCGCGCCGGTGCCCCTTATTGACACATTCCTGTGCGGGTAGCGGGCGCGCGGGTTCCATGTGTTTTTCACCTTCGAGCGCCAGAGTTTTCCCTCCCCCGCAAGTTCGTCGAGAACAGGCGTTGCAACGGCCATGTCATAGACTCCATCGTCCGCGGCCACCGGCAGCTCGGATGCGGCGCACTGAAGATGCGATTTGAGTATCAGGGGGTTTGCGACGTCCGCCACCGCGGCCTCGGCGTTTCTTCCAAAAAACTCTTGCGGGTGACGCATGAAATATCTATCGAGCGCGTCCTCTATCGCGACCATTATTATGAGCGAGTCCCTCCCGCCGCGACCGACCCTGCCGCTTCTCTGCCACGTTGAGCTTATCGTCCCGGGATAGCCCGCGAGTATGCACACGTCGAGCCCGCCGATGTCAACGCCCAGTTCGAGCGCGCTCGTTGAAATAACGCCCTTGAGTTCCCCGGAGAAAAGACGGGCCTCTATCTCCCTTCTTTCGGCGGGGAGGAACCCGGCGCGGTATGAGCTTATGGAGTTTTTTATGTCCGGGGCGTCCTTTTCTGTCCACGCGTGCATGAGCTCGGTAATCTTGCGGGCCTTTGTGAAGGCGATGGTCCTGAAGCCGGCCCTGACGGATTCCGTAAAAAGCCTTGTCGCCGCTGAGTAGGGGCTCACCTCCGGAGCCGGGTCGAGGAAGAGGAAATTCCTTTTGCCCTGCGGGGCGCCGCTTGTGGCAACAAGCTCGAACGGAAGCCCGGTTAACGTGGCCGTCAGCTCCTGCGGGTTCGCTATCGTCGCGCTCGACGCTATGAAGACCGGGTTGGAGCCGTAGGACCCGGCGATCCTCCTCAACCTCCTCAATACCTGCGCCACGTGAGAGCCGACGACGCCCCTGTAAGAGTGGATTTCATCTATTATGACGTATCGGAGGTTCCTTAAAAAAACCTCCCATTTGCCGTGAAAGGCGCATATCGCGAGATGGAGCATATCCGGGTTCGTGAAGACGACCGACGGCGGGCTTGCGCGTATCTTTTCCCTCATGCGCCCGGCGGTATCGCCGTCGTATATCGCGCAGGCGTTCTCAAGCGGTATCTTCCCGGATATTTCCGTTAAGGCCTTAAGTTGGTCATGCTCCAGCCCCTTGAGGGGAAAAAGATAGAGGGCGCGGCTGTGGGGGTCTCCGAGGATGCCTTCGATGACCGGGATGTTGTATACCAGGCTTTTTCCGCTGGAGGTAGGGGTCATCACGACGACGTTTTTCCCTTGCCTTACGAGGTCAATGGCCCGGGCCTGATGGGCGTAGAGTTTTTCAATTCCATATCCTTTGAGCGCTTTTTCAAGCTCCGGGCGAAGCGGCTTTTCTGTTCCGGCGAACGAGGCGGTTACGGGGGGTATTATCTCGTGGTGGACGAATTCCCTGAGGTCTTTTCTTTTCTTGAGTTCTCCTATGAATTCCGTAAGGGTCATCGTGGGATTATGCGCGGTTCGACAGGCAGTGGAGGAGCCTTCTTTTTATCCTCTCGGGGTCCGCGCTCAGGCCTTTCGCCCTTATGTGGAGTTTAAGGAGGGTTCGGCCGCCGGTATCCTCAAGCGTGTATGCGAGCATATACCACCTCCCGAAACACCGAAGCGCCATGACTATGAAGACAAGGCTTCCAGCCACCCAGAGGACGGGAACCCCCGGGTCGTAACGGTAGCTTAAGACCGAGGCCTCTTCGAAATCAACCAACTCGATTGTCCTGCCGTCAATATCAACGCTGTTGCCGGGCGTGAGCCTCATCCCCTTTCCGGCGCTCTCTTTGGCGTCCGTTATCTTTTTTACTGTCGTAAACGGGATTATCTTCTCAACCGTCCCGTCAAGCCGGTTGAGCGTGCCGACCCGCAGCGTGCCGAAGAGGAACTCGCCTTCCATCCCAGGCAGCTTTATCTTCTCGCCGGCCTTTGCCTCCACTATGGATGGAGAGCCTTTTACCCTGAGCCTGAGCGTCTGCTCGTAGGCGGCCTGATAGAAGGTGTAGCCCTCGAACTTGAGCGGGTCGTTGACCTCGATGGTTTTTTCGCTCACCGTGGCACCGCCCCGTAAGACCCTGAGCTTTGAAAACCAGTCTTTCGGGAAAAACGAATCCTCCTCTGATTTATACGAGAGGCCCTTCCAGCCCAGGGCATAGGCGAGTCTCGACCGTTTGTCCGTGGGATATTCGAGGGATGGCGATTGGGTGTAGGCCGTTATGAAGGCGTCGAGGACGAGCCTGAAATCCGGCGCGGCATGGTCTTCCTTCTCGAGCCAGCCGAGCTTTTCCCCGGCCGAGACGACCTCCGCGGGTTTGCCCGGCCTCAGCGTGACCATGCCCTCCCGCACGAAAAGGCCAGAGAGGATAAAACCTGCGAAGCTCGCGGCTAAAGCCGCGTGATAGAGCCACGTGAGCCACCTGTAGGAAAGCCCTTTTTCGAGGACCGTCCACCCGGGGGTTTTCGAAAGGACGCGGAAGCCGAGCTTCCCGCGCAGTATCCCGGGCAGTTCTTCCTCCACGTCCGAGCGTGCGCAGTCGAGCGTTACAGCGCAGTCGGCCGGGAACGTTTCCGGCAGGGTCTTTTTACGCGCCCTTATGGTGAAGAACCTGTCGTAGGTGCAGACGAGCACGTTGAGGAAAAGCACGAAGGCCGGGACCAGAAACCACGGGGTATTGAAGATGTCGAGGAGGTTGAAAAGCCTTACGGCCGCAACGACTTTGCCCCCGGCCCCTGAGTATTCCTCCAGGGCCGCGCCCTGCGGGAATACGGTTCCGAGGCCGTAGAAAAAAGTAAGGACGCCGAGCAAATAAACCGATACCCTGAGGGATGAGAGCTTACGGTAGAGATAGAGCGAGGCGCCGGCCGGCACTCCGGCCTTGCCGGTTTTTTTGTTTGTCCCGGCCATGGGCTTTATACCGCGTAGAGGTGAAGGCCCGGTATACCGAGGAGTTTCGCGAGCCAGTTTACTCCGAGGAACGTCATCATCATGCAGATGAAACCGGCCACGTTCAAGATGCTCGCCACGTTTTTCCGCCACGCCGGTATGCCCATGGCGTGGAGGTACATGGCGAACACCGTCCACGTTATAAGCGACCATGTCTCCTTCGGGTCCCAACTCCAGTACCTGCCCCATGCCTCGTTCGCCCATGCGGCGCCCGAGAATACAGCAAAGGTAAGGAGAGGGAAACCGAAAAGCACGAGGTTGAAGGCGGTCTTTCTGAACCCGTCGGTGTCCTGGGCCGTAAGTCCCAACGCCCGGGGTGCACCCCTTGCAAGCAGCGGCCTTGAGATGAGGTATGTGCCCTCTATGGCGCAGCTTACCACTATAACCGCGTAAGAGAGGAAAGCCATGACCACGTGCCACTCGAACCACCAGCTCTGCAGCGGCGGGGAAAGCGGGTCAACCGCCGGGTTTCTCGTGAGAAGGGCGTAAAAGCTCGCCCCGGCCGAAAGCATCACGACGAACATCGAGGGGACGTGGACGTCCCTGAATTTCCTCGATACGACGACGCATGTGAGCGAGGCCGTGCAGGCAAACCACGAAAGGCTCTCGTAAAGGGTCTGGAAAGGGGCCCTGCCGCCCTCGAACGTCCTGAAGGCGATGAAAAAGAGGTGGATGACGACGCCGGCCCACATAATCCCCCTCGCGGCCGAACCCGCCTGAGGGGAGCGTGTGACTGCGTGGAGTATGAAGACGAGCGCCGAGGCGGCGTAGATGAAGGCGACGAGCCAAAAGAGCCTCAGGTCTATCGTAAGGAGATAGGCGTCCCTCGAAAGGATAAGTTCCTGCGGCATAAGGGATATTTATAGCATTTTGCATTTGATTTGACAAGCTTTGTGTTTGGGGTTAAGATTTGAAAAGTAGCCGTCCATTACATTCAAGGCGAGGAGACATCAGGGTCATGACCATGCTGAGATGCCAGGGTTGCGGCAGGGAACTTTCCAGGGGCGGGTTGAAATACATAATAGAGGTGAAAAGCTTCGCGGACTTCGACGGCTATATTGAGGAATATCCCGGAGACGTCGAGGACGGTATACATGAGCTTCTTGACGCCATTGAGAACGTTGACCCCAAGACCCTCGAGGAAGACGTCTATATGGAGAGAACCTACATCCTGTGCAAGTCCTGCCGCGACAGGTTTTCCGACGACCCGTTCCACACCGGAGAGTCCGTGCCCGAAGGAGAGGTGTCAAAGGGGACTGTTCACTGACGCATCGCCTCGCGCCTATCGGATAGCCGGCCTACCGGCCTGATTTCAACCTTTCCGCGAGCGTCGCGGGCAGTCCGCTCAACAGTATCTTTTCCGCGCATTTTTCCATGTCGTATTCCACCCTGTAAAATGTTATCTCTCCGTTTTCATGGTCGTAGACGAGGAAGGGAGCCCTCGGGTCCCTGTCCCTGGGTTGTCCGGCGCCGCCCGGGTTTACGAGGTATCTCAGCCCTTTTTCCAGCTTGAACCTGTGGTCCAAGCTGGTCGTGACCCTGCCTCCTGTCTCGACGTAGGCGAGCCTTACGTGGGTGTGGCCGAAAAAGGCGATCGTTGCTTCGTCCATGAGTTTGAAGTTCTCCGCGGCGTCGTTTTCCGAGAAGATGTAGCCGTCGGTTGAGTTTATCCAGCCGTGGAAGGCGAGGAACGCGTTGTCAACGATGGATTTACGCGGAAGCCCCTCAAGAAAATCCCTGTTATTGGCGGTGAGTTCTTTCCTGGTCCAGTAAAGCGCCTCGGCCGCCATGGGGTTGAAGTCGCGCGGCTCCTCGATTCCAGCGGCGCGCGAATCGTGATTACCCATTATGCAGTGGATGCCCCTTTTTTTTATTATCTCGATGCATTCGTTGGGGTTTGAGTTGTAGCCCACGATGTCGCCGAGGCAGACGGTTTTGTCAACGCCGAGAGAGTCTATCTTTTCAAGGACGGAATTAAGCGCCTCGAGGTTTGCATGGATATCGGACAGTATGGCGTAGCGCATTGGAAGTTATCCGTTGCCGGGCACCGGTAAGGAAGGACTTAAGGGCCGCGGCCCAATGACCGGTAACCGGCGGTTTTTTTTAAAACGCCCCCGGTGCCGCGCCTTTGTCGCGGGGTGTTTTCTTAAGTTCCTCTTTTTCCTGTTCCTTCCCGGAATCTATCAGGAAAAAGTCCTCTCCCCCCGGAGACGCCCCCTTTCCGTCCGATATCGTCGTTGGCGCGGTCCCGACCTTGAAGACCTCAAAGACCGGGTTTTTTGTGGCCGCTCCGGCAAGGAGTCCGTTTTCAGGGTCAATCCTTACGAATTCCACGCCGTCCGGGACAGGGAAGTTTCCGGAAGGGACTGGCTCGAGCGCTTCCTTCATGAATTTTACCCACGCGGGCAGGGCCGCCTGGGCGCCGGTCTCGCCGTGTCCGAGCTGGTGTTCGTTGTCGTATCCCACCCACACGCCCGCAACGAGTCCCGGGACGTATCCGATGAACCACGCGTCGTTTAAGTTGTTCGTGGTGCCGGTCTTGCCGGCCACGGGTCTGCCGAGCGCCCTGGCCCTCCAGCCCGTGCCGTTTTCAATGACGCCCTGCAGGAGGTTGGTTATTATGTAGGATGTCTGGGGGCTTAAGACCGCCTCCAAGGCCGTCCCCCTTTCCTCAAGCACGTTGCCGTCTTTGTCCGTGACCTTCGTGATGAATACCGGCTCCGGCTTGAGCCCCATGTTCGCGAAGGTGGCGAACGCCCTGGTCATCTCCATAAGCGACACCGCGGAAGAGCCCAGCGCAAGCGACAGGTCCGAGGCGAGCGGCGACTCTATGCCGAGTTTGCGGGCGTACGATATGGCGCTTGAAACCCCGATGTCCTTCAGGACCTTTACGGTGACCACGTTCCGCGATTTGGCGATGGCCTCCCTTACGGTGGTCGGGCCGTGGAATTTTTCCTCGAAGTTCCTCGGCTTCCAGTCCATTTCCTCGTCCCCGATCTTAAGCGACCCCGTGAACACGATGGGAGAGTCCACCACGACCGTCGCCGGCGTGTATCCCGAGTCTATGGCTGCGGAGTAGATTATGGGTTTGAAGGCGCTGCCCGGCTGCCTTTTGGCCTGAATGGCCCGGTTATACTGCGTTTTCAGGAAATCCGACCCTCCCACCATGGCCTTGACATAACCGGTCTGAGGCTCCATGGCTATGAGCGCGCCTTCTATAAGCGGCGTCTGTTCGAGTTCGAGCGCGATGGTGGAGCCGTTATCGTCGCTTGATGATGGGGTGGAGGGTAGCGTCTTGACCCTCACCTCCAGGACGTCTCCGGAGGTAAATAGCCCCATTGGGTTCACGAACTTTCCGCCGTCCGGGTTCTGTGTCGGGTTGTAGAGCCTCGCCCACGCGAGGTCAGGGTAGAGGATTATGCCGCGCCGCGTGCCGATATTAACGGTTAGCGTCCTTTCAGCCGCGTCAACCGACGCTACAACCCCCTGTAATACGGCACCCGCCCTTAAGGGGTCATAGGTCATCTGCTGGTCCGCCTCCGCGAGGAACGCCTTGATATCGTCGCCTGTCCTGAGCGTCCTGACCGGCCCCCTGTAACCCCTCCTCTTGTCGTATGTCCGTATCCCGTAGTCAACCGCGGCGTTGGCCGCCTTCTGCGTCTCCACGTCCATGGTCGTAAAGATGTTGAGTCCGCCGTTATAGAGGAGCGTATCGCCGTATTTCTCCTCGATGTATCTCCTTATGTGCTCGGTAAAGTAAGGGCCTACCCACAGGTTTCTTAATTCCCTGGGCTTAAGCGCGAGTTTCTCGGCCGCCGCGTCGTCGGCCTCTTTTTTTGTTATGAACCCCTCTTCGAGCATGCGGGCTATGACGAATTCCTGGCGTTTTTTCGCGAGTTCGAAGCTCGCGTATGGCGAGTACCTGTTGGGCGCTTTGGGAAGCCCGGCCAGGAGCGCGGCCTCGGCTATGCTTAAATCCTTGACGTTCTTGCCGTAGTACGTCTCGCTTGCCGCCTCGACCCCGTAGGCCCCGTTGCCGAAGTATATCTGGTTCAGATAAAGGTGGAGTATCTCTTTTTTAGAGAGTTGGCTTTCTATCCTGAAGGCGAGGATTGCCTCCCTGAGCTTGCGCGTGAATTTCCTTTCAGAGGAGAGGAAAAACGTCCGCGCCACCTGCTGCGTGATGGTGGAGCCGCCCTGGACTATCCTTCCGGCCGAGAGGTTTTTGTAGAGGGCCCTTAAGATGCCCAGGTAGTCAATCCCGCCGTGCTCGAAAAATTTGGAGTCCTCGGCCGCTAAAAACGCCTGCACGAGGTGGGGAGGGATGGAGTCCATCGGGGCCACTATCCTGCGCTCTATGTAGAACTCCCCCACGACCCTTGAGTCCGCGGCATAGACCTTTGTTATCAGGTTCGGATTGTATTCCCCGAGGGCGCCTACGGCCGGGAGGTCCTTTACGAGGTAGACGTAAAATCCGCCCATGGCAACCGTCATAAACGCAATCGCCGTTGCAAGGGCGTAAAGTGTTTTCTTTTTAAAACGCATAAGTTGAAAATATAACAAAAATCAGGCGGTTTAGCAAGGCCGGGCAGCAGGCCTCGCCTGTAATTAGGAAAGGTCGGATTAATTCCCGGTCCCGTCATTGCGAGCGTAGCGAAGCAATCTCGTCCTATAGGCAAATCAGTGAGTTACGAGATTGCTTCGCCGCAAAAACGCGGCTCGCAATGACAAAAAAAGAATTAATCAGAGTTTCCTTAGTTGAAAAATTAAACGTTTTGCGATAGATTATACTTATGGTCAGGCTTGAGGATATAGTTGACACCCTCGCGTCTTACAGCACCTCCGCGGACCTTGACATAATAAAGAAGGCGTACGTTTTTTCCGCAAGGGTCCACGAGGGGCAGACGCGCATCTCCGGAGAGCCTTACCTGAGCCACCCGCTCGAGGTCGCCGCCATACTTACCCACCTCAAGATGGACTCATCCACGATAGCCACGGGGCTTTTGCACGACACCGTCGAGGACACCCGCACCTCGGTGGAGAAGATAGAGGAGGTTTTCGGCCCTGAGATAGCCGCCCTCGTGGACGGCCTTACCAAGATAAGCCGCATAACGTTTGACAGGAAAGAGGACCGGGAGGCCGAGAACTTCCGCAAGATGATCCTCGCGATGGCCAAGGACATCCGGGTCGTCATCATAAAGCTCGCCGACAGGCTCCACAACATGAGGACCCTCGGGGCGCTGGACGCGGCAAGGCAGAAAAAGATAGCGCAGGAGACCCTCGACATATACGCCCCGCTTGCGCACAGGCTCGGCATCGGCTGGATGAAGACCGAACTCGAAGACCTGGCCTTCAAGTATATCGAGTCCGAGAAGTACGGCTGGTTTGAAGAGCGCCTCACCAAGGGGAGGGCCGAGAGGGAGAAATACATCTCGACGGTGAAGGGGATGCTGGAGGAAAAACTCGGGGAGCACGGCATAAAGGGGGAGGTCGCCGGCAGGGTCAAGCACCTCTACAGCATATACAAGAAGATGGTCAAGGAGGACGTGGAATTCGAGAACATCCACGACATACTCGCCTTCAGGATAGTCGTCGGCAGCGTGGCGGAATGCTACACCGCCCTCGGCATCATACATTCCACGTGGAAGCCCGTGCCCGGCAGGTTCAAGGACTACATAGCCATCCCGAAGCCCAACCTCTACCAGTCGCTCCACACCACGGTCGTCGGCCTGGAGGGGGAGAGGATGGAGGTGCAGATAAGGACCGAGGAGATGCACAGGATAGCGGAGTACGGCATAGCCGCGCACTGGAAATACAAGGAGGGGAAACCGGCGGGCGGCAAGGACGACGCCGGTTTCGCGTGGATCAGGCAGCTCCTTGAATGGCAGAAGGACCTCACGGATTCCTTCGAGTTCCTCGAGACCGTAAAGATAGACCTCTTCCCCGAGGAGGTGTTCGTCTTTACCCCAAAGGGCGACATAAGGGTCTTTCCGGTGGGCGCCACACCGGTTGATTTCGCGTACGCCATACACACAGACGTCGGGCACCGATGCAGCGGCGCCAGGGTCAACGGGAAGATGGTGACATTGAGGCACAGGCTGCGTAACGGTGACGTCGTTGCGATTATCACCTCGCCCTCGCACGCGCCGAGCAAGGATTGGCTCGGCTTCGCCGTCACCTCCAGCGCAAAGGCCAAGATACGGCAGTGGATAAAGACCGAGGAGAGGGAAAAGAGCCTCGCCCTCGGTAAAGAGATATGCGAAAAGGAATTCAAGAAATACGACCTCGAATTCGGGAGGCTCGTGAAATCCGGGGACATCGAAAGGATCGCAAGAGCCGAGCTGGGCCTGCAAGGGGTGGACAGCCTCCTTATAAGCGTCGGCTACGGCAAGATATCCGTATTGCAGGTGCTTTCAAAGATAGTCCCTCCCAAAAAGCTCGCCTTGTCGCAGGAAAAAGGCATATCCACCATCAGGAAGGTTATAGAGAGGTTCAAGGGGGCAAAGCCAAAACCCTCCGGCGCGGGCGTGATAGTAAAGGGCATAGACGACATCATGGTGAGGTTCGCCAGATGCTGCAGCCCCCTGCCGGGGGATCAGATAGACGGCTATATAGCCCACGGACAGGGCGTTACGGTGCACACCAGGGGTTGTCCTGGCATGCTCGGCGTTGACCGGGACAGGCGGATAGACGTTGAGTGGGACTCTTCCTCCGCGATAGCGAGGCCCGTCAGGATCGTGGTCACGTGCCGCAATGAAAAGGGCCTGCTCGCGGACATGAGCAACGCGATAAAGAACGCCGACGCCAACATCGCGGAGGCTGACATAAAGACCACGCCCGATAAAAAGGCCGTGTGTACCTTTGACGTGGAGGTTAAAAACGCCCAGCATCTTAAAGGCATAATCAGTTCGCTGCAGAAGATAAAGAAGGTCATAAAGGTCGAGAGGGTCGGAAGCGAAAGGCCAATAAGCGAGGACCGCAAGTCCATAAGGCTTTGATTTACGTTTGTATCGGAAGGCTGCTGAAAAACCCCTATTCTGTCACCCCCGAAACAAGCCTGAAATAAATTCAGGCCATGGTTCGGCATGACAGCTTCGGGTTTTACGATTTTTTTCATGTTAACTTTTAAAGGAGTTTCAGTGCCGAAAGAGGAGATAAAGACGCCAGGCGCTCCAAAGGCCATCGGCCCGTATTCTCAGGCGATAAAGGCAGGGGGTTTCGTATTCGTGTCAGGGCAGATCCCGGTTGATCCCTCCACGGGCGAAGTTACCCCCGGCGGGGTAGGCGCTCAGACGCGAAGGGCTATCGAGAACATGAAGGCGGTCCTCGAAGAGGCCGGTTCGGGCCTCGGAGACGTTGTGAAGACGACGGTCTATCTAAGGGATATTTCCGCCTTTGCAGAGATGAACGAGGCCTACGGGAGTTTTTTCAGCCCTCCTTATCCGGCGAGGGCGACCGTTGAGGTGAGTAACCTTCCCAAGGGCGTCGGCGTCGAGATAGACGCCGTGGCCGTGGTGGAATAAGAGGGGCCGGGGACATCCAGCCGGCCAACCAGCCGTCTACGACGGCCAACCAGCCGGCCCTGCCGGTCAGGCGGCCTTGGTAATGGAGCCGCTCCTTATGCATCTTGCGCAGACTGAGGCCTTGAGGGTCTTGCCGTTCTGGACTATCCTTACCGCCTGAAGGTTGGGGTTCCACCTTCTCCTGTTTTTGTTGTGCGCGTGGCTTACGGTGTTTCCGTAGCCTGGACCCTTTCCGCATACAGCGCATTTCGACGCCATAATCGCCTGCCCTCCTTAATTACTTGACTTCCCGGTAAAAAGTAATCTACCCTTTATAACATACAATCTTTCCGGTTGCAAGGGTATACTTGTGAAATGGCGCGTCCAAATCCTGTTTCCGATTTTTTTCCTTTTTGTCCTGGTCCTGTATCTTTTTCTGAATTTCGCCGGCTCGCTTAAGGGCGTGGAGACTACCGGAAAGAGCGCCGACGCCATAGTGGTTCTAACGGGCGGGACGGGCAGGATGGACGTCGGTCTCGGCCTTTTGCGCAAGCGCCGGGGCCGGGTGTTGATGCTGAGCGGTGTGGACAGGGACGCGGACGTTGATTCCATTTTTCTCAACAGGGTTTCCGTGGCTGAACGTCTGGACATAGTCCTTGAGAAAAATTCAAAAAGCACCTACGGTAACGCCGTGGAGGTGCGGAGGTTCATGGAGGTTCGGCGATTCAAGTCAATGCTCCTTATAACCTCGACCTACCACATGGAGAGGGCGCTCCTGATATTCAGGAGGGTCATGCCGGCTGATACAGGGATTGAGCCGTATCCCGTGGAAAGCCCGAATTTCGACGCGCAGAGGTGGTGGAAGGGCAGGGGGCTTGCGATAGCCGGGGCAGAGTTCGTTAAATACTGCTGGTATTATCTCAGGTTTGGGCTTGAAGACGCTGCGGCCTGAGGCCCGCCTTATAAATTCAGGTTTTCATATCTCGACAGTTTCCCCCGGCCTTACTATCCTCACCTCGGCGTGCGAGCCTTCAAGCCCCTTTTTGAATTCCCCGGGGTCCTGTCTTATGACGTCGAAGGTGTTGTAGTGCATGGGTATCGCTATCCGCGGCTTTATGAGCCTTACGGCCCGTATCGCG
>JACRCI010000081.1 GCA_016219105.1 Deltaproteobacteria bacterium | reverse complement strand
TTAGGGAAACTCTGATTAATTCTCTTTTTGTCATTGCGAGCCGCGTTTTTGCGGCGAAGCAATCTCGTAACTCACTGATTTGCCTATAGGACGAGATTGCTTCGCTGCGCTCGCAATGACTGGACTGGGAATTAATCAGACCTTCCTTAGTTTCAAGCGTGGCCGGGAACGCCGGGCCTGCGATGTCCGGTATTTTTTCTGATGGTATATTTTTACGTGAGGCCCGATATGACTTATGTCATGGGTTGAGAAAAAAAGGTTGATGGGGATATGGCTTGATTGACGACGGATTACGGCGCGCCGGGCGGCGCGGCAAGAAGATATCTCACATACAAAGGCGCGCGCAGAAGGCTGGTTGGAAGCAAGGGATTATCGTGGTGCGGGAGCGCAAACCCGGGGGACTACTCTGTCATCGAAAACTCAATTCCTTTTTCTTTTAAGAACGCCGCGATGACCTCGGGGTGTATCGCCCAGCTTACGTTCAGGAACTGGTTCTCCTCGACCTTTTTCCCGTCTTTTTCAACGACCGGGTTAAAGCCGAGCGGGATATGCGCGGTCTTGCTCTGTATGCCCCATACGCGTCCTTCCGTGTCGAAGACAGGCCCGCCGCTGTGGCCTTTGAGTCCGGGAGATGACGTTTCGATGAACTTGGGCTGTATCTTCGTCTCCGTGCCGGCTCCGCCGGCCCCGTTGGTCTTAAACAGGATGTTCCGCGTGTATATGCCATCGAGCGGGAAGGGCACGAGGTTTTTGAAATCGAGGTCGAATTTTTTGGTGGCCGGGTCAAAGCCGGCCTCTATCTCGGTAAAGGCGTAGCCGATCTTACAGAGGCTTGTGCCTATCCTGAGGGTTTCCCCGGCCGGGTTTTTGAAAGACGGGTATCCGGCAACCGCTGCCGGGTCGAACGGGGAGAGGCGCGCCACGAGGAGGTCTGCCTCCGGTATGACGCCTATGTCCTGTATCTCCTGGTTGTCGGCGCCCGGCCATATCGAGGAGGCCGTAATCCATTTCGGGTTGGGCCTGAGCCGTTTCAATTCCCTCCGCGCCTCCCTTGAATCATCAAGGCCGAGCTGCCGGACCTTTGCCTCAAGCTCGGCCATCTCGCGCGTGTGCTTATTGAAGAGCGGGATGACCTCGAAGACGTGCGCCGTGCTTACAAACCACCCGTCCTTGTTTATCACGACGAGGGTCCCGCCGCAGGTTTCGATAGTCCCGTCGTAGTGGCGCTTGCACACGACGACCGGACGTATGAATTTTTCCACCTTCTCGATTGCCTTTGAAAACATTTTTCCATGCCTCCTCTTACGGCTTTTTTAACCCGGATACCCGCACAAAAGTAATAAAATCAGCCGACAAAGTCAATCAGGCATTTTTTGGGCCCCGGGGTCACGGCGTATAAGAACTTAGCATCTTCAGCACCGCGTAATCTATGCCCGTGCCCTCGAAATGAGGCGCGAGTTTCAGCGGGTCAGTCTTCTTCGTGAAAAACCGAGGGTCTTTTGTGGCGATTAACCCCTCCTTTACGACCGGGTCAAGCGCTCCCGGCGGGGTATAGTGCACGGGAATGAAAAGCCGTGGTTTTATTTCTTTAACGGCCTCTACTATATCCATGGGGTTGATGGCGCCGATGTTGTCGCATATGGAGACAATGGCCGCGTCTATGTCTTTAAGCCCCTCCATCTCCGGGGTCCGCGCCGTGTCGCCGGAAAACCATATCCTCTGGCCGGCCATCTCGATCAAGAATCCGCACCCCTCGCCCCTTGAGTGAAATCCCCTTTTCGTATACGCCTCCACGCCGGTGATCCTGACCCCGGCAGGGCCGGCTGTTTGGCCGGAAAGCTCTATGGTCTGGCCGATATTGACGGTCCTCACGCCTTTTATGTCATGGGCGCAGTGCTGGACGTAGGCCGGATGGAACGCAACGAGCTTTGTCCGTTCCTCCCTCAGCCGCTCAACGAACTCCGGAAGGCAGTGGTCAACGTGGTGGTGGGTTATGAAGATAAGGTCGGCCTTGGGCGGATTTTCATCGAGCATTACCGGGTCGGTATAGATAGTCACGCCGCGGGCCGTAATCCTCATTGTTGACTGCCCCAGCCATTCGTATTTTATGCCGTTCAGTTCGGTAGAATCTTTTGGGCAGTCTTTTATCATTTGGGATACGTTATCATAAAGGGCGAAAAAGCTCAAAAAATCGCCGTATAAACCCCCTTCCTTGACATCATCCTCTCTTTCCTGTTATTTTAAATCGTTGGAAAAAGGCGTTTTACATCATAAAGACTTCATGTCCGCGGCGCTTAAAGAGGCCGGCAAGGCCGCCTCCCGGGGCGAAGTGCCTGTGGGCGCCGTCATAGTCCATGACGGCGCGATCGTGGCCAGCGCGCATAACTCAAAGGAGTCCTCCCATGACCCCACGGCCCACGCGGAGATAATCGCGCTGAGGAAGGCCGCGAAAAGGTTTAAGAACTGGCGGCTTAGGGGTTCGACCATGTATGTGACCCTCGAGCCCTGCCTTATGTGCATGGGCGCCATGGTCCAGGCACGAGTCGAAAGGCTCGTTTTCGCGTGCCTTGACCCCAGGCCGGAGCGTGCGGCTCTTTATACGACGTATCCAAGGACGAAAGGCTCAACCACAGGATACAGGTTACAGGCGGGGTGATGGAAGGGGAGGCCGCTGGGCAGCTGAGGGAATTTTTTTCAAAACTGAGAGAGGAAAGGAAGAGGGCGGGAACGAGGCCCGAAAGGAAAACGAATGAGCGTTGAGATAAAAGACCAGATCTTCCGCGAATACGACATAAGGGGCAGGTTCGGGGACGACCTTACGGCAGATGTGGCCGAATGCCTTGGAAAGGCCTATTCTCTGTATCTCAGGGAAAAGACCGGCAAGGATTACCTGACCGTAAGCGTCGGCAGGGACGTGAGGATAAGTTCCGGCGAACTCCGCGACGCCCTTGTCAGAGGGTTGACCTCAAGCGGGGTTAACTGCATGGACATCGGGGTTTGTCCCACGCCGCTGCAGTATTTTTCGCTCCATACCATCGCGCTCGACGGAGGGGTGATGATAACCGGGAGCCACAACCCGCCCGAGTACAACGGGTTTAAAATAAGCGTCGGCAAGGAGACCATCCACGGGGGCGAGATACAGAGGCTTAAAGGGGTTATGAAGGAGGTCGCCGCGGCCCCGACTGAGGCGGCGTTTTTTTGCGGCCGCGTTGACAGGCTCGACATACTATCGAAATATGTGGATTACCACGCAAAAGGGTTCTCGGCCACGCTCCCGCCCGCGGGATTAAAAAGGCCGGTAAAGGTCGTTATTGACGCGGGCAACGGCACGGGCGGGCTCGTGGCCCCGGAGCTTTTGCGCAGGCTCGGCTGCGAGGTCGTGGAGCTTTTCTGCGAGCCGGACGGCCGCTTCCCGAACCACCATCCGGACCCGACCGTGCCCGAGAACATGAAGAGCCTTGCCGACAGGACAAAAAGCGAGGGCGCGGACTTCGGGGTCGGCTATGACGGGGACTCCGACAGGATCGGGGTCGTTGACGAAAAGGGGGCAATCATCTGGGGGGACCAGCTCATGGTCGTATACGCGAGGGACATCCTGCGCTCAAGGCCCGGCTCGACCATCGTGGGAGAGGTCAAGTGCTCACAGGTCATGTACGACGAGATTGAGAGGCTCGGCGGTCATGCCGTCATGTGGAAGACCGGGCATTCGCTCATAAAATCGAGGATGAAGGAACTCAAGGCCTCTTTAGCCGGAGAGATGAGCGGCCACATATTCTTCGCCGACAGATATTTCGGCTTTGACGACGCGATATACGCGACGTGCAGGCTCGTCGAGATAATGGCCGGAAGGATACGGAAAGAGCCGGAAACAAGGTTTTCAACCCTCCTCGATGGGCTTCCGAAGACGTTTGTGACCCCGGAAATGCGCCTTGAATGCCCGGAGAGCGAAAAATTCCGGATAATAGAGAGACTGAAAGACACGGTGGCAAAGACCCGCGAGACATCCGGGATAAAGGACATAATCGCCATAGACGGCTTGCGGGTCGTTTTTGACGGCGGGTGGGCGCTCGTGAGGGCCAGCAACACCCAGCCGGTACTTGTATTCAGGTTCGAGGCCAAAAGCCCGGAGCTTCTCGAAAAGTTCAAGACATTCATGCGCGAGAACCTTAAAGGCGTCCGGCCGGAGGCCGGGGTGCCGTTTTAGCCCTGCCCATCAAGAGCGGCTGGCGGGCGTAGAGACACGGCGGGGGGAGCGGGTGTGAACAGCCGGGAACTTTCTTGCAAGATGTCAGGTCTTTTGCCCAACAAGTTCAGTCAGGGTATTTTTTATGTCAAGATTCTCCATTAAAGGCCATATACTCATCATGGAGTCCAGCGTCGTCAATACATCCTGTTTATACCCGCTGGAAATCGCCTTGTTTATTCCAGGATGGGGCGTCTTTTCGATCATTTCGCAACCATTGAACAACTCCTCGTGCAATTTTTCTCCCGGTCTCAAGCCGGTGAAAGTTATGTCCATGTCTATCCCGGGCCTGTAACCGTAAAGGCCTATCATCCTTTTTGCCAGATCCAAAATCTTTATGACCTTTCCCATCTCAAGCACGAAGACCTCTCCTCCCCTGCCCATGGTCGCGGCCCGAAGAACAAGACCCACCGCTTCGGGGATGGTCATAAAATACCGCGTTATCTCCGGGTGGGTAACCGTCACGGGTCCGCCCCTTTTTATCTGCTCCCTGAAGAGGGGAACCACGCTTCCGCTGCTTTCCAGGACATTCCCGAATCTTACCGTAACGAATTTGGTCGAGGCGGCGCTCTCGGATAACGCCCCTATTATCTCCTCGGCTACCTTCTTGGTCATGCCCATTATGTTCACGGGATTTACGGCCTTATCGGTTGAGATAAGGACAAACCGTTCCACGTCAAAATCCTTCGCCTTTTCCGCAATCATCCTTGTACCCATTATGTTCGTCTTAAAGGCCTCGGAAGGGTTTCCCTCCATCAGGGGGACGTGTTTATAAGCCGCCGCGTGCAGTACGATCTCGGGCCGGAACCTCTCCATTATCCCCGCGACCCTTTTTTCATCGAGGATATCGCCGATGACAGGGGCGATGAATGACGGATTGGCAAAGAGGGTATTCAGTTCCATGCCTATCTCATAAAGGCTTTCCTCGTGCCTTTCAAAGAGAACCAATTTTCCCGGATTGAAAGAAGCGATCTGTCTTGAAAGCTCCGCGCCGATGGAACCTCCGGCGCCCGTTATCATTACCCTCCTGCCCTCGAAGAAACCTTTCAACTCCAGGCCGTTACCGCGGACAGGAGCCCTGAAAAGGATATCCTCCGGTTCCACCGGCTTTATACGGCTCAGGGAATCCCGTCCGCTCAAGATGTCCCGTAATCCCGGCAGGGTTTTTATCGGTTTGCCATATTGCCTGAGGTCCTTTACGATACCCTGCAGCGCCAAAGGGTCGGTTGACGGCATGGCGATGATGAATTCATCGGGTTTTTCCCTTTCGACGATTGCCGCAAGGTCTTTTCTCGCCCCGAAGATGGAGACACCCCGCAGCCGCAACCCCTTTTTCCCCGGGTTGTCGTCTATGAGTCCCACTACCTCATAGGGGTAATGACGGCTTTGCTCGATATCGCGAAGCAGCATCTCCGCCGCATCCCCGGCCCCTATGACGATGCCCCGTTTCTTCATGCGTTTATCGCTTGCCTTTTCATGAAGCCGTTTGAATATCCTTATGCCGCCCAGGAGAAAAACATTCAGGAACCAGTCAATGATAAATACCGACCGCGGATAAGATATATTCCCGGCGAGATACCTTGTGCCGAGGACAAACGATAACGACCCCAGGCTTGTCGCGGCAGCGATGCCGCGGAGGTCCCTTATGCTCGCATATCTCCATAGTCCCCTGTCCAGCGAGAAGACGAACAGGAAAAAGATTCTGAATGAAAGCAGCAGAGGGAGATACCTCAAAAACAGATGGATCTGCGAAGAAGGCACTCCGGCATCGAACCTGACAAGGAAGGCGAGGTAGTTGGATGCGATAAAGATGCCCAGCTGTATGCCTATGACCGCCGTCCTTCTATAAGGCGACAGGGCATTTATCATCTTGAGAACGGTTTCATACGGATAGGTCAGTTTTGAAATCGTAAGGGATATCAGTTTCAGGTCGTATAGAAGAGAGGCCTTTCTCACGTATTCCCTGGCAAGCTTTATCTTCTCGGGCAGGAGCACATGGACGTAATATCCCTCAAGGTCTTCCTTGCCTTTTAATACGGCCTCCTCGTCACTGTAAATCAGCGAGGCGATATCCGTGATGCCCGGTCGTATCTTCAGAATTTCCTCGTAGTCCTCCCTGTGCCTGCCGACGTATTCCAGCACCTCGGGTCTCGGCCCGACAAAACTCATGTCGCCTTCAAGGACGTTTAAGAGCTGCGGCAGTTCATCTATCTTGGTTTTCCGCAGAATCCTCCCAAGCCTTGTGACCCGCGGGTCGTTATCGGCGGTAATGGGACGCCCCTTCCCGGGCGCATCAGATACCATTGTCCTGAACTTGCAGAGGTTGAACGGCCTCAGATTCCTTCCGACCCTCTTCTGGGCGAAAAGAACGGGGCCGGGGCTGCTCATCTTTACGAGGAGAGCGACGATTGCCAATACCGGCGAAAGGAGGATTAACCCGATGGACGCGAGGAATATGTCAAAAGCCCTTTTCATCCCTGAACTCCTCAAACCAATCCAACAACACTTGTAACGTCCTCGTCCGACATTTTGGGACAATTCCAGATGCTGTTAAACAACCGGCAGGTCTTCAGGTTTATGGCCTGTATCGAGGATGGTCTGGATGAAAAATAGCCTGGATGGAAAGAAAGACGAGATGAGAAGATAGCCTGTACCGCGTCTTTAAAGGCCGCAGTGAGCCTTTTTATCTCTATTGGAGAGCGTTCAAGTTCCCATTCTCCGCCTCTTGACGCCGGCTGTTTTCAAACACCCCTTTACACATTCAATCACCCTCCTCTGTCCGTCCTCGGAAAGGTTGGAACCCGACGGCAGGCACAGCCCTCTCTCAAAGACGAGTTCGGAAATACTCTTTTCCATCGTATGGGGGTAGTAATGGCAGCCTTTAAATAACGGTTGCAGGTGCAAAGGTTTCCACACCGGCCGTGCCTCGATATTCCGCCTGTCCAGGGCGTCAATAATCTGATCCGCGGTTACTCCGCAAAGGTCCGGATCGACTGTTAACGCGGTCAACCACCGGGTTGAACGCCCATATGGTATTTCGGGCATGAACTCTATCCCCTCCGTATTCAAAAAAGCTTCAAGATACCGGGCAAAAACAGCGCGGCAGGCCTCCACGCGCTCTTTCAATGTCCGCAACTGGCCTCTTCCGATGGCGGCCAGCACATTGCTCAGGCGGTAGTTATAGCCCAGTTCACTATGCTGATAATGTCTGGCGGGGTCCCGGGCCTGCGTTCCCAGAAAACGCGCCTTTGCCAATGCCTCCAGATCGTCGGACACCAACATTCCGCCGCCAGAGGTGGTAATGATCTTGTTTCCATTGAAGGAATAAACGCCGAACCTGCCAAAAGTTCCGCTTGCCTTTCCTTTATATTCTGCCCCAAGAGACTCCGCCGCATCTTCAATCACCGGCACGCCATGACGGTTAAAGATAGCCAGCAAGGGCGTCATGTCGGCGCTCTGACCGTACAGATTGACGACAATAGCGGCCTTTGGAAGCCTTCCGGATTTTTCAGCCGCAATAAAAGCCCGGTTCAATGCGGACGGAGACATGTTCCAGTACCCGGGTTCGGAATCGATAAAAACCGGCTCCGCCCCTTGATATAAGACAGGATTCGCGCTTGCAATAAATGTAAAGGAAGAACAAAAAACAGTATCGCCGCGCCCAACACCTGAAAGCCGCAAGGCCAGATGAATGGCCGCGGTGCCTGACGACAGCGCCACGGCGCCGCCGGTCCCGGCATATTCAGCCATTTCCCGCTCAAAGGCATCCACCTGAGGCCCCAGGGGCGCGATATAGTTGCTCTCAAAGACCTCGCGTATAAAACGCATTTCCTCTCCGTTCATGTGAGGGGGCGAGAGGAAGATTCGTTTTTTACAGCCGGCGTTATCCATATGCCTGGGTTCCATAAGCAACAAGACCGGACAGATTACGGTTTGTCCAAAACCAACCGCTGCGTGCGGTCAATCTGCGCGATAACCCTGTTATGCCACGAAAGCCTGTTCCTGAACCTTTCCGCCAGATAGTGCTGCCATTCCTTCAACCGTTGATTGCTTAAGTGTTTTGTCCGCCAGAAATCGTTGCTGTATTCGTCGGCGTTTTCCCACTTTATTGCTTTATACTTGTCAGGGTCATACATCTGCGTGCCGGGATAGGGGCATAGAAGGGAAAAGCCGTACTCGTCCAGTTCCAGCTCGTCGGCCAACCGCTCGGTCAGCCGTAAATCCTCGTCCGTTTCCTCCGGCATCCCGACGATGAAATACCCGCGGATCAAGATCCCCGCGTTTTTAGCCCACCCCACGCACCGCCTTATGGAATCGAGGGTGGTCCCCTTGCCGATCTGCCTTAAAATCCGCGGTGAACCGGATTCGATGCCGACCGCAATCTCGTAACAGCCCGCTTCAGCCATCAGGGCGAACATCCCCTCGGTGCAAACTCCGGCATGGATATTGGGATAGAATGGCGTCTCAAACCCCCTTTTAACCTTTTCACGGCAGAACTCCGACACCCAATCAACGCTGAGATTCCACGTCGGGTCGGAAAATTTCAACAGGTCAAGCCGGTATGTTCGCGTGACCTCCTGCATTTCATCCAGAAGGTCTCCAGCCGGCCTGTGACGGACCGGCGCCCTGGCAACGCCTTCATAAAGGACCTTGTTGAATCCGTCCGCGCAGTATCTGCACCTGAACGGGCACGCGCGGTGGCTCTGGAATGACGTTATCCTTTTTTTGTTGTCGTTGTAAGCCACCTGGATGTTCCGTTCATTCCTTATCAACGTCCTATCGGGCCAGGGAAGCTCGGCGAACTCGACGGGCCGTCCGTGCACAAACTTTTCCCTGTTTCCCCTGACGATGTCGAGCATCGCGGCCTCGCCTTCTCCGGTTACGACCTGGTCTATCCCTTCAACCAGGCAATCGTCCGGGACGGCGGAGGGATGATAGCCGCCCGCGACGGTATGTATCGCCGGATTAATCTCCTTAAGCCTGCGGGCTATCCTCAGCGCGTAAGGGAACGTCGGCGTGGTGCACGAAAACGCGACGATGTTTGAGTCCCCGCAGCCGGCGACAACCGCCTCATCGTCGTCAAAGCATCCCTGATAGAACTCCACCCGTATATCCTTTACCCGGGACTTCAGGAACGCGCCGATATACCCCAGGCCGAGCGCCTCCCATGAATTGAAATATCTCCCGTGAACCAGGGTAACCTTCAATTGTCCGATGTCATCCATGCCTACCTCTCGGGCCTCCATGTAGACTTCCTTTCTCCGCAGAGAAACCGTATTATCGCCCAGAGCGCGGCGGTGTTGACGAGACTGAAATAAGAAGCCATGCTCGCAACGCGGATGTTCCTTCTGGACATCAAACCGTATAAGGCGATGAGGTAGAAGATGACCTGCGTCCATAGAAAAATCCCATAAAGGAGATGTCCGCGCAGGTAGAGACTGTCCATGAAAATCACTATCAGGAAAAACGGGACAGACCACCGGAGCAGCCTGTGAGAAACCAATACCAGCGAAAGCACCGGATACTTCAAGGGATTGAGCAAGTCCCTGAAATGGTATATCGACGTAAGCTCCCTGATTATCCCGCGCGTCTTGACCCTGAACTCGCCGGACGGGTCTTTGGCGCCCGTCTCATACGCCAGAGAGTCTTCGGCGTAGGCCACGGCGCGCCCCTGCCTGTATACGCCCAGCGGCGAGACGCTGTCGTCCGGCATGTCTGCGGGAACTCTCGTATAAAGTCCCTTTCTTATCGCGTAAAAAGCGCCTGAGACAAAAGGCAGATAGCCGGCGCGGCCCTCCATCTTTCTTATAAACTCCTCATACCTCCAATAAAGGCCGTGATTCCCGGCAATGGCCGAGGCTGAAGTCTTTCTGAAAATAAGCCTTGCCGCCGCCGCGCCAACATCCTCGTTTGAAAAGTGGCGGCATATGTTCGAGATAGCGTCTTTCTCAAGGATTGTCGTTGAATCGTTGAATATGACAATCTCCCCTCTGGCCAGATTACCCACGATATGGTTCAGGGCGGCGCTTTTCCCTTTGTGCTCTTTCTGGTCATACAGCTCCACACCTTTTCCGGAATAAGCCCTTACGATTTCATTCGTCCCGTCAGTTGAGGCATCGGAGGCGACAATGACCTGCAACTTATCCTTCGGAAAGTCCCCGGACAGGACGTTTTCAATTTTCCCCCCTATGACCTTTTCTTCATTATGCGCCGCGATAATAAGCGTGACCGATGGAAAGCCGTTAATTTCTCGAACGGCCGGCCTCTTGCCGAAGGACAAGGCCTTCATCAACACGGGATACCCCATGTAAACGTAAAGGACCACGGAGACCATCAGATAGAAAACCCATTCCATTCCGATCACCCTTTTAAATCCACCACGACACAGGCATGCTCCAGTTCGTATATTCTCTCGACACCGCCGATTCTCAACGACTTCATATCCTCGCTCGCCGCCTTTCCATTTTTGGAGAGTAAGACCTCGATGTATCCGGCCGCAACCGGCAGGACTTCCTCTAACGAAAGGTCCTTGATGCAACGCAGACCATGCCTGCAATCGTCCTTAAACCTGCCGGTGAAGCTATAGCACGGGCTGCAATCGTAGGCCTTCCTGATTATGATATTCCCCGGCCCGTAAGGGGCGGTTCTGTTAAAATCCGTATAACCCCACAGGGCAATGACAGGGACGCCGAGGATTGCGCTCATATGCATCGGAGCGGAATCATTGCCGATGAAAAGATTGCACCTCTGCAAAACGGATGCCGTTTGGAAAATAGAGGCAGTGTTGAGCAGAAGAGCGTTTTCTCCTATCCCATTCGCAACGGTTTGCTTGAGCGCGAGCTCATCGTTTCCTCCGACAACGACAAATCTGCAGCCAAACCTCTCATTCAACGTCTTGCACAGCTTTATGAATTTCTCCGTATCCCAGCGCTTTCCATATCCCTTCGCGCCCGGATGAACGGCAACGATAAATTTGCCGGACAGATTGTTTTCATAAAGAAACCGTTTGCCATACCAGCCAAAGCCTTTCCTGACGCCTTCAATCACAGTCTTCCCTGAACGGAGGTAACCATTATTTGGCACGCCAAGAAGCAGAAAGTTCGTGTTGATGTCATGGGTTTTAATCCGTTTAACGATTCTCGTTTTATAAAACCTCATGAAGAGCCTCGGACCGCCGGCGCCATCCACGACAACCTTCTTTTCGCATGCCCTGGCGAACAACCCAATCATGCCTTCCCTTCCTCCCGACGGGTAGGCAAGATATGCCTCGTCAAACCTCTCTCGCAGGAGTCCACGGCCAAGGTGAAAGATATTTCTTGCCGCGCTCTTGGATTCATCCCATATATAAAGTCGATCAATGGGTAATTGCGACAGGGCCAACTCATGTGAACCGTTGTTGGAAACCACAATGGACAATCTGACACTCCTTTCCTCCATGAATTTCTCAAGGGCATAAAGCGTCAAAAACGTATTGCCTATACCCTGGAGGCAGACGACGAGAATCTTTTTCCCCCGCGTGTCCCGCATACAGCCTTCTCTCCATAACCCGCGCCCTTTGCGTGGATAAGATTCAGAATGATATCGTAGGTTTCCTCCGCCCTCTTTTCCCATGTATTTCCCTTCGCGAAGGCGATTCTTTTCGCAACGTCGGCTCCCCTGTCATCTCTCAGTGATTCCTCCACCATTGCCGCAAACTCTCTATGCCCTCTTGCCACCCTTATTACTTCCCTGTAATAACGCGCGTCGGGAAAGTCGGTTGAAACCACCGGCTTGCCGGCGGCAAGATATTGAAGGGTTTTATAAGGGTGAGAATACCTCATTACATCTATATCGCTGTGGGGCAGCAGGCAGACGTCAAAGTTTTCAATATACAGGGGCAGCACGTCGAACTCCTTAAACCCTAAAAAATGCACGTTCCGCAACCCCTGACACACCCTATAATCCGTGCTTCCCAGAAGCTCTCTATCCGCGTGTATCTTACCCACCATTACCACGGACCACTGCGGGTGCGACTCCGCAAGGAACCGGATGAGGGACATATCCACTCTTTTCGAGATGATACCGGCAAACCCGATTATCGGCCTTCTCAGTTTGTCCGTCTCTTCACGGACAGACCGGCTCTCGCGGCCAGGTTCATTGCAATCCACTCCGGCGGGCGTAAAAAAAGTATTGCCCTTCACGATGGATAATTCCTTATATAGATTCATGCACGGCGTCAGGATAGCATCGCATTCTGAAATTATTTTCTCTTCGGATCTTGCAATCGCCCGCGCTAACTTCTCCGAGTGACAGCGAGCCCTGTATAAGTCCCAGCATTTATAGATTTTAAGACCCTCGCCCGCCGCGCCTAAATAACCGTGCTGGAGCGGATGATAGATCCATGACAACCTCACGGGCGATACAAGGCCGAGCGTTGAGAGTCTCCTTCTTATCTGCCTTGACAGCACGGCGGCATTCATCTTTTGAAGAAGCGGGCTGTATATCGCCAACATTTCATGGACAAACGCAAAGGGAGTATACAGATAAAGGGTGTCGTCCAACCTCTCAAGCCTGTCTCCTTTCATCCAGTTTTTGGCCTTGGACCTCTTCCCGAGCGTTGTCTCAACCGGGGTAAAGGGCTGGTTTACGCAGAGTATTCTGATCCCCGGCAGCTTTGACAGCTTCCTGATAAAAGGGGCATCGCCGAAGTTCCCTATGGAATACCTCCCGCAGGATTTCCAGTCCATCGAGAGGAAAATGACGATATCTATGAACCTGTCTTTCATCGGAGCCGCCTCTTTAAAAAATTAGACCCGGAGAAATGTCTCTCAAGCAGCCTGCCAAGGATATAAATCCACGGCGCCAACCGCATCCGCCGCTATTCCAGGCCGCGTCTCAACCTAAAACGGCGCAGAGTTGCCTTGCCAACTCTTTTCTGCTGAACCTGCCGATATCGGATGAATGCCCTTTCAGGCAGCCTCTTTTATAATCTTGATACATGGAACATACGGCCTCTTTAATCCCGGACAGGTTATCCGGGTCCACAACCCTTCCGGCGCCGAGCGAGTTAATCAATCCTGCGGCATCGGTATCTCCCGGTATCAAAGCCAGGATTGGGCGCCTCGAGGCCAGGTATTCAAACAACTTTCCAGTGGACACCTGGGCGCCCGCGTTTATCTTCACTCTGTTTAACAGCAAGAGGAGCGCGTCCGAATCCACCATGTGCCGGATACTTTCCCTGTGCGGCAGGCAACCCGCGATTTCCACGACATCTTCAATGGCCAAATCCCGTATCATCCTCTTCACATGGGATGGCACGAAACCGACGAACTTCAATTGTATGTTGTCCTTCATAAAAGGGTCCTCGGAAAGAAGAGACCCGACAGCCTTCAGGATATTATCCGGCGAGGTATTTGAATACAGGGTCCCGACATACGAGATCGTGAACCTGGCGCCGGCCTCCGTTCTTTTTGTCCCCGGGAAGTCATCCGGGTCATACCCGTGCGTGATGAAGGCAAACTTTCCGGAAGGGATGGACGGATAATGCCGGATATATGCGTCGTTTATCTGCCTGTTGACGTTGATTATCCTTTTTGCGTTTGAAAAAGTTATTCTTTCCCAGAACCCCTCGAGCCTGCGCCTTAGACCGGTTGCCCCGTGGTTGTCGTAAGGCGTCAGCATCCATGGGTCTCTAAGGTCGAGGACGTAAGGCCTGCCGGTAAGAAACTTCAGGAATAACGCTATGACAAAACTCGACCATGGTTTCCCGGTGGCATAAATAACCTCGATTTTTTCTTTTTTGATTACCCTCATCCCTTTCAACACGGCAAACGGTATCCAGCC
>JACRCI010000080.1 GCA_016219105.1 Deltaproteobacteria bacterium | reverse complement strand
ATATATCGAGGTCTTTTATAACCGGCAGCGCCGACAGGCAAGACTTGGGTTCCTGTCCCCTGTGGCCTATGAGCAAAAGTTCTATGCTGGACAACTGGCAGCATGAAAGGTTTGGTGTCCACTATTGACATCCGACCTCACTTAGTCCTCTCCCCAAAGGGGAGAGGAAAGTTTGGGTTGGATACCCTGCGATCTTGCCACAGGGTATCCTTATGATTTTCTCCCCCGTCAAGGGTGAGGATGATGAAAATTTGTCCTCCCGTCATTGGAATGATGGGAGTTGACTCAGGGAGGTTCATTATTTACCCTTTAGGGCAGACGTTTAGAGAGTAGTTTTTAGCGGAAAAGAAGGAAAGAGGAGGGGGTAAAAAAACAGGTATCAAATGTGATATTTTTCTTGACAATGGATAAGAAATGTAGCATAATTGGAACAAGCAAATAAATTCGACACCACGTAATACTAAAAAACTTCAACTCTAAGAAGGAGGTACAAGATGAAAAGATTACTCTTTTGGGTAGCAGTAGCGACGCTCGTATTGAGCGGCGCCAGCGGCGTCGCGATGGCGGCCACAGCCACGAGCAACATGACCGCCACGGCGACTGTCATCTCCACCTGCAGGATCACCAGCGTGACCAACGTAGCCTTCGGAAGCTACGATCCAACGGACACCGCCAACCTGGACTCCACCGGGTCGTTTACCTTCAGATGCACGAGGGGCACCGACTACGACCTCTATATAACCGGCGCGAGGACAATGAACAGCGCCACGTGGGTCGGCGATAACCTCAATTTTGAGCTGTATTCAGACTCAGGCAGGACCAGCGTTTACCCGAGCGCGTCAGTCGGCATAACCGGCACGGCCGCGAGTAACGCCGCTGACGTGAGGACGGTTTACGGAAGGGTCGCCGCCGGACAGGACGTGCGGGCCGCGAGCGACTATACAAAGACGGTCGTTGTGACCGTTCAGTTCTAACCGCCTTTAGTTTCAAAGGAAATTCAAAGGGAGGGCATCTTTAGATGCCCTCCCTTTTTTATTGCCTTTTCTCCAATATCTCCGGCAAAACCCGCCGTGCGTGCTATACTTAAGGCAGACCTATCTGGATAACTCAGCGTTATTACTGGAATTGGGGCTTATAAGCGCGTAAATGGGAGAGGAGGCCGTGTGAAAAAACTGCTCCTCTGGATAATGGCCGGGGTCGCTGTATTGACCATCACCGCCGGTGTCGCAAAGGCGGCCAGCGTAATGGGCCCTTTTTCAACCACCGCGACCGTTATTGACAGATGCAGGGTTGTCGGCGTAAACGACATGGCCTTTGGAAGTTACGACCCAACGGCCGCCAATCCGGCGGACGCCGCCGGTTCTTTTGCGTTCAGGTGCCCGAAGGGCGCCAATTATAACCTCTACATATCCGGGGCAAGGGTAATGACAAGCGCCTCCACCGGCGATAACCTCGGTTTTGATCTCTATACCGACACGGCGCGGTCGTCCGAATGGCCCGGGGCGTCCGTCGGCGTAACCGGGACATCTTCAAGCAACTCGCCCGTGCTGATGAACGTATACGGAAGGGTTCCGGCCGGGCAGAACGCCGTCAGCGCGCCGGACTACGCAAAGACGGTCATTGTTACGGTTGAGTGGTAGGGGAGCAAAAAAAGAGGCATAACCCTCTTTTTTTATTGAATTATCCGCGGATATGTGCCATAAATTCAGTCATGCGCAAACCGTCATATCTCTTCATCGCCTGCCTTTCCGTCCTTTTTATCCTGTCTCCCGGTAAAAGCGATTCGGCTAATTTCACGGTCAGCCCCATAAGGCTTTTCTTCGACGGCCAGAAGACGAATGCGATACAGGTGACGAACAATTCCGATGAAAAACTCTCGCTCGAGCTTTCGGTCTACGCGTGGGCTGAGGACGAGGACGCCAAGGACGTTTTTTCCCCCACGCAGGATATTATATTTTTCCCCCGGATGCTTACCCTCTCAAAGGGGGAGGAGCGGTTGGTAAGGGTGGGCTTGAGGGCGGCCTCCGGCGATAAGGAAAAGACATACAGGATATATTTCGAGGAAATGCCGGGCCCTTCGCCGCAGGAAGGGGCAACCGTCAGGACGCTTATGAGGGCCGGGGTTCCGATATTCGTGGCGCCGCGCAAGGCCGGCGCCGCCGGAGCGATAGAGGGGGCCGCGTTTT
>JACRCI010000078.1 GCA_016219105.1 Deltaproteobacteria bacterium | reverse complement strand
TACCGCCACAGACCCCGCGCCCTTCGAGATGTTCGAGACGATCATCAATCTCAAACCCGAGGACCAGTGGCGTCCGGGGATGACGAATGAGAGACTCGTAGAAGAGATGGACGAGGCGCTCAAGATGCCCGGCGTCACGAACGCGTGGACGATGCCGATAAAGGCCCGGACCGACATGCTCTCTACCGGCATAAGGACGCCGGTGGGCGTAAAGGTCTTCGGCAAGGACTTGAAAGAGCTTGAGCGCGTCGCGCTCGAGGTGGAGGCCGCCATAAAGAACGTCCCCGGCACCGCCTCGGCCTACGCCGAGAGAATAATAGGCGGGTACTATATCGACATAAGGATAAAGCGCGAGGAGGCGGCGAGGTTCGGGCTTAAGGCCGAGGACATACAGGGCGTCATAATGTCCGCGATAGGCGGCGAGAACGTGACCATGACGATAGAGGGGTTAGAGCGCTACCCGGTGAACGTCAGGTACAAAAGGGAGCTCCGCGACGATCTAAACAAGCTCGGGAGGGTGCTGGTACCCACGATGATGGGGGCGACCCATGTGCCGCTCTCGCAGGTCGCCGACATAGAGATAAAGATGGGGCCGCCGACCATCAGGACCGAGAACGCCCTCCTTACGACGTGGATATTCGTCGACGTGCGCGGGCGCGACATAGGGAGCTATGTGAAAGACGCCAAGGCCGCGGTCGCCTCATCCGTCAGCTTCCCCTCAGGGTACTACGCGGCGTGGTCCGGCCAGTACGAGTACATGGAGAGGGCGTACTCGAAGCTCAAGGTCATCATCCCGCTTACGCTCGGAATTATTTTTCTTCTGCTGTATCTTAACTTCAAATCCATAACAGAGTGCCTCATCATATTCCTCGCCATCCCCTTTTCTGTAATAGGCGCGTCGTGGATAATCTACCTCCTCGGATATAACCTCTCCATAGGTGTAGCCGTCGGGTTCCTCGCGCTAGCCGGGCTCGACGCCGAGACCGGAATAGTCATGCTCATCTACCTCATACACTCCTACGACAGACATGTCGCGGAAGGAAAGATGAATACGAAGGCCGACCTTCACGCCGCCATCATGGACGGGACGGTCCTCCGGGTGCGCCCCAAGCTCATGACGGTTGTGGCCATAATAGCCGGCCTTCTCCCCATAATGTGGTCGACAGGCGCCGGGGCCGACGTCATGAAGAGGATAGCCGCACCCATGATAGGCGGCATGTTCACCTCAGCCCTCCTTGAACTGCTGGTCCTGCCCGTCATATTCGCCTTCTGGAAGGGTTGGGAGATGAAGAGGAAGAACGGTGCGGAACGGCGTTAGATTCCCGACAGAGAAAAAACACTTTCATATCGAAAGGTTACCACAAAAAAGGCTATCTGGTTTGCCCTTCCCGTCACTGCGAAATCCGCAAATTCTGATATAGTCATACCTAAACCATTATCAAGGAGGTATGTCTATGAAACTCGGGAAGGTATTTGCCGCTGCCCTTCTGGGCCTCACGCTCGCCTCGACCCCGGTTATCGCTCAAGATGCCGCACAGAGCGGCGACACAGGCACTGCCTCTGGCCAGATGGGCGGGATGACGGGAGGCCAGTCCGGCGGCCAGGCCATGTGCCAATGCCCCTGCGCGATGATGGGGGGCGGCGGAATGGGCATGGGGATGATGGGAGGCGGCATGATGGGTGGGCAGATGATGATGCAGGGCCACCAGCTCATGCAGGAGTCGATGGGCATGCTGAAGGAGACGATCACGATATTAAAGGACCTCTCCAACAAGCCGACGGCCGCCCAGAAGACGCGGCTCGACGCCATGGCCAGGAGGATGGACGAGATGATGAAACAGCACGAGCAGATGATGCAGATGAAAAAGGGCGGCGGCGCGCCCCCTGCCCCGCCTCAAGAACAGCCCAAGTAAGCGGTTTGAAGCCGGGCCCCGGCATCCGGCCGAGGCCCGGCCGTTTTAACGTTGTTTTTTCCGCCTTAAAGCCCTTTCAGGGCCTTTTGCCCGGTGATGCCGGACCTCCCGCAAAGGCGAGCCTTTTACAGACCCGCAAAAATCACAAATTAGCTTGACATCAGAGCTTTGCATATGATAGCAATACTCTGTTTCAGGATATTGTAACCCCCAAAAAGACCCCCTAAAAGATAATAACGCATGACTTAAGGGCACGCACCCCTTGGCCGGCCTGGAATTCGGCGCCGACAAGGGGTTTTAAAGTAAGTAATCGCTTTTAAAATACATATATTCCCGGTGGAAAATGCTTGAAATAAATCAAACCCTGCTCTTCCAGATGATCGGCTTCGTCGCCCTCCTCTTCATCCTGAACCGCCTGCTCTACAAGCCCCTCCTTCAGATATTGAAGGACAGGGAGGAGAAGATAGAAGGGACGCTCAAGGCC
>JACRCI010000077.1 GCA_016219105.1 Deltaproteobacteria bacterium | reverse complement strand
GCGACGAGGAGACCGCCTCGCTCCTGAAGGAGGCCATGGTCTCCACCGGCGACAGCGCCGCCATCGTAGGCGCGCTGAAGGCCGGGATAGGCAATGTATCCATATTCGCCGAGGCCCTCGGCGAGGTAATGGACCCCTCCACCGTGAGCGAGCTTGAATCGCTACTGGACAGGGTGGACAGGGAGGTAAGGAAGGTGCTTTTAAGGGGGCTTGAAAAGATAGGGAGCGCCTCGTCTTTCGATTCCCTCGTAAAGGCCCTCAATGACGCTGACGGCCACGTAAGGGGCCTTGCCGCAAGGGCCGTTGTCGCAACAGGCGATACAAGGGGGGTCGGGGTACTGAGGGACGCGCTCGTGAAAGAGCCTTTCAGCGACGTGCGGGAGGTAATCGGCGCGGCGCTGTCTTCTTGCAGGGGAGGCGGGGTCGAGGGCGTATTCGAGGACCTACTCCAGAGCGAAAACCCCTCGCTAAGGACGGTGGCGGTGAAGGGCTTTGGGAGACTAAAGACAGCCGGGGCCATGGCCTTTCTTAAAGAGGCGGCCGCGGATAAGGATCCCGACGTGAGGAAAGAGGCCGTCCTGGCCCTGGGCCTTTTCGATGAGGACGACGCCGTGGGCGCGATTGTGTCAGGGGCGCTCGCCGACGACAAGAGAGAGGTGAAGATGGCCGCCCTGCAGGTGGCCGGCGCGATGGGAGATGGGGAAAAAATCCTGATAGAGGCCGTCGGAAACAGCGATATGTGGGTGCGGTTCAAGGCTGTAAGCATCCTCGGGGAGAAAAGGGCCGCGGCGGCTGAGGACGCCATAATCGGGCTCCTTCTCGGGGACGAGCCTCCGGTCAAGATAGCCTGCATCAAGGCCCTGGGCAACATGCGTTCAGCGAGGGCCGTGGGCGTTCTCAAGGGGTTTATTGACCACGCCGACCCATACATCAGGGAGGCGGCGAGGAACGCCGTTAAAGGGAGCCTCTGATGGAAAAGCAGAGGATGTCGAGAGAATCCTTTATCCAGTTAAGGGATTTTATCTACGAGAAATGCGGCATATACCTGCAGGAAAACAAGACCTATTTCCTGGAGGACAGGCTTCAGAGGAGGCTTGAGGCAATTAACCTTTCGGGCTACGACGAATACATCTACTTCGTCAGGTACGACCCGAAGGGGGCGGATGAGTTAAGGGAGCTCTTCAACTCGGTAACCACCAATGAGACGAGCTTTTTCAGGGACTCAGGCCAGTTGGAGGCGTTCAGGACCGGCATCCTGCCCGGGGTGCTCGAAAAAAAACGGGGCCCGGACAGGGTGGACAGGACCATAAGGGTGTGGAGCGCCGGATGCTCGACCGGGGAAGAGCCTTACACGCTGGCGATGATAATGGCAGAGGCCGGACTGCCTCTGAACGGATGGAAGGTGGACATACTCGCCAGCGACATAAGCGAGCAGGTCCTCGGCTCGGCGAAGAGGGCGGTCTACGGGCAATACGCCCTGAGGAACACCGGCGAAAACCATCTCAAGAGGTATTTCGTAAACGGCGGCGGCGGCTACGGCGTAAGGCCGGAGATACGGGACATGGTCAGGTTCGCAAATATAAACCTCTCGGACAGCGCGCAGATGAAGTTCATAAGGGGCATGGACGTCATATTCTGCAGGAACGTCCTCATATATTTCGACGACAACGCCAAGAGGAAGGTCGTGGGCCATTTCTACGACAGCCTTGCCGAGGGAGGGTTCCTGGTGGTCGGGTTTTCCGAGTCGCTTTTCAACCTTACGAGGGCTTTCAGGCCTGTTGACGTAAACAGGTGCGTCATATATCAGAAGGTCCAGGCCAACACCGTTGGAGGAGGCGTATGCGTAAAAATGTCCTTATAGTGGACGACTGCGACACCACGAGGAAGATCCTCTCCTACATGGCGAAGAGCGTCGGTTACAACCCGGTCACCGCGGTCAACGGCCTGGACGCAATCGAGAAGCTCGCGCAGAACGATATCTCCGTCATAGTGACCGACCTCAACATGCCGATGATGGACGGCCTCGAGCTGGTGAGGACCGTCAGGGGCAACGAGAGGTACGGCGCCATCCCGATAATAATGGTCTCGACCGAGGCCGGCGAAAATGACAGGGAACTCGGGATAAAGGCCGGCGCGAACCTCTACATGACGAAACCCATAACGGCCAAGTGGCTCGCGTATCAGATAGAAAAGCTCGCGTAGGGGCGCCGAATATATTTTAAGCCCGGGGGGCGGACATGCTTGACCAGAAGATGAGGATACTCATAGTGGACGATTTCTCCACCATGAGGAGGATAATAAGGAACCTCCTGAAGGAGGCCGGCTACTCCAACGTGGACGAGGCGGACGACGGCGCGACGGCCCTGCCTAAACTCAAGAGCGAGAAGTTCGATTTTATCATATCGGACTGGAACATGCCGCTCATGAGCGGGCTGGACCTGCTCAAGGCCGTAAGGGCCGACGCCGGTCTCAAGGGTATCCCGTTCCTCATGGTCACGGCCGAGGCCGTTCAGGAAAATATCATCCAGGCCGCGCAGGCGGGCGTGAGCAGCTACATCGTAAAACCGTTTACCGCCGCAACGCTCAAGGAGAAGATAGACAAGATTATAGACAAGCTGGGCGGGAGATAACGGGCGGCGAATACGATTGAGGAGCTTGGGTGACATGGAAAACGAGGCGATAAAGGAGATTTTAGATGTCACGAGGGCCGTGGCAAACGGCGATTTCACGAGCGGGGTGTCGCCGGGGTTTGACGGCGCGCTGGCGGAACTCGCATCCCACATAGAGAAGATACGGAAAAACCTGCTTGCGATTGACTCGGGCCTCAGGCAGAGCTCAGAGGCCCTTCCCGACGCATCCGGCCATCTCATGGACATAAACACGACGCTCCTATGCGCGGCCGAAAGCCTGATGACCCTTATCGAGAAGGTCACCGTAAGCCACGAAAGGACGGCGGCCCTCCTCGGCGGTCTTTCAACGTGGCTGGACCGCCTGCCGGACGGCAAAGAGGGCAGGGCCATCGTGGAGGAACTCCGTAGCGTGAATAAAGAGACCCGCGGCGACCTCTCCGAGATGTTCGCCAACATCTCCTTCCAGGACCTCGCCGGCCAGAAGATAAAGAAGATGAGCGGTCTTATAGAAGGCCTGGAGACAAAGGTGCTGGAGATACTCATCGTCTTCGGCCGCGGCAAAAAGATGGGGGAGGAGAAACGGAGCGAGATGCTCAAGGGGCTTAAGAGCTCAAGCGGCGCGCTGAGGCAGGGCGTGGTGGACGGGCTTCTCAAGGATTTTGACCTTTAGCAGGGTGTTGAAAAAACACCCGTAGTTGAAAAAGCCATGTATGGACTTTTTCAACATCCTGATGTGATGGAAGGGAGCGGGTATGGCCGAGGATATTGCCCCAAAAGACGAGATGGACGATATCGTCCACGATTTCATCGTTGAGACGACCGAGATACTCGACGGCCTGGACCAGAGGTTCGTGGAGTTGGAGAAAACGCCGGAAAGCAGGGAACTCCTGAACGCCATCTTCAGGTCCGTGCACACGATAAAGGGCGCCGCGGGCTTCCTCGGGTTCAGGCAGGTAGTGGACGTGGCGCATACGGCCGAGGGCGTTCTGAACAGGCTCCGCCAGGCTACGCTCACAGTCACCCCGTCAATAATGGACGCCCTCCTGAAGGCCGTGGATATGCTGAAACTCCTTCTATCCCACGTCAAGGCGAAGGATGGAAAGGAAGAGGACATATCCGTGATTATGGCGCTTTTGAACGAGGCGCAGACCAACCAGCCGTCCACGACGGCCAACCAGACGGCCTCGACGGCCCTTGAGCCGCGGTCCGCGGCCGAATCAAAGGCCGAAGCAAAGACGGCCAACCAGCCGTCCTTGACGGCCAACCAGCCGTCCTCGACGGCCAGCCAGCCGTCCTCGACGGTAAAGGAAGACGCCGAAACCATACGCGTTGATATAAAGAGGCTGGACAGCGTCCTTAACATGGTGGGAGAGCTTGTCCTCGGGAAAAACAGGCTCGCCCGCCTCGGCGCCCTGTTGGAGGAACGCTACGGCGAGGACGACCTTGTGGGGGATCTGATGGAGACCGCGTCGCATCTGAACCTCATCACGACCGACCTCCACCTCGCGGTGATGAAAACGAGGATGCAGCCCATCGGCAAGGTGTTCGGCAGGTTCCCCCGCATGGTGAGGGACCTGGCGAGGGAAAGGGGGAAGGAGATAACCCTCGTGCTCAACGGCGAGGAGACCGAGGTGGACAAGACCGTGATAGAGGAGATAGGGGACCCGCTCGTGCATCTGGTCAGGAACGCCGTTGACCACGGCATAGACACCCCGGAGGAGCGGGCCTCGGCCGGGAAGCTGCGGGCCGGCACTCTTACCCTTTCGGCGTACCACAAGGGCAACAACATCTTCATAAGCATAGAGGACGACGGCAGGGGCATGAACACGGGCCGGATAAGGGAAAAGGCCCTTGAAAAGGGCGTCGCCTCGAAAGAGGAACTCGACAGGATGAGCGAAAGGGAAATCCTCAACTTCATCTTCCTGCCCGGTTTCTCGACGGCCAGCGTCGTGACGAACGTCTCCGGCAGGGGCGTGGGCATGGACGTCGTCAAGACCAACATAACAAAGCTCAACGGCTCCATCGAGATAGACACCGTGCTTGGCAGGGGCACCGTTATAACCCTGAGGCTTCCGCTTACCCTGGCCATCATACAGGCCATCATAGTCAGGGTCCACGGGGAGGCCTACGCCCTGCCGCTCGCCTCGGTGGTCGAGATAATAAGGATAAGCGAATCCGAGATACAGACCGTCGAGGGCAGGGAGGTCATATATTCGAGGGGCACGGTCTATCCGCTCAGGCGCCTTGCAAACCTCTTAAACGCCGCAGGCGGGGCAGGGGAAAGGTCTTACGCGGTGCTCATAACCCTCGGGGAAAAGACGGTCGCGCTCCTTGTGGACGAACTCCTCGGAAGGGAGGAGATGGTCATAAAATCAACGGGCGAATACCTCTCGGACATGAACATGAAGGGCGTTTCCGGCGCCACCATCACCGGCGACGGCGGGGTGGTCTTCATACTGGACGTTATCGGACTTTTTACGGGCATGAAGGGCGCCCCGGCCTGATGACGGAGCGGAAGGTCATAAAAGTCCTTGTGGTGGACGATTCCTCCTTCATGCGGAAGGCGATAAAGGGCATGCTGGAGGAAGACCCTGGCATAAAGGTCGTTGATACGGCCCGCGACGGCGCGGAGGCCATAGAGAAAATCGAGGCGCTCGCTCCGGACGTCGTCACCCTCGACGTCGAAATGCCGCGGATGAACGGCATCGAGGCGCTCAGGGTGATAATGGAAAGGCATCCCCTGCCGGTCCTTATGGTCAGTTCCCTTACCGAGGAGGGGGCAAAGGCCACGTTCGAGGCCCTTGACATCGGGGCGCTGGATTATATACCGAAACAGCTCGAAGACCTTTCATTCAACATAGTCAAGATAAAGGCCGAATTAATAGACAAGGTGAAGGCCGTGGCCGGTAGAGGCTTGAGGAGACGTTCTCCGACAACCCCGGCCGCGGCGTTTTTAAATAAAAAGGAAACCGCGGCGCGCCCGTCTTGCGCGAGGTTCGCGAGCCAGAGGATAGCCATTGTGGCCATAGGCGCGTCCACCGGCGGCCCCAGGGCCGTGCAGGACGTGCTCTGCGCGCTGCCCGGCGATTTCCATGCCGGGGTGCTGGTGGTCCAGCACATGCCTCGTAATTTCACGGCCCCGTACGCCGAAAGGCTCAACGGCCTGTGCAAGCTCCGCGTCAGGGAGGCGCGCGAGGGGGATGTCATAACCCCGGGGGAGGTCCTCGTCGCCCCCGGAGGGACGCAGACGAGGCTTAAAAGAAAGGGCGCTATCGAGGTCGGGCTGGTCATGGAGGACAGCCCCGGCGACGCGATATACAAGCCCAGCGTGGACATATCCCTTACAAGCGTCGCCGGGTGTTTTCCGGACAGGGCCGTCGGGGTGATTCTGACGGGCATGGGGAGCGACGGCAGGGAGGGCATGAGGGCCATCAAAAAGGCCGGAGGAAAGGTCGTGGCCCAGGACGAGGCGAGTTGCGTGGTATACGGCATGCCCAAGGCCGTGGTGGACGCCGGGCTTGCCGACAAGGTCGCGCCGCTCGACGCGATAGCGGGCGAGGTACTGAACATGGTGTAGAAACCGCTTCCCGCGCCGCTATCAGGGTGTCGTAAAACCCGAAGATGTCATGCTGAACCATACTCTGTCATGCTGAACTTGTTTCAGCATCTTGATTTTAATCTTTAGATCCTGAAATAAATTCAGGATGACAAAACCATACTCTGTCATGCTGAACCCTACTCTGTCATGCTGAACTTGTTTCAGCATCTTGATTTCAATCTTTAGATCCTGAAATAAATTCAGGATGACAGAATACGACAGCCTTCAGACCGTTCCAGGTAATATACATGGATATCTTGACCATTATAGGGCTCATGGGCGGCGTCGGGGCCGTGGTTTTAGGCCAGGTGCTCGAGGGGGGGAGCGTATCCTCCATCCTCCAGTTGACCGCGGCCATAATCGTCTTCGGCGGCACGTTCGGCGCGGTTCTCGTGAATTACCCGCTTTCGACGGTCGTCATGGCCTTCAGGCTCGCGAGGAGGGCGTTTGTAAACGAGGACAACAATCAGCGCGAGACGATAGGCCGCATTACTGACTTCGCGCAGGTCGTAAGGAGGGACGGGTTGCTCGCCCTCGAGCCGAGGATACGGGGCATAAAAGACCCTTTTTTAAAAAGGGGCGTCCAACTCGTGGTTGACGGGACCGGCACGAAGAAGATACGGGACATACTCGAGATAAGGCTGGTTCAGGAAGAGGGGAGGAAGCTCCAGGCCGTAAAGGTCTTTGAATCGGCCGGAGGATACGCCCCGACCATAGGCATACTCGGCGCGGTGTTGGGCCTTATCCACGTCATGGAAAACCTCGCGGACCCCTCGCGGCTTGGCAGCGGCATCGCGGTCGCTTTCGTGGCGACTGTCTACGGCGTCGGGAGCGCCAACCTCCTGTGGCTTCCGCTGGCCGGGAAGCTGAAGGTCAAGATAAAGAACGAGGCCGTTGCCAGGGAACTCATGGTGGAGGGGATAGTTTCGCTCGCGCACGGCGAGAACCCGCGGCTTGTAAAGGAAAGGCTGGAAGGGTTTTTGGCCGGGGCCGGAAAATAGCAGGGCAGGCTGCTGAAAAAGTCCTATTCTGTCACCCTGAACTTGTTTCAGGGTCTAAATACGAGATGCTGAAATGAATTCAGCATGACAGAGTAGGGTTCAGCATGACAGCTTCGCCCATCACCCCGGCGGGGAGGATATTCTTATGGCGCGCAAGAGGGAAGACGAAGACCATGAAAACGCGGACAGGTGGATGGTGTCCTACGCGGATTTCCTGACGCTCCTCTTCGCCTTTTTCACCACCATGTACGCCCTTTCGTCGGTAAACGAGAACAAATACAGGGCCGTGAGCGAGTCGCTCACGACCGCGTTCAATCAACCCCGCGCCGGCGCCGAGGCGCCGATAATCGGAGGCACGACCCCTGAGGACCTCGTTACAATTGCCTTTAAAAAGACGTTCTCAAGGGACTTCAGGAGCGTCCAGACGGCCCTGCGGGGGCTGGAAAAGGACAATAAGGTCTCGATAAGCATGGAGAAAAGGGGCGTTGTCGTGAGCCTTTCCGAGAGGATAGTCTTTGAATCCGGCAACGCGGACATCATGCCGCAGGCAAAGGCGATCATCGGCGATATCGCCGTGGTCTTGAGGGGCATGCCCAACCACGTGAGGATAGAAGGCCACACGGACAACGTCCCGATAAGCACGCCGCGGTTTCCGTCCAACTGGGAGCTATCCTCGGCGCGGGCGCTCAGCATCCTTAAACACCTCGTGGACGTTCACGGACTCAACCCCGGCAAGCTTTCCGCCACCGGATACGGCGAGTTCAGGCCGTTCGCCCCGAACCTGACCGCCGACGGCAGGGCGAAAAACCGGAGGGTGGACATAGTGATACTCAACAGAGACGGCTCGTTCGATGAGCCGGGGTGAGAGGGTGCTGTCATTGCATTGCCATGGCTGGCGGATATAAATAAATCCCTCCTCTCTAAAATCCCCTAAAGTTTTAAAGCAAAGCGCCGATAAAAAATACAAACTAAAACCATGGGGCTGGTGAAAAAGTCCTGTTTTGTCACCCTGAACCATGGCCTGAATTTATTTCAGGCTTGTTTCAGGGTCTAAATATGAGATGCTGAAATAAATTCAGCATGACAGAGCCTGCCCCGAACCTTGTGCTGAACTTGTTTCAGTATTGTTTCAGGGCTACGCTATTTTACGGTTTTGCAACAGCCCCTCCAGGGAGGAGTCGTTTCCATGGGAGAGATGAGGCTTGACCCCACGACCATGACGTGGGTGATAAGCGGCGAAGAGGCCAACAAAACGAAAAATCACTCGCACGACTGCCCCTTCTGCCCGGGCAACGAAGGCATGACCACGCCCGCGATATGCGAGGTCAGGGAGAACGGCAACTGGCGGGCAAGGGTGTTCCCGGACATAAACCCGGTCTTCAGGATAGAATACAACGAGGACAGGGAGGCGGAGTGGATGTACGACAGGATGAAGAACTGCGGCGCGCACGAGATCGTCGTTGACCATCCGTCCCACGGCGTATCCCTTCCGGCGATGGAGGAGGGCGCAATCGCCTGCGCGCTGGAGGTTTACGCGAAAAGGATAGAAGACCTTAAAAACGATAAAAGGATGAAGCACGTCCTTTTATTCAAGAACGAGGGGGAGTTCACGGGTTCGGGCATAAGGCACAGCCACACCCATCTGGTGGCGACCCCGATAATACCCAAAAGGATAGAGCAGGAGATGCGCTGGGCGCATCACCATTACGCGAGAAAGGAAAGGTGCCTTTTCTGCGACATGGTGCGCCAGGAACTCGGGGCCGGCGTGAGGATAGCGGCCGAAAACAGGGCCTTCGTCGCCCTCTGTCCGTTCGCGTCGAGGTTCCCGTATGAGACGTGGATATTCCCGAAGACGCACTGCCACGCATTTGAATCGGCGATGAAGGCGGAAGATGAACGCTACCTCCTATCCGGCATCATAAGACATATAACCGCCGGGATAGGGGCCATAACGCCCCACTACCACATGGTGCTCCACAATTCGCCGAACGAAAAGGCACGGTTTTTAAACGGCGACGGAAAGACGCTCAGGGAGGATTTCCACTGGCACATGGAGATACTGCCGCTTTTAAGGGAAGTGAAGAGGTTCAACTGGGAGGAGGAATTTTTCGTAAACCCCGTAAGGCCGGAGGACGCGGCCGGCGTTTTGAAAGGAGGAAATGTATATGAAATGGTTCGCTGACATGAAGGTCAAGACAAAGCTTTTCGTAAGTTTCGGCATACTCCTATCCCTTATGACCGGAGGAGGCGTTGTAGGATACTTCGGGATGAGGACCATATTCCAGCGCTCCGAGGTCATGTACAACGAACATCAGGTGGCCTCGGTCGTTGCCTCCGAGATAAAGGGCGACGTAAACGGCGTGCGCGCCGCGTTCCTGAGCCTGATGGCGCAGAAAGAGCCGGCCGCCAGGGAAAAAGAGCAGGCAAGGATCAAGGAAATAACAAAAGAGATTGACGACAGCCTGGATACGCACATGGTTGACCCCCACTTCCCGGAGGATATGAAGGCCGAGTTGAAGGAGATAAAGTCGGCATGGACGGCGTTCAGGGACACGAGGGATAACCAGATGATACCCGCGTTTTTCGCCGGAAGGCTCGACGAGGTCAAGGCCCTTGCATTAGGCGTTCAGGCCGAGAGGTTCAAGAAGATCATATCCCTGTCGGACGCCCTGCTCGACAAGGAGATGCAGGAGTCGAGGAACGAGATAGCTAAATCAAAGGCCGCATACAACAGGTCGGTCATGGTCTCCGTCATATTCGGCGCCATAGGGGTCGTTATCGCGGCCTTCATGGCGTTTTACCTCTCGAAGGCCATCGGCAGGCCGATCGAGGCCATCTCGGCCGTCGCCGGGAAGATGGCGGACGGAGACCTCGAAAACACCGCCGTGAAACACGATTCAAAGGACGAGATAGGAGAGCTGGCCGGCTCGTTCGGCAAGATGGCTGAAAATCTGAGGAACATAATCCGCAACATAAAGGACGGCGCGGTGCGGCTCGCCTCGGCGTCCGAGGAGTTCTCGGCCTCGTCCACCCAGATAGCCCGCGGCTCTCAGGAGCAGACCGCGAGGGCCTCGCAGGTCGCCACGGCCTCGCAGGAGATGAGCGCGACCATAGTGGAGGTGGCGAAGAACGCGTCCACGGCGGCCGAGGCCGCGAGGGAGGCGAACAGGGCCGCGTCCAAGGGCGGGGAGGTCATGTCGAGGACCATAGACAGCATGAACGGGATAGCCGCGACCGCGAAGGAATCGAGCATGGTGATAGCGGCCCTCGGCAACAGGTCTCAGGAGATAGGCCGCATCATAAAGGTGATAGACGACATAGCCGACCAGACCAACCTCCTCGCCCTTAACGCGGCCATAGAGGCCGCCAGGGCCGGCGAGCAGGGCCGCGGCTTCGCCGTGGTGGCGGACGAGGTGAGGAAACTCGCCGAAAGGACGACCACCGCGACCAAGGAGATAGGCGGCATGATAAAGGAGATACAGGACGAGACCGGCAGGGCCGTCGCCACGATGGAGGGGGAGGTCAAGGCGGTCGAATCAGGGGTCAGGCTCGCTCAGGACGCCGGCGGGGCGTTAAACGAGATAATGGGCCAGGTCGAGAAGGTGACCTCGATGATACAGCAGATAGCCACGGCGTCCGAGGAGCAGTCCACCGCGGCCGACCAGATAAGCGGGGACATAGAGACGGTCGCCAACATAACCAAGGAGACCGCCACGGGCGCGGCCCAGATGTCCCAGGCGAGCCAGGAGATAGCCCATCTCGCGTCAAGCCTCAGGGCGACCGTGGCGATGTTCAGGATATCGGACGGCCACGGCGGCCATGCGGCTGGCCATGCCAAAGAGGCAGAGGCGCAGCCGTCCTTGACAACGACGGAGAAGCCGGAGGTAAGGCTCGCGGTGATGAATTAGCAGGCTGATGGAAAAGCCGTAAAACCATACTCTGTCATGCTGAACCATGGCCTGAATTTATTTCAGGCTTGTTTCAGCATCCTGATTTTCATCAGGGCAGGTTCTAACAAATT
>JACRCI010000076.1 GCA_016219105.1 Deltaproteobacteria bacterium | reverse complement strand
TCCTGAAAGGATGGGTCGGATTGACTTTTTCAGCAGCCTGTTAATACGGGTTGTTCTTCGTGTCCAGGAACTGTTGCCTGCACATGCCGGAGCAGAAATAATAAGTGCTGTAGCCGACCTGCGCCGTGAGCGCGCCGTCCTTCGGGATATAGGACTTGCACATCTCGTCATAGACCATGTCCTCCCTGTCCTTCGGGGGCGCCGGCCGGGTGATGGGTCTGTCGTCCCTTTCCGGCGGCCGGGCGCCGGCCGGTCCCGGCGGGCGGGAGGAACGCAAGAACTCCTCGGTCGGCGTCCGGCGTCTGCGCGCGAGACGGTATATTATGTAAACGGCTATGAGTATTAATATTATCTTCATGGCAATCCCTCCATCCTCATAAAATATACCAGAAAAGCGGAAAATATAAAAGCCTTTACTCCATCTTTCTAACGTCGCCGCTGTCCTTAAAGAGCGAGGTAATCTCGGATACGGTCTTTTTAAGCACGGGATGGACGACGTCCGGCGCTATCTCCGAGAGCGGTATAAGGACAAACCCCCTTTTGTGCGCGAGAGGATGCGGTATTTTCAACTCCCTGGCGTCCACGACCCTGTCGCCGTAGAATATTATATCGAGGTCAATCGTCCTCGGACCCCAGCGATCTTGCGGACTTGACGGCCAACCAGCCGGCCTCGCCGGGGCGCGGCCCATCTTTGCCTCTATGCCCTTCAGGAAAGTTAGAAGCTCATGCGGGGGAAGCGATGTTTCGATTTCCATGACGCAGTTGAGGAACGCGGGCTGGTCTTTTCTGCCCCAGGGGCTTGTCTCGTAAAACGACGACCTTTTCACAAGGCGCGTATGCGGGCCGTTTTCCGTCGCCATCTCGATGGCCTTCGCCAGATGCGCGCTTCTAACGCCTTCATTGGAACCTATGGATATAAAGACCCTTTCTTTCATATCCGGAAATAAGCGGAGGATGCCGCCACGGAGTGCGGGTCGGATGGACTTTTTAAACCTGTTAGAACCTCAATTCCAGCGCCTTAAGCCTCCTGCCCATCTCCCCGATGACCCTCTGCTCGTCCTCCATGTCCTTTGCCTCAAATGTGGCCGAAAACCTGAGATACCTCCCGGCGTCGTCCCACGGCACGGTTGATATGAGGGCCGCCTTGATGAGATATTCCGCGGCGTCCTCGGCGGTATCGAACGCCGTATCCTTGCCCGCTGAGCGCGGGGCCCTGGTGTACAGGTAAAACGTCCCTCCGGGCATCGAGGCGATGAACCCGGCGCCGTTTAAGGCCTCGACCATGAGGCCGAGCCTCCTCTTGTATTTCGCGGCAATCTTTTCGGTAATCTCCGGGTGCCCGAGGGCGTATATGCCGGCCTTCTGTATGGCCCTGAACTGGCCGGAGTCGTAATTGTCCTTTACGTGGCCGAAGGCGCCTATGACCTTTTCGTTCCCCGCGAGGAACGCGAGCCTCCAGCCCGTCATGTTGAACGCCTTTGAAAAGGAGTGTATCTCCACGCCGACGTCCCTGGCGCCCTCTATTGACAGGAAACTCAGGGGCTTCGCGTCGCAGGTAAGCCCCGCGTAAGCCGCGTCGTGGACAACGACGATGTTGTTTTCCTTCGCGAATTCAACGACCCTTGCGAAGAAATCCGCGCCGGCCACGGCACCCGTGGGGTTATTGGGGTAATTGATGTAAAGGAGCTTTACCATTCTTAAATCCTCTTTCTTAACTGCGTCGAGGTCCGGGAGGAACCCGTTTTCCTCAACGAGCGGAAGCCTGATAACTGTCCCGCCGTTCCACTCCGCGTGCGTGGCCATGACAGGATAGCCGGGCGCGGGCATGAGCACGGCGTCGCCCCGGTTTATGAAGGCATCGGGCAGCATCGCCAGCGCGCACTTCGAGCCTATGGAGTGGATTATCTCTTTTTCCGGGTCTATGCCGTCAACGCCGTAGACGTCCTTGAGGTAGGCCGTGGCAGCGGCCTTCAGCTCGGCTATGCCGTTGTCCGCGTAGCCCCTGTTCTCCGGCTTTTCGCATTCGATTTTAAGGGCCTCGACGACTATCTGGGAGGCCATCTCGTCAGGCTCTCCCACGCCGAAATCAAGCAGCTCCGCGCCGGGGTTTTTCCTCCGTGCCTCGGCCTTGGCCCTCTTTATCTTCTCGAACTTGTATATCCTGCCCTCTTTGCCGAACAGGCTTCCGCCTATCCTCTCGGCAAAGAGCCCCTGTATGTAATCCTCGGACATGACGAATACCGCCTCCTCTTCCCTGCCGATTTCAAATTTAGAATTTCAAATCTGCCTTACGGTATTTACAAGACCGCCTATCCCTTATTTCCTTCCACCCTGCCGGCCAGCCAGCCGTCCATGACGGTTCCTCTCCGTCATGGCCTGTATCTTGAGCCGCAGGGCGTTTATCTTTAGGAACCCCTCGGCGTCCTTCTGGTCGTAGACGGTATCCTCCTCGAAGGTCGCGTAATGCGGATGATACAGGGAGTCCTCCGCCTTCCTGCCGGCGATTATGACGTTGCCCTTGTAGAGCTTGAGCCTCGCCGTTCCGGTAACCGCGCTTACGGATTCGTCAATGAGTTTCTGTAGCGCCGTCCTTTCGGGCGAAAACCAGAAACCATAATACACGCACTCCGCGTAGCGCGGCATGAGGCCGTCGCGCAGGTGCATAAGCTCCCTGTCCATGGTTATTGACTCGACGGCCCTCCTGGCCGCGTGCAGTATCGTCCCTCCCGGCGTTTCATACACACCGCGGGATTTCATGCCCACGAAACGGCTCTCCACGCAGTCCGCCCTGCCGATGCCGTTCCTTCCGCCCGTGGAGTTGAGGAGCGAAAGGAGTTTCGCCGGAGAGAGCCTCTTGCCGTTCACGGAAACCGGGTCGCCTTTTTCAAACCCCACCGTGATATACGTAGGCCGGTCCGGGGCATCCTCTGGAGACTTCGTCATGACATACATGTCAGAGGGAGGCTCTTTCCACACGTCCTCAAGAAGGCCGCCCTCGAAGCTTATGTGGAAAAGATTAGAGTCTATGGAGTACGGCCTGGCCTTTGTCGCGGTGACCGGTATGCCGTGCTTTTTCGCGTAATTTATGAGGTCCGTCCTGCTCTTCATCTCCCATTCGCGCCACGGGGCTATGACCTTGATGTGCGGGTTGATGGAATAATACGCGAGCTCGAACCTCACCTGGTCGTTGCCCTTGCCGGTTGAGCCGTGGCATACGGCGTCGGCGCCGGTTTCCCTGGCGACGTCCATCTGGGCCTTTGCTATGATGGGCCTCGCTATGGAGGTGCCGAGGAGGTACTGGCCTTCGTAGACCGCGCCGGCCCTGAGCATGGGGAAGACAAAGTCCCTCACGAACTCCTCTTTCAGGTCTTTTATGAAGATTGCCTTTGCGCCGCTTTTAATGGCACGCGCTTTAAGCGTTTTAACCTCCGCGCCCTGCCCTATGTCCGCGGAAAAGGCTATCACCTCGCAGCCGTAGTTCTCCCTGAGCCATTTTATTATGACCGATGTGTCGAGCCCGCCGGAATAGGCGAGCACGACCCTCTTTACGCCGCTTTTCATGACATCATCTCCCGGAAGGCCTTTTATTTATCGCCCAGAAGCCTCTCCAGCACGGCCTTCTGGACGTGGAGCCTGTTCTCCGCCTCCTGCCACACCGCCGAATTCGGCCCCTCTATCACGTCGTCGGTTATCTCCTCGTCCCTGTGGGCCGGGAGGCAGTGCATGACCACGGCGTCTTTTTTCGCGAGCCTCAAGACCTTCGCGTTTATCTGATAGCCCCTGAACGCCTTGAGCCTCTTTTCCCTTTCGCCCTCCTGCCCCATGCTCGCCCAGACGTCGGTATTGAGAACGTCGGCGTCTTTAGCGGCCTCTTCGACCGTCCTGCCGAGTTTCACGCTCTTGCCCGCGCCCCTCAGAACGTCTTTTTGAGGCTCATATCCCACGGGGCACGCCAGGACGAGTTCAAAGCCCAATATACCGGCGGCCTCTATCCATGAGTTCGCCACGTTGTTGCCGTCGCCGATCCACGCAACCTTAATCCCGCCGTATGAACCCTTCCTCTCGACGACCGTCATGATATCGGCGAGCACCTGGCAGGGGTGATGCAGGTCCGTAAGGCCGTTTATGACCGGCACCGACGAATACCGGGCGAACTCCTCGACCCTTTCGTGCCCGAACGTCCTTATGACGACCCCGTCAACGTACCCGGACATGACGCGGGCCGTGTCCTTGATCGGCTCGCCGCGGCCGAGCTGGGAATCGGCTGAACTTACGAATACCGTGGAGCCGCCGAGCTGCATCATCGCGCATTCGAATGAAACGCGCGTGCGCGTGGAGGGCTTTTCGAATATAAGACCAAGCGTCCGGGTCTTAAGCGGACTGTAGAGTATGCCCCTTTTGAGCCGTCCCTTGATATAGACGGCCCTTTCGATAAGGCCGTCTATATCGGCCTTTTTAAGGTCTGACATTTTAAGAAGGTGCATTTAACGTCTCCGCGGCAAAGGGTCTCCGTGAAAACAACCTTTATACCATAACCTTCCGGATTTTTCAATTAAAGGATGAAACTTCAGCGGTAAGGAGATATCTCACATACAAACGTAAAGGCGGGGGCAAGGAAGATACCGCTATACGCATCCCTTTAGCACGGGCTTGAGCACACCCATCATCGCGTCAACCTCTTTCTCCGTTACGATGAGCGGAGGGATGAACCTCAATACCGTCTCCCCCGTGCAGTTTATGAGGAGACCCTTTTCGAGGCATCTGTTCACGATATCAGCGCCGGGGACCGTAAGCTCCATGCCTATGATAAGGCCCTTTCCCCTTATGTCCTTTATAAACGGAAACTCTCCCCTAAGCCCGTTTAACCTTTCAAAGAGATACGCCCCGACCCGGCGGGCGTTGTCGAGCACGCCTTCCTCAAGCGTTGCCCTTACGGCCGCCAGAGCGGCCGTTGTGGAGAGGAAGTTTCCGCCGAACGTTGAGGCGTGGGAGCCGGGCGTGAAGGCCGCGGCGACTCTATCGGTAGCGAGCATGGCCCCTATGGGGACCCCGCCGGCAAGCCCCTTTGCCAGCGTCATTATGTCGGGCTCCACGCCGTAATTTTCATAGGCGAAAAGAGTCCCTGTCCTTCCCATGCCCACCTGAACCTCGTCGAATATGAGTAAAACCCCTGCGTCCCGGCACGCGGATTTAAGCCCTTCGAGGTAACCGTCCGGCGCGACGTTCACCCCGCCCTCGCCCTGTATGGGCTCGACCATGACGGCCGCCGTCATCTCGTCCATGGCGCCGGAGACGGCCTGGATGTCTCCGAACGGCACGTAGGTGAATTTTTCAAGGAGCGGCTCGAAACCAGCCTGTATCTTTTTCTGCCCGGTCGCGGCCATGGCGCCCATCGTACGGCCGTGGAAGGACTTCTCCATCGTGATTATCTTGAAGCGCCTTTCGCCCCTTGAGGCGAAAAACTTCCTCACGAGCTTTATCGCGGCCTCGTTCGCCTCGGCGCCGGAATTGCAGAAAAAGACCTTGTCCGCGAATGAGTTCTCGCAGAGGAGCCGCGCGAGCTCCGCCTGCGGGCCTATGTGGAAGAGGTTTGACGTGTGTATGAGACGACCGGCCTGGGCCTTTATGGCCTCGACGACCTTCGGGTGCGAGTGGCCGAGGTTCGCGACCGCGAGCCCGGCGACGAAATCGAGATACTCCCGTCCGTCCGCGTCCCAGAGACAACAGCCCCTGCCCCTCGTAAACGCGACCGGAAAGCGTTTGTATGTGTTAGCGACGAACCTCTGGGTCAGGTCTATGGTTTCCCTGTTGGTCAATCTCGAAAATTCTCCTGGCTCGAAAATTCTCCCGGCTCAATTCATGGCGGGTGCGGTTTTCCGCGCCTTTAAAACCCTCTCCCTGCCGGAATAGTCCGTTATTATCCCTATCTCCCCGAACGCCCCGGCATCCTCCGCGAACTTGACGGCCGGGCCTGAGTGCCCATGGCCTATCTCAACGAGGAGCATCCCGCCCGGCTTCAGATGCGCGGCGGCGCCCGCCATTATCCTTCTTATGAAATAAAGACCGTCTTCCCCTCCGTCGAGCGCGCCGTGAGGCTCGTATCGGAATATCTCTATCTGGAGTTTTTCAATCTCGCGGCTTTTGACGTAAGGGGGGTTTGAAACTATAAGGTCAAACGGGCCCGCGGGGGTCTGCCCCTTAATGGCGCCGAAGAGGTCGCCTTCGAGGAATTCAATCCTGTCGGCCACGCCGTTGCGCTCGGCGTTCTCAGCCGCGACAGCGATGGCCGGAGAGGATACGTCCGTTGCAAAGACCATGGCCAAGGGAAGTTCCTTTGCGAGGCTTACGGCTATGCAGCCGCTTCCGGTGCAGAGGTCGAGTATCATAGGGTTAAGGGGGCTTGCCCCGGCGGACGCGGCCTTCAAAAACTCAAGCCCTTCCTCCACAACGCGCTCTGTTTCGGGCCTGGGGATGAGTACCGATGGGCCTACCGTGAAATCGAGGCCCCGGAACTCGGTTACGCCGAGTATGTACTGGAGAGGCTCCCTGCGCTCGCACCTGCGCGCCACCCAGCCCCTTAAAACTTCAAGGCCCGATTCCTCTAAACGCGCGCCGGAAGAGGCGACGGCCCCCCCGGTCTCCATGAGGAGTTGGGCCATAAGCTCAGGCGGCCTTACCCTCAGGAGGTGAGAGACCATGAAAAGCGCCTCCACCCCGGCCTCTTCTATGCCGTTTTCTCTAAGGCTTTTTTCCGTCCGCGAAATAACGTCTGTTGCTTTGCCCTCGACCTCCAACCCTCTACCTCTTTATCTTTATTACGGTGCCGACGCCGGTGTCGGTAAAGACCTCGAGCAGGACCGCGTGGGCGACCCTTCCGTCTATTATGTGGGCGGAAGTCACGCCGTTTGCGACGGCCTCCATGCAGCACCTGAGTTTCGGTATCATTCCCTCTATCGCGACCTTTTTCCGTATGAGCCCGTCCGCCTCGGAAAGGCTCAGCGTTGACACGAGTTTTTTGTCTTTATCGAGCACGCCCCTGACGTCGGTAAGCAGGATGAGCTTTTCGGCCTTCAGGGCCGAGGCGACATGGCCGGCCACCATGTCCGCGTTTATATTGCAGCTCAGGCCCTCGTCGTCCCCGCCTATGGGCGCTATCACCGGGATGAAATTGTTGTCCTCGAGGGTCTTTATGACATGCGGGTTTACCGACTCGACCTCGCCCACAAGCCCCATCTCCTCGCCCTTTATCTTTATCCTCCTGGCCTTTATAAGCCCGCCGTCCCTGCCGGAGAGACCCACGGCCCTGCCGCCGTAGTGGTTTATAAGGCCGACTATCTCCTTATTTATCTTGCCCCCCAAAACCATCTCAACCACGTCCATGGTCTCGGTGTCCGTGACCCTGATGCCCTTTACGAACCTCGTTTCCTTCCCGAGCTTTTTAAGGAGCTCCCCTATCTGGGGCCCGCCGCCGTGCACTATCACGGGGTTGATGCCGACGTATTTGAGGAGGACCACGTCGAGGGCGAAATCCTTTTTCAGACCCTCCTCGACCATGGCCGACCCGCCGTATTTTATGACTATGGTCTTGTTGTTGAACTTCCTTATGTAAGGAAGGGCCTCGAAAAGGACCTTTATCTTTTCAATCTGCTCTTTCATCTTCCTTTTTCAGCCATCCCTTTAGAGTATGTAGCGCGAGAGGTCCTCATCCTTGAGTATGTCGGAGAGTTTGTCGCGGACGTAGTTACTGTCTATAACGACCTCTTTTGATTCCATGTCCGGGGCGTTGAACGACACCTCGTCGAGGAACCTCTCCATTATCGTATAGAGACGTCTGGCGCCTATGTTCTCCATCCTCTCGTTCACGAGCGCCGCTATCGAGGCTATCTCGCCTATCGCGTCCGCGGTGAACACGAGTTTTATCCGCTCCGTCTCAAGGAGCGCCGTATACTGCTTTATGAGCGCGTTTTCCGGCTCCGTGAGTATCCTCACGAAATCCTCCTTGCCCAGCGGCTTGAGCTCGACCCTTATGGGGAAACGGCCCTGGAACTCCGGTATGAGGTCCGACGGCTTCGATATGTGGAAGGCCCCGGACGCGATAAAGAGTATATGGTCGGTCTTCACCATCCCGTATTTGGTGTTCACGGTCGAGCCCTCGACTATCGGCAGAAGGTCCCTCTGCACACCTTCCCTCGACACGTCCGGACCAACGCCGTGGCTCCGGCCCGCGATCTTGTCTATCTCGTCTATGAACACTATCCCGGACTGCTCGACCCTGTCCACGGCGTCTTTGGCCACCCTGTCCATGTCAATCAGCTTCTGCGCCTCTTCCTGCGTGAATATCTCCCTGGCCTCCGGCACCTTAAGCTTTCTCCTGCGGGTCTTTTTCGGGAAGATGTTGGAGAACATGTCCTTTATGTTCATGTCCATCTCCTCCACCCCGGCGGACGAGAATATCTCGACGACCGGGAGCTTGTGCTCGGTCTGCTCTATCTCTACAATACGGTCGTCGAGCCTGCCCTCCCTCAAAAGCCCCCTCATCTTCTCCCTCGTGGTCTTATGCAGGTCCCTTTCCTCGGCGATTGCCGCGGCGTCCCCGGCCTGCTGATACGAATGGACGGGCAGCGGCAGCAGCACGTCCAGCAGCCTCTCCTCGGCCGCATCCGCGGCCTTGACGCGGACCTTTTTCGTTTCCTCGTCCTTCAACATCTTGACGGCCAGTTCCGTTAAGTCCCTTATTATGCTCTCGACGTCGCGCCCAACGTAGCCGACCTCGGTGAACTTGCTCGCCTCGACCTTTATGAAAGGGGCCTGGGCCAGGCGCGCGAGCCTCCTCGATATCTCGGTCTTGCCCACCCCGGTCGGCCCTATCATTATGATGTTCTTGGGCGCTATCTCGTCCCTCAGCTCCGGCCTAACCTGCTGGCGGCGCCACCTGTTCCTCAGGGCTATGGCCACGGCCCTCTTGGCGTCCCTCTGCCCTATTATGTATTTATCGAGCTCCGATACTATCTCGCGCGGCGTAAAGCTCCTCATGCAAAAAGTCCTCCGGTTGCAGCCTGCTAAAGCTCCTCGACGCTTATCTGGTCGTTCGTATATATGCATATCTCGGAAGCGGCCTTGAGCGACTCGGTTGCCACGGCCCTGGCGTCCATGTCCGTATGCCTCAGGAGCACCTTCGCGGCGGCGGCGGCGTAAGGCCCTCCGCTTCCTATGGCCGCAATCCCCTCCTCAGGCTCTATGACGTCCCCGTTGCCCGACACGATGAAGCTGTGCTCCCTGTCCACGACGATAAGGAGGGCCTCGAGCCTCCTCAGCACCTTGTCCGTCCTCCAGTCCTTCGCCAGTTCCACGACGGCCCTCGTTATGTTGCCCCTGTACTGCTCGATCTTCGCCTCGAATTTGTCGAAGAGCGTGAGGGCGTCGGCCGTGGAACCGGCAAAACCCGCAAGCACGCTCCCTTCCCTCATCCTCCTTACCTTGACCGCGCCCTTCTTGACGATGGTCTGACCGAGCGTCACCTGCCCGTCTCCGGCAATGGCCACTTTGCCGCTACGCCTTACCGCTATAATCGTCGTGCCGTGAAATTTCGCTTCCATATCCCGGTTCCCTTGAATTCTTTAAATTTAACCTTACTTCCCCGCGTTCGCCCTCGGATGCGCCCTGTCGTAGACCTCCATGAGCCTCTCCATGGAAACCCTCGTATACCTCTGCGTGGTGGACAGGTTCGAGTGTCCGAGCATCTCCTGGATTGACCTAAGGTCCACCCCCCTGTCCAGAAGGTGCGTGGCGAAGGAGTGCCTCAGCGAATGGGGCGTGGGGGTCTTGGCTATGCCGCTTGAGAGGGCGTATTTCTTTACAATCCTCTCTACGGTCCTCTGGGATATCCGGGCGCCGTATGACCCGGCGAAAAGCGCGTCGGACCCGCCGGCGTCGTTTCTCTCAACGGTCATGTAGTCTTTAAGCGCGGCGACCGCGTAGCGGCCGAGGAGGATTATCCGTTCCTTGCGCCTCTTTCCCATGACCTTCGCGGTCCCTTCCTCGAGGTTCAGGTCCTTGACCTTCAGGCCCACGAGTTCGCTAACCCTTATGCCGGAGGCGTAAAGGACCTCGAGTATGGCCCTGTCCCGAAGGACGGATAGAACGGCGTTAAGTTTTACCGTTGACCCTGTCCTGAATTTTACAGGGGCCTTTGCGGGCCCTTTCATAAGTTCCGCGGCCTCCTCCACCGTAAGGACGGTGGGGAGGCGCCTCTCGACCCTTGGTCCGGCCACGAGCCCGGCCGGGTTTTTCTTTATAATCCGCTTCCTCGAAAGGAAGGCGAAAAAACTTTTTATCGAGGAAATCTTGCGCGCTATCGAGGCCTTTTTGCAAACCGGGCTGAGGCCTCCGGCAAAGGCGAGTATCCCGGCCTCGCCGATCTTCCTGAAATCAACCTCTTTTCCCTTTGAACCCTTTCCCGCGGCGTTCGATAAAAAACGCTCGAACTGCCGTAGATCCATCCTGTAGGCCTCTTTTGTGCAAGGGGAGGCCCCTCTTTCAACGTCGAGATAATTCAGGAAGGCGGCGATCAAATCATCCATCGCTGAAGATACCCCTTAACGCCGCGCCCGGGCGCGCTAACGGACAACGGTTTTTAAAAGCCTTATAACATCAAACCAAAAAACCTTCAATGGAAACCTGATGCGAACGCAGTGCGTTCGCATCAATGTATAATCTTAGCGACCCTTCCGAACCTTACCCAGCGGCTGTCCGTGTTCCACGAAAAGTATATTATGAACGCCCTTCCCCTTATGTCCCGGAAGCTTACGGGCCCCCAGAAACGGCTGTCGTAACTGCGGTCCCTGTTGTCCCCCATCACGAAGACGTTCCCCTCCGGCACGGTGTAAGGGCCGAAGTTGTCGGCGTATTCGGAACCCGTCTCAATCCCGCCCTTGTACACGGCGTGCGGGTCGTCCATCGGAGAGCCGTTTATGTAAACCCGTTTTTTCCTTACCTCGACCGTGTCGCCCGCAAGCCCCACGACCCTTTTTATGTAATCCTTTGTCCTGTCGCCGGGGAATCTGAAAACCACCACGTCCCCCCTCTCTATCCCTCCCCAGACCGGCTTCAACTCGGTCTCGAAAAAAGGCACCGGCACGCCCAGGACGCTTATCACGGCCGGGCGGGGGACCTGTATGCCGTAGGAGAACTTGCTCACGAGTATGTGGTCTCCGATAAGGAGCGTGTCCTCCATGGAACTCGAAGGGATCTTGAACGCCTGCACCACGAACGTCCTTATGAGGAGCGCCACCACGAGCGCTATTACTATGGCCTCGACCGTCTCGCGTAGGACGTGCTTTTTCTTCGCCTTTTCAGCCGAGGCGGCCGTCTTTCCGGTTACATCATCCCTGGGCATGATATATTATCCCTTTCCCCTTTATTCGGGCAGGCCCCTTACCCCACCTTGAGCACCGCCAGGAACGCCTCCTGGGGAAGCTCGACCCTGCCTACCTGCTTCATCCTCTTTTTGCCCTCTTTCTGCTTTTCGAGGAGTTTCCTTTTCCTCGTTATGTCCCCGCCGTAGCACTTGGCCGTGACGTTCTTCCTCAGCGCCTTCACCGTCTCCCTCGATATAATCCTGCTCCCGACGGCCGCCTGTATGGATATCTCGAACATCTGCCGGGGGATTATCTCCTTCATCTTCTCGGCTATCTCCTTGCCCCTGTAATAGGCCCTGTCCCTGGGCACTATTACCGACAGCGCGTCCACGGCCTGCCCGTTTATGAGTATGTCCAGCTTTACGAGGTCGCCTTCCTTGTAGTCGAGGTATTCATAGTCCATGGACGCATAGCCCCTCGTCGCGGTCTTGAGCTTGTCGTAGAAATCCAGCATTATCTCGTTCAGCGGCAGTTCATACGCCACGAGCACCCGTGCGGTGGTGAGATATTTTATCTCCTTCTGGCTGCCCCTTTTGCCTTCGCAAAGCCCGAGCACCGCGCCCAGGTATTCGGTCGGGACGTGGATCGAGGCGAGTATATACGGCTCCTCGAATTTTTCGATTGTCCCGGCCGGCGGGAGCTTGCTCGGGTTTTCAACGTGCACGACCGTGCCTCCCTGCACCGTGATCCGGTAGACGACGGTCGGGGCCGTGGTTATAAGATTTATCCCGTATTCCCTCTCAAGCCTCTCCTGTATTATCTCCATGTGGAAAAGCCCTAAAAAACCGCACCTGAAGCCGAAACCGAGGGCGAGCGATGTCTCCGGCTCGTATGAGAAAGACGAGTCGTTCAGCCTCAGCTTGTCCATCGCGTCCTTGAGCGGGCCGTACTGGGAGGAGTCCACCGGGTAAAGGCCGGAGAACACCATGGGCTTGACCTTCTTGTATCCGGGCAGAGGCGCAAGGGCAGGGTTGTCCGCGCCCGTTACCGTGTCGCCCACGTCCGTATCCCTCACCTCTTTTATGCCGGCCGTTATGAACCCGACCTCGCCCACGCCGAGTTCTTCGGCCTTGCGCGGATGCGGCGAAAAAACCCCGACTGTCTCGACCTCGCAGGTCTTGCCGGTCGCAAGGAATTTTATCCTCATCCCTTTCTTTATCGCGCCGTCAAAGACCCTTATCTGGATTACCACGCCCAGATAGGTGTCATACCAGCTGTCGAAGACAAGCGCCTTAAGCGGCTTCGAGCGGTCGCCCCTGGGCGGCGGGATGCGTTTTACTATGGCCTCAAGTATGTCCCTTATCCCTATCCCCTCTTTCGCGCTCGCCAGCACCGCCCCTTTTGCGTCCATCCCGAGGACGTCTTCTATCTCGGCCTTCACCCTTTCCGGATCGGCCGCCGGCAGGTCAATCTTGTTGAGCACCGGGAATATCTCAAGCCCCACGTCCGTTGCCGTATAAAGGTGGGCGAGGGTCTGGGCCTCCACACCCTGGGACGCGTCCACCACGAGTATCGCGCCCTCGCACGCGGAAAGGGAACGGCTCACCTCGTAGCTGAAATCAACGTGCCCCGGCGTGTCTATCAGGTTTAAGACGTATGTCTTGCCGTCATCGGCCGTGTAGTTCAACCGCGCGGTCTGGGCCTTTATGGTAATCCCCCTCTCACGTTCTATGGCCATCTTGTCCATGAACTGGGGCACCTTCTCCCTCGCCGTAAGGGCGCCGGTAAGCTCAAGCAGCCTGTCCGAAAGCGTGGATTTGCCGTGGTCTATGTGGGCGATTATCGAGAAATTCCGTATGTTGTCTTTTTCCGTCATTTTTCCCATGCTTACGGGACGCGGTCAAGCGCCGTAGCCTTAATAAACGCAATAAAATATTGTAAATAATTAAAGGGGGTTTGTCAAAAGAAAAGCCCGGCTCTTTCTCAAACGTCTTGATAGGGTCCTCGACCTGCCGAACAGGCTCTGGCAACTCATGGAGATAGGCGTGGGCGGGTATATACTCGGGAGGACGGCGGAGAAGATAAGAGGGGGGGGAGTGAAGGAGGACTTTAAATGGAAATGGTGGGCTTAGCCCAACCTACAAGGCTTGACAGGATATTAACGGCAAAGCCCAGAGGAAGACCGAGGAAGGAAGATGCGAAATAAATGGGATGTGTCCCCAATTATTCC
>JACRCI010000075.1 GCA_016219105.1 Deltaproteobacteria bacterium | reverse complement strand
TTGCTTCGCTGCGCTCGCAATGACGGGACTGGGAATTAATCAGACCTTCCTTAACCAGAAAAGGAGAAATCGTATGCCGTACAAAAAATCAACTTCGGCCAACAGAGGAATGACGGTTGTATATTCCGGGAACAGCAGCGTGACAGTAAAAAAAGACGGGACTCTCGCCTGGAGGAATAACAATCCAGGGAATCTGGTCTGCGGCTCATTTTCCGAAAGCCATGGCGCGATCGGCTGTAACAAAAGCAAGGCAGTCTTCCCGGATATTGAAACAGGCAGGAAAGCGCAGACCTCACTTTTAAAGACACGAAGATACCAAAGCAGCACCATCGCCGGAGCCATAGAGCAATATGCTCCGCCAAACCAAAACCCAACCGAGAAATACATTCAATACGTAACAAAGAAAACAGGCATGTCACGCGACAGGAAACTCGGCGGTATGACACCGCAGGAGTTCGACAGGTTTACCGGGGCCATCAGACGGTACGAGAACCTGACCCCGGGGACCGAAATAACATTGCCTCGCGGGGGTTCTTCTCAAGGCGCCTCTTCAGACAGGACCCTCAAGCGCGTCGGCGACATGGTCTACAGAATAGAGAAAGGCAGGGTCGTCGGTTCTTTCATCTGTAACGGGAGGAAAAAATAATGCAAGGGTGAGATCAGTCTCGTATGACAGGTTGAGTCACCATATAAGGTTCGACTCCCCCCTCCGGCACCAAAGAAAATTCAGGTAAAAGCAGGACTTGATACGGGGTCTGCTTCATATACGCAAGGCTAAAGCCCTGCCCTGCCTTTGAACGGGAAGGCGGGTCCACTCACGCAACCTCACTTCATCTCCACCAGTATGCTCACCCTCCTGTTTATCGGGTCATAGGCGTTGTTGGCGCTTATCGGGACGACGTCGGCAAAGCTCGTCACCTTTTTTATCCTTTCCGGGTCGAGGCCGTTTTTTATGAGCGCGCGCCGGGCCGCGTTGGCCCTGTCGGCCGCGAGCTCCCAGTTCGTGTAATCCTCCCTCGGATACTGGTAGCTGTCGGTGTGCCCCTCTATGGTTATGTCGTTGGGGACGCTGTTCAGGCCCTCGGCCAGCACCTTAAGCGCCTCATTGCCGTTTGGTAGGAGCGTTGCCCTTCCGAGTTCGAATATAGGGCTTCCGGTCTTTTCAACAAGCTCAACGCGCACCCCTTCATCGGCGTTGATTACGAGTATCTGTTTTTTAAGCTCGTCCAGCCTTTGCTCGATGATCTTGCCCAGGTCCGTTACGAGCTTGTTGCGCACGACGTCCCCAATCTTCATGTCGCCGGCCTCCTTGTTGACGTTCACCGGCGTCCCCTGAAGGACCGAGATGCCCTGTCCGCCTCCGGCCTCGGTGCCCTTGAATATGGTGTAGCTCCGGAAGTACTGTCCGACGTTCTTTTTCCCCTCTATGGAGAGCGTGGCTATGAGCCACATGACCAGGAAAAACGCCATCATCGCGGTGACGAAGTCCGCGTAAGCCACCTTCCACGCGCCCCCGTGGTGTCCGCCGTGGCCGGCCTTTTTTATCTTTTTTATTATTATCGGCGCGTCTTTTTTGCTCATTTCTTCTTCTTGACGGCGACTTCGAGCTCCTTGAAGGACGGTTTTGCGTCCTCATACAGGACCCTCCTTCCGAACTCGACGGCCATCTGCGGGGGCATGTCGTTTGCGAAGGCAAGGAGCGAGGTCTTTATCGCAGCGAGGTATTTCGAGTCTTCGTTCGCCTTGTGCTCGAGGTTGTTTGCGAGCGGGCCGACAAACCCGTAGGAGAGCAGTATCCCGAGAAACGTCCCGACGAGCGCGGACGCCACGCTGCGGCCGATGACCTCCGGGGGCTCGGCCATCTTGCCCATGGTTATGACGACGCCCATGACCGCGGCCACTATGCCGAAGCCGGGCAGCGAGTCGGCCACCTTGGTGACCAGCCCCGGGGTGGTGGCCTGTTCGGTATGATGGGTTTCGAGCTCAAGCGTCATCATCTCATCGAACTCCATCGGCTTTATGCCCACGACGAATACCCTCATGTTGTCGCACAGGAAATCCATCGCGTGGTGGTTGGCGAGTATCTTCGGGTATTTTTTGAAAAGCGCGCTTTTGTCCGGGCTCTCTATGTCTTTTTCTATCGCCAGAAGCCCTTCCTTCCTGATGTTTGAGAACATCTCGTAGAGAAGGCTCAGGAGTTCCAGGTAGCTGTCCTTTGAATATTTCGAGCCGCCGAGCACAGCCGGCAGGGCCTTGAATATCTTGAAAAGGCATTTGGGCGGGGCCATGATGAAAAGCGAGCCGGCCGCGGAGCCGCCTATGATGACGAGTTCGGCCGGCTGCATGAGAACATGGAGGTTGCCATGCTCCATGAGATAACCGCCGACTATCGAACCTAAAACAAAGATTATGCCTATGATTATGAACATATATTGTTGGCAGAGGCCTGTCCCCGCGTAAGCCTGGGGTTGGGCCACGAGCCGCGGGTTTATTCCGCAATCTTGCGTGTTGTTGCATGAATATATCGGGAAGACATAAAAAAACTTGAATAAAGGACTTTTTAGGTTATAATTGTCATGTTGCCGCCTGGACTGTGCCGCAACTGTCGAAAATTTGACAACAGCAGTCGGGCATGTGATAAGCAACCGGGAACCTGCCAACAGAAAAAATACCGGCAAGTTACAGGACAATTAAGCGATAACAATAACAGGTGACGGCGCCTGCTGAAGGCTGTTTACGTCTGGAGCGGCGATTGAGATCCAACGCCGCGGGGTAAACGGTCAACACACAGGTTTGTCCGGTTTTGTTTTTATTACGCTTATTAACGTTGTTAGCCGCGTTGCGTCATCCATGAGAGCGCATCATCAATGAGCGCCGTAAAGCCAAGGGTTTTGATAGTCGAAGACGACTACTCCGTCAGGGAGGTTCTGAAAGAACTTCTTGAGCCGGAGTTTTCCGTGCTCGCCGTTAAAGACGGCGAAAAGGCGATGGAGGCGCTCGGCGCCGACACCTACGCCCTCGTTATCACGGACTTAAACCTCCCGGGCATGAGCGGCATGGAGGTTGTAAGGAAGTTAAGGCAGGTTTGCCCGGAGACGGTCTCCATCATCCTTACCGGCTGCGCAACGGTCGAGAGCGCGGTGGAGGCGATGAAGGAGGGGGCCTTTGACTATCTCACCAAGCCGTTCATCCTCGACGACCTCCTCCTCAAGGTGAGGAAGGCGCTTGAGATATACAACCTCAAGGCGGAAAACTCAAGCCTGAGGGAGGCGGTCAGAGAGAGGTATTCGTTTGAAAGCATCATCGGCAAGAGCGCCGCGATGCGGCAGATATACGACACCATAGAAGTCGTCGCGGACAGCGATTCCACCATCCTGCTTTTAGGGGAGACCGGGACAGGCAAGGAGCTCATAGCCAAGACCATCCACTACAACAGCATCCGGAGGCAATTCCCCTTTATTCCCGTAAACTGCGGCGCGATACCCGAGGACCTCCTCGAGAGCGAGCTTTTCGGCCATGAAAAAGGGGCGTTTACCGGGGCCGTGGCCTCGAGGGCCGGCAGGTTCGAGAGGGCGCACAGGGGCACTATCTTCCTCGACGAGATAGGGGATATGCCGTTTCACCTTCAGGTGAAACTCCTGAGGGTCCTGCCGGAGAGGGAGTTCGAGAGGGTGGGCGGGACGAAGACCATCCGCGTCTACGTGCGGGTGGTGGCGGCCACGAACCACGACCTCGAAGAGGAGGTCGAGAAAAAGGCCTTCCGCAGGGACCTCTTTTACCGTTTGAACGTGATACCCATGGTAATACCGCCCCTGAGGGAGAGGAAAGAGGACATACCGCTTCTGGCCGACCATTTTCTCAATGTCATAGCCGCGAGGAAAAAAAAGCCGGATGTTCAGGGCATAAGCGAGGAGGCCATGGACATGTTCATAAATTATCCCTGGCCGGGCAACGTCAGGGAGTTGGAGAACATCATCGAAAGGATCGTCATACTCAAACGCGGCGCCGGGCCAATTACGCCAAACGACATACCATTGAAGACCGTCGGCGCGAAGAAGGACGGCGTTTTACCCGCCATAGACATCCCGCACGGCGGCATTTCGCTTACGACGATGCTCGCCGAGCTGGAAGAGGGGTTCATAAGGAAGGCCATGAGCAAAACGGGCGGCGTTAAAAGCAAGGCCGCGGAACTGTTGGGCATAAACCGGACCACGCTCATAGAAAAGATGAGAAAAAAGGGATTGCTTTTACCCGAATCAAAGGCTTGACATGTCTGAAGATGCAATTTCCATCGCCACCTCCCCTATCCCGCCAGCCGGCCTCGCCGGCCAGCCAGCCGCGGGATATGGCCTTTCGGAACTCCTTGAAAGGCTTTACAGGGAAAGCGGATGCGATTTCCGCGGTTACAAAAAGACCAGCCTGACCCGCCGCATCTCAAAAAGACTGAGCGCGCACGGCATCGCCTCTTATGAGGAATATCTCAGGCTTTTGACCTCTGACCCGGCCGAATACCGCGAACTCCTTTCCACCGTTACGATAAAGGTAAGCGAGTTCTTCAGGGAGCCCGAGGTGTTCGGGCTTATAGAGAGGCTCCTCGCCGACGGCTTCTACTTCACCGGCCCATTGAGGGCCTGGTGTTGCGGCTGCGCAACCGGGGAGGAGGCCTATTCCCTCGGGATTATCCTCGCGGAGTCTTCAAGGCACAACGCGGCGCTCAAGGCGCGGATATTCGCAACCGATATTGATGATGATGCGCTGGACTTCGCCCGCAAGGCCATGTATGGAGAAGACGTCATGCGGAACGTCGGAGGCGGGCTCAGGGAAAGGTATTTCATAAAGACGGACAGGGGCTACAGGGTCAAGTATGACGTCAGGGACATGGTCAGGTTCGGGGGGCTGGATATAGTGGGGGAATCGCCGATACATAGGGTGGACGTGCTTTTTTGCAGGAACCTGTTCATCTATTTTGAAAAGAGGCTCCAGAGAAGCGTCTTTCGGAAGCTCCACTATGCGCTTAAGCCCGGGGGCCTGCTCGTCCTGGGCAGGGCGGAGAACCTGCCGCCGGCGTTTCAGCCCTTGTACGCGGAGGTCGCGGACGGGGCGAGGGTATATAGAAAGGTATCGGCGGGGCCTGAATGAAGCGGTTCATTAAAAAAATTATCAACAGGGTCTTCTACGGCACGAGGCTGAGGACCAAGATGGCCGTGTCGTTCCTCTTCGTCGCCATCGTCCCGATGGTGCTGCTGCTCGTCTGGTCATACGAGATGATGGATAAGAGGCTGATGGAGGACGCCCGTCAGACGGTGGAGCGGAACCTCAAGTTCGCATGGACGCAGTACTACGCCAGAGGCGAGCAGAGGCGCTACGGGATGCTGCAGGCCGCGGCCTCCGAGTTTTTCCATCACGAAATAGCGGCCGGCGACAGAAGGCGCCTGAGGGAAAACATGGCTAACTGGAGGAACTTCAGACCCTATGTGGACCTGTGGCTGGTGGTGGATAAAAACAAGAGGGTCATCGCGCGGCTCGCAAGCGCCTCGGCAGGCGACGTCTTTGACGTGAATAGCCTCGTCGCAAGGGCCATTGATTCAGGGGACGCCATCATATCCACGGAGGTCGTGCCGAGAGAGGCGCTGTTAAAAGAGGGCGGGGCGCTGGCGGAAGCGGCGCGTATACCGGCCGCGGACGCAACGGCAGTTGAAGACGGTCTGATGCTGATGGTGTCCACCCCGGTCTTCGGAAAGGACGGAGCGGTGGTGGGGGCCATCGTGATCGGCGACCTCATCAATAACGACACGTTCATCCCGGACACCCTGGCGGAAAAGATACCGGACACGTTCACCGCCATCATGATGAACGGCGTGTCCGTGGCGACGGACATAAAAGACGGGAAGGGCAGGAGGTATTCGGGCTGGAGCCTGCCGGCCGCCGTGGTTTCCGAACTGAACGCAAAAAAGGGCTGGCGCGGGGATATCGAAATAGGGGGACAGAAGTATATCTCCGCCGTTGACCCCATAGAGGACGGCAGGGGAAGGGTCATAGGCTCCATATCGAGCAACGTCCTTAAAAGCCGGTTCTGGGAGCTCCAGCGGAGGAACTCACGGATTATCGTCGCCGCCGGGGTTATGGGTATAATCCTCGCCGGCGCCTTCGCTATCCTGGCCACGTATTCCATTTCAAAACCCATAACGCTCCTCAGGAGAAAGACCCTCAGGTTCGCCAAAGGGCAGGAAGATGACGGTGCGGCTGACATCCCGGAGAATTCCGCGGAGGAGTTCGGCGTTTTAATCCGCACCTTCGAGCAGATGACGAGGGAACTCAGGGTGAGGGACTCGGAGAGGACCGGGTATCTTAACGAGATAGAGGGGAAGAACAGCGAACTGGCCGGGCTGAACGAGAGGCTGGGGAACGCGAACGAGGAACTGGAGGTGTCCCTTGAGGAGACGCAGAGCCAGGCCGAGGAACTGCAGTGCGCGAACGAGGAACTCAGGGTGCTGAACGAGGAGATGGAGCAGAGGACCCGGAAGCTGGCGCATCAGAATAAAGAGATATCCAGCCTCCAGCAGAGGCTCGGCACCATCGTGGACGGGATAAAGGACTACATACTGCTCCTCGACAGGGACTACACCATCATAGAGGTGAACCAAAGTTTTCTGAGGGACAGGGGGTTGAAGGCCGAGGACGTCATAGGGAAGAAATGCTACAGGATGGTGTGCGATTGGACCAGCGTCCCGGACGGGTGCATCGTGCGGCAGACGATCATGGACCCCGTGCCTCATTCCGAGGTTAAACCGCACAGCCACGACAAAAGGGTTTTTCAGAGGTTCACGTTCCCGCTCAAGGACGATAACGGGACGCTTACGCATATAATAGAATACATAAGGGACGTGACCGAGGAGACGAAATTGAGGGAGAGCCTTTTGCACTCCGAGAGGCTTTCATCCATAGGGCATCTTACGGCCGGGGTCGCCCACGAGCTCAACAACCCCCTTACGGGCATAATGGGCTTTTCGAGGATACTCATGGGCAAGGAGACCGACGAGGCGAAAAAGGAGAGGCTCCGGATAATATATAACGAGAGCCTCAGATGCAAGAAGATAATACAGGACCTTTTGACTTTCTCAAGAGGCCGCGTTGCCGAGAAGGTCTCTACCGACATAAGCCGGCTGGTGGAAGAGACCTTCTCCTTGATGGATTACCAGCTCAAGGCGGATAATATAAAAGTAAGCACGGCGCTGGACAGGGCCCTGCCCGAGACCATGGTGGACCCCTTCCAGATAAAGCAGGTGCTTATCAATCTTATAAACAACAGCCATGACGCCATGAAGGAGAAGGAAGGAGAGAGGTGTATCTCCGTTGCCACGCGGGCCGGAGACGGCCGCGTAATAATCGAGTTCAGGGACACGGGCCACGGGATAAGCGCGGAGAACCGCAAGGAGATATTCACCCCGTTTTTCACGACAAAGGGCGGCAAAGGCACTGGCCTCGGCCTGAGCATATCCTACGGCATAATAAAAGACCACGGCGGGACAATCGCGGTTGACAGCAAAGAGGGCGAGGGGAGCGTTTTTACAATCGAGATGCCGATGGTCCGACCGGCCGCCTCCGGCGCCGGCCGGGCCGCGGAGCCTGAGGAGCCTGTTGCCCCGGCAACGCAAAAGGGCGGCAACGCAATCCTCGTTTTAGACGACGAGTTCGTTGTCCGCGAGATCGTAAAGGAGGCGTGCAAAGACCTCGGTTTCGAGGTGGAGACGGCAAATGTGGCCGAGGACGCCCTGGACATGCTTTCGAGGAGGGAATACGAGTTGATAATAACCGACCTCAAGATGGCGGGCATGGGCGGAAAGCTTTTTTATCAGGAACTCAAACGGCGCAAACCCGGTCTGGCGAAGAGGGTGGTCTTTATGTCAGGGGACACGGCAAGCGACGCCACGCAGGAGTTTTTAAAAGACGCCGGCAACCCGTTCATAGCAAAACCCTTCACCATCCCGGAATTTCAGGAAAGGATATCGGAATACATAAAAAGGCTTAACGGCGAGGCATAACTGGGTCGTGGACCTTAACGTGGAGGTTGTTGAAAAAGTCCTGTTTCAGCAGGTATTCCGTCACCCCCGAAACAAGTTCGGGGCAGGCTCTGAATTTATTTCAGGCTTGTTTCAGTATTGTTTAAGGGTCTGCTTGTCACCTTGAACTTGTTTCAGGGTCTAAACTTGCCCCGTACTTGATACGGGGTACGAGATGCTGAAATAAATTCAGCATGACAGATTAATGAATTCAGCATGACAGAGCCTGCCCTGAACCTTGTGCTGAACCATGGCCTGAATTTATTTCAGGCTTGTTTCAGGGTCTAAACTTGCCCCGTACTTGATACGGGGTACGAGATGCTGAAACGAGTTCAGCATGACAGATTAATGAATTCAGCATGACAGATTAATAAATTCAGCATTACAGAGCCTGCCCTGAACCATGGCCTGAATTTATTTCAGGCTTGTTTCAGGGCTACGCTATTTACGGTTTTTCAACAGCCCCACTTGGCCGTCACCCGAATCCCCCCCATCTTAATCCGTCAATACGTACGCATCCAATCCGTCATATTTTTGACAAACCGCCCCATTCCACGGCAATACATACCCCTGTATAAAACCTTTTCTCGACATTACGATTGCGTCGTAGTCAGGAAGTGACCGGGGAAACAATCCGATTATTTACGGAATTACCCTGTCTTCCCCCGGCAAGTAATGGCCGGAAAAAGTCCGGACGATGGGATATACATTCCCTTCGACCAGCCCATGGCACGGCCTTTGCAATTATCATTATTATGATAATGAAGAAATTTTCCGCTAATCAGCCATGCTCGATGGCTAACCGGCCGTCCACTATGGCCAGGTTTTTTCTGTTGACGTTCTTTTTTGCGCTGACTCACTCAATGGTCTTCGGTCAGACGGCCCGCCAGCCGTCCACGACGGCCGACCAGCCTTCCCGGACTGTCCGCGGCACAGGGTTCTTATGGAGGGAATATTACAGAAAAAGGGTTGGGGTGATGATGCTCAAATCCGGCACCGGCAAACTGCTCGAAGGGCATACTTCCGGAAACCCCGCGATAATAAAGGCCGTTCAGATGATGAAGGCCGGCCGGGGGCAGGTCGCCCTTAAAATCCTGAGGGAGGTATCTGCCCAGTCAGCCGTCCTTGACGGACGGGGCGCGGGCGAGGCCGGCCTTTTAAAAGATGAGGCCATATACCTTATTGGCCTTATATACGAGGGTCTGGGGTTCTACCCGGAGGCTTTGGGCAACTACGCGAGGATAAGCGTACGCCGCGATGGTGGAGGTGTTTTTTACAGAAAGGCCATGTTAAGAACGGCCTTCGTGAATTTAATGAAGACCGTCGAGGGCGGTGATATTGCGCTCCTCGAAGAGACGTCCGACAGGTTTTACGGCGTATACAGGGAATCCAGCGACCCGGCCGAGTGGGAGGAAGCCCTGGCCGGTTATGCGGTGACCTTATATGAATCCGGCGACCATGCCGACGCTGAGGACGTATTCCGCAAGATTGACGGATACATCTATTTGCATCCGGCATACGGGTTTTCCCGCGCCGAGAACTATCTAAGGGCGGGCGAAATAGAAAAGGCGAAGGACGCGTTTCAAAGGCTTTCGGCCCAGTACGGAGAAGGGGGGCTTCTGCAATATATCTTCCTGAGGCTCGGCGATATAGCCGTCATGGAGGGTAAGGAAAAAGACGGCGAGTTGTTTTACAAACGGCTGACTGAAGACGTGAAAGAGACTGAAGACGGGAAAGAAAAGAAGACCTTTGCCTCGCCTCTTCCCGGCGACGCGCCTGTCATGGGGAAAATGGCCCTCTCCGAGTTATATATGAATGAGAAAAGGGCCGAATCCGTAAATATCTTAAAGGACATGATGTCCATGCCGCTTCCCTCCGAGGTCAGGGACGCGGCCCTCGTGTATCTCGTAAATCTCTCCCGCGCGGAGGGCCTTTACCGGGACACGCTCGCTTTTTCAAAGGAATTCCTGTCCCGTCCGGGCCCCGGCAAAGCGGAGGTTAAGGCGGTCCTCGACGACACGCTTTATTTGATCATATCCGGCGCCCATGAAAGGAAGGATTATACCGGGGTCATGGAGGTTTATTACGGCAACAGGGAATTCATAAAGGATAAAAGGATACTCTTCATGGCCGCGGAAAGTTTCTTGAACGCCGGACTTGCGGATGAGGCCGCGGCAATCTACGGGCGCCTCATGAACCCGCAAGGCGGGCTGGTTGGCCGTCGAGGACGGCAGGGCCGGCTTGATGGATGGGGGGATGCCGGAGCATCCATCGGCCTTGCCAGATGCCGCATAATGAAGGGCGACGGGGCCGGGGCAGCGGACGCATTAAGGGCAGTAAGACCGTCCGACCGTCCGGGACGGCTGGATAGCCCGCAAGGCGGGCTGGTTGGCCGTAAGGAGCAGGCCCTTTTGGCCGATGCCTTTCGCCTTCTCGGGGACCTCCATTTAAGAAAAGGGGAATACGGGGAGGCCCTATCGGCCTATTCAGAGGCATTGAAGGGCATGGACAAACCCGAGATATACCTTAAAAAGGCGCACGCGCACGTCCTGCGGGGTGAAGAGGAAAGGGCCGTTGATATCTACCTCGACGTAATAAAAAGGTTATCCATCAAGGATGGCTGGTCGGCCGTCAAGGACGCCGCAACGATGGGGGCAAAGGCGTTTTTGGGCCTCGGGGACGCGTATTATTCGATGAAGAGATGGAAGGATTCCCTCGATTCCTACGGCAGAGGCATTGGAGGCGCGGACGCGGACAAGGAGGAAAAAATAAGGGTCAGGTACAGGATGGGCGAAGCAAACTTCTTTACAGGCAATGTGGAAGAGGCCGTCAGCGCGTGGCAGGAGGTTGTGAAAGAGGACAGGGATGGTTATATGGGTCGTCTCGCGGACGAAAGGTTAAAGGAGGTAGATCTATGGCAGCCGTACAAACAGCAGGCCAATCAGCCGTCCACGACGGCCAGCCAGCCGGCAAGGATGTGAACCTCCTCATCGAGGCCTTCGACACGTTCAGAAAGGCCTCCATGAGCCTTGAGGGCTATTACAAAGGCCTTGAAAAGAGGGTCGAGGAACTGAACATGGAGCTCGCCGAAAAGACGAACTACCTGACGGGCATCGTCGAGGGCCTGCCGGTCGGCATCATAGTCACGGGGGTATCCGGCAGGATAGAGACGGTGAATTCGGCGGCATGCGCCATACTCGGCTCAACGGCCGGAGGGCTTAAAGGCCGCAACCTCGAGGACGCCGGCGTAGCGCCGCAGGATGGGCGGGCGCGTGGTCCGGGTGGGGATATTGACGGCGGGGTTATTTACGGCAGGCTGTCAGAGGTTGAGACCGAGACCGTCATAACCGGCAGGGACGGCAGAAAGAGGGTCGTGACGCTGAACTCAACGGCGCTTGAAAACCTTTGCGGCCGCTCGACCGGCCGGCTTATCGTGCTGAAGGACGTATCCGAGGTAAAAAGGCTCAGGGAATCGGCCCAGAGGGACAAAAGGCTCGCGGCCATGGGCGAGATGGCGGCCAGCCTCGCGCACCAGATAAGAAACCCGCTGGGCTCAATTGACCTTTTCGCCTCGCTCCTCAGCGAGGAACTCTCCGGGGACGAGGCGAGGCAGAGGCTTTCAAAGGAGATAGTCCACGCGGTCAAGACCCTCAATAACACGCTTTCCAATATGCTCCTTTTCGCGAACAATTCAAGGCCGTTCAAGACGATAGTGTTTGTAAAAGAGCTGTTGGATGAGACCGCGGGCATGTGCGGTTTCCTGATCCAGGATAGCGTCCGGATAGAGACGCGCTGCGAGGCGCCGGCGGCATATATCTTCGTTGACAGGGAGCTGATGAAGCAGGCCCTTTCCAACCTCGTTATGAACGGCGTGGAGGCCTTGACGGGAAGGGAAGGCGGCGCCGTGTCCATTACGGCGCTTAAGCATAGCGATTCTGTCCACATACTCGTATCTGATAACGGCTGCGGCATACCCAGGGAGTGCCTTGACAAGGTCTTTGACCCGTTTTTTACGACAAAATCAAAGGGCACCGGGTTGGGACTGACTATCGTAAACAACATAGTCAAGGCCCATGGCGGCGTCATAGAGGCGGAAAGCCCCATGGGAAACGGCGGGGAAGGCGCCACCTTTGAGATAATCCTTCCGGAGGGGGAGGCCCATGCATAGAGTGCTGGTCGTTGACGATGAGGCCCAGATGAGGACGGCCCTTTATGAGGTCTTAAAACGAAGGGGCTATGAGGTTACGGCGGCCGAAAGCGCCGAGGACGCCATAGCCAGGCTCGCCGGCCAACCAGCCGGCCTCGCCGGCGAAAGATTCAGCGCCCTCATAACGGACGTCAGGATGCCGGGGATGAACGGCCTGGAACTGCTGCGTTCCGTAAAAAAGATCGAACCCGGACTGCCCGTGTTGATGATGACCGCGTTCGGCACCATAGAAAGCGCGATAGAGGCCATGAAGGAAGGGGCAAGGGATTACATCCTCAAGCCGTTCTCTCCCGACATAATCGAGGCGGCTCTTAAAAAGGTCGTCGGCCCGGAATATTGCGAAAAGGACCTCGGGATAGTTACGCGCAACCCGAGGATGTTGGATATATTGGCGATTGCGCGCGCCGTAGCCGCTTCATCGGCCACGGTGCTCGTAACCGGCGAGAGCGGCACGGGCAAGGAACTCCTGGCCCGGTTCATCCACGCCGGGAGCCTGAGGAGGGACAGGCCGTTTATGGCCATAAACTGCGCCGCCATACCGGAGGGGCTTCTGGAGAGCGAGCTCTTCGGCCATGAAAAAGGGGCGTTCTCCGGCGCCACAAAAGCCCGCAGGGGCAGGTTCGAGATGGCGACGACCGGCACGCTCCTCCTTGACGAGGTCGGGGAGATGGGGCTGCAGCTTCAGGCGAAACTCCTGAGGGTGCTGCAGGAACGCGAGATAGACAGGCTCGGCGGGGGTTCTCCCGTGCCGGTGGACATAAGGGTCATAGCGACGACCAACAGGGACCTGAGGAAGGAGGTCGCCGGAGGCAGGTTCAGGGAAGACCTTTTCTACCGGCTGAACGTGTTCCCGATAACCCTTCCGCCGCTCAGGGAAAGGCCGGAGGACATACCGTTTCTAACGGATTTCTTTTTGAAGGATTTTTCAAAGAGGGACGGTAAAGCGATAGGCGGCGTAAGAGAGGACGCCCGTGAGCTTTTAAAGGCCCGCCGATGGAAGGGGAACGTAAGGGAACTTGAAAACGTCATGGAAAGGGCGGTGCTTCTCTGTAAGGGCGCGGAGATTTGCCCGGAGGACATATTCTACGGGGAGGAAGCCGTGTCCTTGCCGCCGGCGGCCGCCGGGCACGAGGCCGGCACGCTGAGGGACATGGAAAAGGAGTTGATCCGCAAGGCCCTCAGGGATACCTCCGGCAACAGGACAAGGGCGGCAAGGCTCCTGGGCATAAGCATAAGGACGCTCAGGAATAAGCTCAAGGAATATTCGTCCGGAACGCGGGGAGAGGAAATAATTGCCCTTTGACCGGGCAATATTTGTCTTCCCTGCGATTGCGGCGTTGTTGCGGCGAGGGGAAAAACGGCCATTTAGCCGTCTACGACAGCATGGCACGGCTTTTGCTTAAAATAAACGAGGAGGCGCATTATGATCAAAGAGATGTTCGGCGGCGTAATCCCGGCTTTGGAGAGGGCGATAGAGATAAGGTCGTTGAGGCACGACGTCATTCTGTCGAACATAGCGAACGAGGAAACGCCGGGCTTCCGCGCGCGGGACATAGATTTCAGAAGGGAGATGGAAAAGGCGGCCTCGGGCGCCATCGAGCCGTCTGCAACGAACCCCGGCCACCTCAAGACATCTTATCCCTCAGGCATGAACGCCGAGGTCGTGGAGAGGAAACCCGGAGGCGCCGCCCTTGACGGCAACTCCGTCAGCCTTGAAAAGGAGATGGTCAGTCTGTCCGAGAATACCGTCATGCACAACGCGGCCGTTACGATACTTACGCGGGAGTTCAGGGACTTGCGTGACGCTATAAGGGAGGGGAGGTAAGCCATGCCCGGCATACTCAGCGGTTTTGACGTAAGCGCCTCCGCGATGGAGGCCCAGAGGATACGGCTCAATACAATCTCCAGCAATCTCGCGAACGCCAATACGACCCGCGGGCTTCAGGGAGGGCCTTACCGCAGAAGGGACGTGGTGTTTGAAAGCGCTTTGGCCGTCGGGGACGGCGGACTTGTGCCGGTGAGGGTTGCCGGCGTTATAGAAGACCCCAGGCCCTTCAAGACCGTCTACGAGCCGGGGCATCCGGACGCGGATCCGAACGGCTATGTTGAGTTGCCAAACGTGAACGCCGTCGAGGAGATGGTCAACATGCTCTCGGCCATAAGGGCGTATGAGGCGAACGCGACGGCCTTCAATTCATCGAAGGAGATGATGATGAAGGCGCTTGAGATAGGCAGATAGGATAATAAGCGGAGGTTATAAATGGACGGGATAAGAGGCATAGGCGGTTCTGGTGCGGGCGCGGGGCTGAAGGCGATTGAGGTTCCGGGCGCCGCGGGCCAAAAGGGGGATTTTTCAAAGACGCTCAAGGACGCAATCGAAAAGGTGGACGAGCTTCAGAAGGAGGCCGATAAATCCGTCAAGGAGTTCGCCTCCGGCAAGGGCAATCTCGAGGCAACAATGGTCGCGATGGAAAAGGCGAGCCTCTCCTTCCAGCTCATGGTCCAGGTGAAGAATAAGATTGTGGCGGCGTATGAAGACATAATGAGGATGCAGGTGTAACCATGGCGAACGTCGTTGAAAAATTCATGAATCTCGGCACCGGCAAAAAGGCCACGTACCTCGTGCTGCTGGCCGCGGCGATAGGCGCGGCGGTGGTCCTTTTCCAATGGGCCGGCGCTCCTGAGTACCAGACGCTTTATTCCAACCTTTCAGAGGAAGACGCGGCCTCGATAGTCGAGAAGCTCAAGGAAAACAGGATCCCGTACCGCATCGAAGGAGGCGGGGTTCTGCAGGTCCTCGCGGAAAAACTCTACGAAACCAGGCTTACCCTCGCGGGCGCCGGCCTTCCCAAAGGCGGCGGGGTCGGGCTTGAGGTGTTTGACAAATCCAGCTTCGGCATGACCGAATTCGCCCAGAAGGTCAACTTCGTAAGGGGGATACAGGGGGAGCTCGCCAGGACCATAGGCTGGCTCCCGGAGGTGGAGACGGCGAGGGTCCATATAGTCGTTCCGGAGAAAAGGCTCTTCCTCGAGGCCGAGGACAAGGCCAGGGCGTCGGTAGTGTTGAAGCTCAAGCCCGGGCGGAAGATCTCGTCCGGCCAGGTGCAGGGCATCGTGCACATGGTCGCAAGCAGCGTCAACGGACTGAGGCCGGAGAACGTGTCGGTCATAGACACCACCGGGGCGGTGTTTACCAGGACGGGCGAGGCAGGAAGCGCCGCGGCCGCGACAACCGCCCAGCTCGATTACCAGAAATCGCTGGAGAAGGACATCGAGGCGCGGGTCCAGGGCATCCTCGAACCTGTGGTCGGGGCGGGAAAGGTCATAGCGAGGGTGTCGGCTGAGGTGGATTTCAAGCAGGTGGAAAAGACCGAGGAAAGGTTTGACCCGGAAAGCGTGGTCGTAAGGAGTGAGCAGAGGAACAAGGAAAAAATCACGGGCAACGGGGGCGGCGGGTTTGCCTCAGGCGGCGTCCCGGGCGTGGCCTCCAATACCCCGGCCGGAGGGCAGAGGCCCGCGCAGGTTCTGCAGGCCCCCGCGGTTTCCGGGGCCGAATCCCAGAGGCAGAACGAGGTCATAAATTACGAGATAAACAAGGTGGTCAGCAGGACCGTGGAGCCGAGCGGCGCCGTGAAGCGTCTGAGCGTGGCGGTGCTTGTTGACGGGAGCTACGCGGTCACCTCTGCCGCGGGCGGCAAGGAGGAAAAAAAATACGTCCAGAGGGGCCCGGAAGACATGAAGAAGTTTGAGGGCCTCGTAAGGGGCGCGGTGGGGTTTTCGGCCGAGAGGGGCGATAAGGTGGACGTTATAAACATATCGTTCGAGTCGCCCTCGGCCGGGACGGAGGAAGTCGCGGCGCCCGCCGGCATGGTCGAGAAAATCAAAGAACGCCTGCCGTCTTATCTCCCCGTTGCAATGCGTTACTCCACGATACTGGTGCTCGCGGTGTTTACCTTCCTTTTTGTCCTGAGGCCGCTTATATCCGGCATATTCAAAGGCGGCGCGTCGCAGGCGTCCACGGAGCCATACGCCCTTCCGGAAGCGACAATGAAGGCCCTCGAGGCCGGTTTAGGCAGGGGCGCTTCAACCGCGGACATGCGGCAGAAGGTTATGGAGCTGGCGAAACAGAACCCGCAGCAGGCGGCGCAGATAATAAAGGCATGGGTCAAGGAGAAGTAGAAGTGGCGGACCCGAAGAAGATAAGCGGATTGGAGAAGGCCGCCGTGCTCCTTCTATACCTCGGCGAGGACCTTGCGAGCGAGGTGATGAAGCATCTCAGCCCCTCCGAGGTCCAGAAGATAGGCTCGCAGATGACCAGGCTGGAGGATATGCCCCGCGAGAGGCTCGATCAGGTTGCCGGGGATTTCCGGCAGGAGGCCGAGACGACCGTGAGCTTCGGCGGCAACGAATACGTAAAGAAGGTCCTCGCAAAGACCCTCGGGCCGGACAAGGCCGACGCGATAATAGACCGGATAATCCACGGCAACGAAGGCGCCGGGCTGGACGCGCTTAAGTGGATGGACCCAAAGACGGTCGCCGACCTGATAAGGAACGAGCATCCGCAGACGGTCGCCGTGATAATGGCGCATCTGGAGCCTGAGCAGTCGAGCCATGTGATATCCCGCCTTTCGCCCCGGCTGAGGGCCGACGTCATTATGAGGATAGCCACCATGGAGAGTATCGCGCCCGGCGCCATGAAGGAGCTCGAAGACACCATAAAACAGCACCTCGCCGGGAACGCGGCCGTCTATACCAAGTCCGTTGACGGCATAAAGACGGCCGCCGAGATACTGAACCAGCTGGATACCTCCAACGAGACCGCCATAATCTCCGAGATCGAGAAGGCGAGCAGTGATCTGGCCCAGAGGATACAGGGGATGATGTTCGTCTTCGCGGACCTGAGCAAGGTGGACGACAGGGGGCTGCAGGCGCTTTTGAAGGACATCTCGAACGAACAGCTTGCCGTGGCGATGAAGGCGGCCAACGACGCGCTTAAGGATAAGTTCTTCAACAACATGTCCGAGAGGGCGAGGGACATGTTGAAAGAGGACATAGAGACCAGGGGGCCGGTCAAGTTGAGCGAGGTCGAAAAGGCCCAGCAGGAGATAGTGAAGGTGGCTCGCAGGCTGGAGCAGGAAGGCAAACTCGTCATAGGTGGAAAGGGAGGGGAGGAAGTCCTTGTCTAACGTGTATAAACTCGGACAGGCGGAAGCCGTCCAGCCGTTCGTGCCGGCGAGCGTGAAACCCGCGGCGCAATATTTAAGGGGCGGCGTCTCCGTCGTTGAAAGAGAGGCGTATGAGAAGGGGTTCGCGGCCGGTGAAAAGGCCGGGATGGAAATGGGGCAGGAAAAGATGAACGGGGTCGTGAAAAGGCTTGCCACTATGCTCGACGAGCTTCTGAACTTCAAGAAGCGCTTCTATTCGGACAGGGAAAGGGAAGTGGCGGAACTTATAATGCGCGTGGCGGAAAAGGTCGTCCACGCCGAATTGTCCATAAACAGGGACATCGTCATAAACTCCATAAATATCGCGGTAAAGGCGGTAAACGCAGCCGAGGACGTCCTGATAAAACTGAACCCATCCGACATGGATTACCTCCTGAGGGTAAAACCCGACGTATTGAAAAACCTTGAGGATATTAAGGGGTTCAGAGTGGAAGGCGACGGCTCCGTCGGAAGGGGCGGATGTCTGGTGGAGACCCGTCAGGGCGAGGTGGACGCGAGGCTTGAGCAAGGGTTGAGGGTCATGGAAACCGCCATGAGGGAGGCATTGGGCAGTGAGGCTGGAACTTCTAAAGACGGCGATTGACGATGCCGAGCCGGTGCGGGTCCACGGCAAGGTCACCCGGGTTATCGGCATGGTCATCGAGGGCGTGGGCGTCGGCATAAGCATCGGCGAGATGTGCCGCGTATTCCCGCTCGACGGGGCCGCGGTCGTATGCGAGGTGGTGGGTTTTAACGACGACAGGGTCCTGCTCATGCCGCTCGGGGACACAAGGGGTCTTGGGCCGGGCAGCAAGATCGTGAGGCTCGGCGCCAAGGCAAGGGTGAGGCTTGGGGCAGGCCTCCTCGGCAGGGTGATAGACGGATTGGGTAATCCGATAGACGGCAAGGGCCTTGTTCAAAGGGACTCGGAGAGCAGTCTCTATAAGTCCCCGCAGAACCCGCTTACCAGAAAAAGGATAGCCGAACCGCTGGACGTCGGGATAAAGGCCGTGAACAGCCTGCTGACCGTTGGGTGCGGGCAGAGGGTCGGCATATTCGCGGGCTCAGGCGTCGGGAAAAGCGTGCTCATGGGCATGATGGCCCGGAACACCGAAGCCGACGTGAACGTCATAGCCCTCATAGGGGAGAGGGGCAGGGAGGTAAAGGAGTTCATAGAGAAAGACCTGAAGGCCGAGGGCCTCAAGAGGTCTGTGGTCATCGTGGTGACATCCGACCAGCCGCCCCTTTTAAGGGTAAGGGGGGCGTTTCTGGCAATGACCATAGCGGAATATTTCAGGGACGAGGGCAGGCAGGTGCTGCTCCTTATGGACTCGCTTACGAGGTTCGCGATGGCCCAGCGGGAGATAGGGCTTGCCGTCGGAGAGCCGCCGACTACAAAGGGCTATCCGCCGTCGGTCTTCGCGCTCCTGCCGAGGCTGCTGGAACGGGTCGGCACAACGGACGGAGATGGCGCGATAACCGGCTTTTTCACCGTGCTGGTCGAGGGCGACGACATGAGCGACATAGTCGCGGACACGGCAAGGGCCATACTGGACGGGCATGTAGTCCTGTCCAGGGAGATGGCGAGCATGGGCCATTACCCGGCCATAGACGTGCTCATGTCCATAAGCCGCTGCATGATGGACATAGTATCCCCTGAACACTGGGACTCGGCGCAGAGGGTGAAGTCCGTACTCGCCGTCTACAGGCACAACGCGGACCTGATAAACATAGGGGCGTATAAGGAAGGCACCAACCCCGAGATAGACCACGCCGTGAAGGCCATCGGCAGGGTCGAAAGGCTACTCAGGCAGGGGATGGACGAGAAGGTGGACTACGACGACAGCCTTCAGCAGATGTACGGCCTGAATCTCCAGAAGAGGTGACTGGGAGGCGTATGAAGACGTACAGGTTCAAACTGGAAAGCGTTTTGAATTTCAGGGAGAAGATGGAGGAGCTCCTCAAGAAGGAATTCTCCGCCATAAGAGGCGAGCTTAAAAAAGAGGAGGAGAGGCTGGAGGCCATCGTTGATTTATATAAAGGCGAGATAGACGAACTCCTCGAAAAGGGGGAATTGACCGCCGGCGAGCTGGGCCTTTACAGGGATTACATGGCGCGGCTCAAGGACGACATAGAGGAAGGCAAAAGGGTGGTTGAGCTTTTTGAAAAGAAGGCCGAGGGGAAAAAAGAAGAACTCCTCGAGGCGAAAAAGAACAAAAAGACGCTGGACGTGCTGAAGGGGAAGGGACTCAAACGGTACATGGAGGCCGAGACGAGGAATGAACAGGCCTCCCTGGACGAGTATAATTCGAACAACTCCAGGAAAGGCGTTTTTGAAGAGTAGGAGCGGCGGTGATATTTTATTTAAAAGGGGGCGACCATGCGTAAAAAAGGTTTTTTGCATCTTCTCGTGCTGATTTCCATATTCCTTGCCGTTGGGATTTCTTATTCCTCGGAAAATGCGCAGGACCGCCAGGCCCCGGTTGGCGGCAACGCCGCGGAGATGGTGGAGGCCGTTAAAAAAAGAGCCATGGAGCTTGACGAACGGGAGGAGAGGCTGCGCATTGAGGAGGAGGGGCTTAAGGCGGTTAAGGCGGAAGTCGAGGGGAGGATAGCCGAACTCTCCATGGAAAGGGAGAAGGTGGAGAAGGTGTTGACGGCTATGAAGGAAGAGGGGAAGAAGGGCATGGAAAACCTCGCGAAGGTGTATGAGACCATGGCGGCGGAAGAGGCGGCCGCGAGGATGGAAAAAATGGACATGGAACTCGCGGTAAAGCTGCTCCTGTCCATGAAAAACAAGACCGCCGGCAGGATACTCGCGTTCGTTGAGCCTCAAAAGGCCGCCCACATGACCAGGGAGATGTCAAAAGGGATGATGCATGAACAGGGTCGCACGCCCATCGTGCCTGAAAAGGGGTCATAGCATGGGGTTCAAGACCGGACGGAGACCATTATGAACGGGATGGAAGCGGTTTCAGCGGCCTTTACGGCCGAAGACAGCATCACAAACGGCGTGGACCATTTAAGACCCCTTGCTTCCGGCGCCGACGGCGATGAAATGCGGCCCGATGGAGCGCGGGACGATGAGGATGATTTCGGCAAAGAACTCAGGGCGCGCATGAATAATGACCTGCTTGCGCTATTGATGTCTCCGCCGTCCGTTCTTGGCCTCGACGGCCAACCAGCCGGCCTCGACGGCGCGTCCGGAGAGGTTTCAGGGGAGGTTTCCGTAAAATCCGGGGTTGTGTCCTTACCCCAATCATCCTCCTTGTTCTCAGGGCAGTCTGGGGATATGGAAGGCGTTATAAACCCGTCGAAGTCGTCTGGCGGGCCGGCCCTGCCTTCAGAAACCTGGGTCCAAACTCCTTCGTTTCAGGTAATGCCATCGGGGGCAGAGGAAGGGATTACGTTACAGGGTCTTTTATCCGGGATTTCCGGGCACGGGGCATCCGAACCAACGGAGGAATCCGGAACGCGACTAAAGACCGGCCGGCACTCCGTCCCCAACGGCCAGGACGGCGAGGTGCCGGATAGTTTTCCCTCAGTCGGTTTGCCGGAAGGTTCGGCGGACGGGCTCATGGAGGCGGTCTCCAAGGCATTATCCGCGGGAGACACGCAGGGGAACTCAGCCGTCGTGGACGGCGGGTCCGGCCGCAAGTCCCTCGCGGGCGACAACCTGTCATTGGGCGGGGAAATCCGCGATTTCAAGACGATGGACACCGACCCTTCGCAGGGCAAGCCGCTCTTCGCCGCTTCTCTTCAAGGCGGAGCCAATAGCCAGCCAACGGGTGGAACCGCGTTCGTTGCCGGCACGTCCGGTATTGCCGGAGGCAATGTCTTCGCCGATTATCTCGTAGAGCAGGTAAGGGGTCATCTCAACGGGGTGTTTTTAAAGGACGGTCTGGGCAAGGCTACCATAAGTCTCGACCCGCCCTCGCTCGGGCACCTCAAGATAGACATCATAGTGAAGGACAATATGGTCAGGGCCGAGATAGCCACCGAGCATCCGGTCGTAAAACAGGTAATTGAGGCCAATCTCCAGGGACTCAAGCACGCGCTCATGCAACAGGGGCTTACGGTGGATGGACTAACCGTTTTTCTCGGCGACAGATCCTCCGGCTACAGGGAGGGGTTTGACGCGCCGTCCGGAAAAAGCAACGGCAACGCCGCGGTGGATGAGGTCGCTTCCCCCGGCGGGTGGTGGTCTTCCGCGGAAGGCTCGGACAGTATCGTGGACATATTCGTTTAGGGACAGGGGCGCGGATGGAAGGCACGGCTGAAAAAAGACTCCTCGTTGTTGACGACGAATCCATCTTCAAGGTCCTCGTTACCGAGATACTGCTGCATGAGAACTACGCGGTTGACGGGGCCGGTAACGGCAAAGAGGCGCTTGAGAGGCTCAGCGCCTTCAGCTACGACCTTATAATCTCGGATGTTCATATGCCCCGGATGGACGGATTGAGCCTTTACCTGATGATCAGCCGGGAGAGGCCATGGTTGAGGCGAAAGGTTCTGTTTTTAACCGGCGACCTTACGAATGAAGCCGCCTCGTTTTTCAGAGAAAACAGGTGCGAATACATGGTCAAGCCTTTCAGCAGGGTGGAACTGTTAGGCCGGATAGACCGCATGCTGACGAACGTTTCATCCTGTCCGTTTTCGCGGCGCGGGGCGTATGGCAAAGACATCGGAAGGTTTTAAACCTGAAGGGAGGTGATGGGTATGGGCGATATGGTGACTCAGACCGTGGGCAGGGCCGGAGTGCCGGCCGGCGCTGGCGGGCCGTCCGCCAATCCAACGGCGAAGTCTCTCGGCAAGGAGGACTTCCTGAAGCTCCTTGTGACCCAGCTTAAGAACCAGAACCCGCTCGAGCCGCTGGACAACGCGGAATTTATCGCGCAGCTCGCGCAGTTCAGCACACTCGAGGGGATAACCAACATGGGTACGAATCTCAAGACGTTCGCCGCGGACATGGCGTCCATGAGCAACTACTACGCCACATGGCTTATCGGAAAAGAGATAAGGGCATACGGGAACAGCGTAAACCTCAACGGTTTAGCGCCCGCGTCAATGGGTTATCACCTCGCGTCCGGCGCGGCCAAGGTTACGGTCACGGTCTATAACGGGGGCGGTAACGCGGTAAGGACCATGGAGGAGGGCGCAAAAGCCGCGGGCTACAACTCGGCCCTGTGGGATGGCAAGGACTCGAACGGGAATTCCCTTCCACCCGGGCAGTATACGTTCAAGGTTTCAGCCGCCTCCGGGGACGGACAGGGCGTGCCAGCGGGCACGGTCATGGCCGGGTTGGCAAGCGGCGTTGTGTATGAGGAGGGCGTCCCATATCTCATCGTGGGAACGGAAAAGGTCAGGATGTCCGACGTGGTGGAGGTTTGGAACAGGTGACCGGCAGGGCCGGTATAAACGGCTTTATCACAGGCCCGCAAGCGGGCGAACCGAAAGGAGGCACTCAATGTTGACATCGTTATTTACGGGCGTAAGCGGTATGAACGCCAATATGACCGCCTTAAGCGTCATAGGCAATAATATCGCGAATATGAACACCGTGGGCTTCAAGGCGAGCAGGGCGTCGTTTTCCGACATCCTGAGCCAGACGCTGAACGGGGTTTCCGGCTCGGCGCAGGTCGGCCTCGGCGTAACGCTCAGCAGCATCACTCCCCTTTTTACCCAGGGCGCGTTCGAGACAACGGGCAACGGTCTGGACATGGCCGTTGACGGCGACGGGTTTTTCGTCCTCAGAGACTCGACCGGCGCGAATTATTACTCGAGGGCCGGACAGTTCAACGTGAATAAGGACGGCTACATCACGAACCCCGAGGGCTACGTCCTCCGGGGATACCAGGCCGATTCCATGGGCGCGCTGACGAGCACGGTAGGGGATTTGCAGCTCTCCTCGGCCGCGATACCGCCCAATTCGACGGCCCAGGTTGATTTCACCGCGAACCTCCAGTCGGACGCCGAGATAAAGGGATTTGTGTTCACGAACGCCGCCGACGACATAGTATTCAATGCCGGAGGCCCGGACATAACGCTTCAGCTCATAGCGGACGGCGGGCTGAGGGCCAACACCCCGTATACCGGCGCGCAGGTGGCCGCGGCGCTGGAGACGGCCCTGGAGGCGACAAACGGCAGCACGGACACCTATACCGTCACCTACGACGGCGCGACCGGCAAGTTCAATATCACCAACGACAACGGCAACGTAAATCCGCTTAACGTGAAGTGGGCGACGGACCCCGGCACGACGGCCGAGGCCGTCCTGGGCTTTACGGCCGACGACGCCGTAGCGGTCGGTTCGAGCGTGATAAGCGACGCGGCCGCGGGCGCCTTCGACGTCGCCTTTCCGAGCGCCACGGCGAATTTTTCAACGGCCGTCACGGTCTACGATTCGCTCGGCAACAGCCACCAGATAAACGTATATTTCAGGAAGGATACGGCCGCGGCCTCCGGCAACGCGTGGGAGTGGTTCGCGGTGGTGGATGCGGCAGACTCTTCAAGTTCCACCGCTCAGACGCAGGCGCAGGGCACCCTTACGTTCAATACCAACGGCGCGCTGGATTCGACGACCTCGACGACCTATCCGACCGGCGGGTTCGATTTCTCCGGCGGCGCGACCCAGGACCAGATAATAGGCTTCGGCTTCGGCACGAGCATCGTTTCAGGCGGCACGGGCATTGACGGCGTTACCCAGTACGGGCAGGGTTTCGCCGTGTATAACCAGCAGCAGGACGGTTACGCCTCGGGAAGCCTGCAGGGGGTATCGGCGGACACGGACGGGGTGCTCACCGGCATATTCTCCAACGGAAGGACGAGGACGCTCGGGGAGGTGGTGCTCGCGGATTTTCCCAACTCCACCGCCCTGGCGCTTATGGGCAAGAACCTCTATGCCGAGTCCACCGGCTCCGGTCAGCCGCTTGTGGGAGCGCCGAACTCATCGGGCAGGGGCGGCATCCATTCCAACGCCCTTGAGCTTTCAACCGTGGATATAGCCGAGGAGTTCGTAAAAATGATATCCGCGCAGAGGGGTTTTCAGGCAAACTCGAAGGTGATAACGACAACCGACGAGATATTGAACGAGTTGGTGAACATCAAGAGGTAAAAGCGTTACACCAGCAGGTTGGAGCAGACGGGCCGGGGGCCATCACAGCGTCCCCGGCCTTTGTTTTTTTTATTCGTTGGTTTTATGCACCAATGCCCGTCCGGTCTTGACGGCCAAGCAGTCGTCCCCTATGGCCACCGTCATAGTTATGACGCTTGAAATCATGGCTTTGACGACTTTTCAAGCCCGCGATGCTGGTTTGATTCCTCGAAGCTTGCTTCGGGTTGTTTGGAACGATGTTTCATTACACCCCAAAGCCTTGGCTTTGGGGAGGTTCATTCCCCCGGGCATGTAAAGGCCGGGGATTCAGGCTGTTTCACCAATCGGCCTCGCCGGCCAACTCCCATCCGCGGCCTTTTCCAACCAGCCGGCCTCGCCGGTCAACCAGCCGGCCTCGCCGGTCAACCAGCCGGCCTCGCCGGTCAACCAGCCGGCCTTGCCGGTCAACCAGCCGGCCTTGCCGGCCGGTTGGCACAGCTGTTGCAGTATAACCTATTTATTGTTTTTCCGGATGAGGAGGCAAAGGGGGTTATATGGCTGAAGAAGAGGCAAAAAAGAAAAAGGATGATGCTACGACCCCTCAGGCAAAACCGCCGAAGGGCAAACTGAAGCTCATAATCATAGGGGCCGCGGCCCTAACTGTTTTAGGCGGCGGTTTTTTTGTATGGAAAAAGATGTCGGCGGGCAAGGCCGTCGAAGAGACCGTTGCCGAAGAGACGGCCGCGGCCAAGGAGTCCAAACACGGCACGGAGGCCGAAGGCAAGAAGGAAGAGAAAGTGGATCACAAAAAGGGGGAGAAGGAGGCGCCGTCCGCGGCCCTTACCATGGACCCATTTGTCGTCAACCTGCAGGACGCAACCGGCACGAGGTATCTCAGGGTTTCGATAGACCTCGAGATAGACGGCCCGGCGCAGGATGAGGCGAAGGCGAAGACGTCCCAGATAAGGGACTCGATCATCATCCTTTTAAGCAGCAAGGGCTATTCGGACGTCGGTACTGTCCAGGGCAAGTATCAGCTGCGCGATGAGATTGCCGCGAGGGTCAGCCAGATATTGGCGAAGGGGAAGGTAAAGGCCGTGTATTTCACGGAGTTCGTGATCCAGTAGGCCGGATAACCCGCAGGCGAGGTCATTATGTGCTTTAACGCTCTCAATATGCACCCAAACCTTAAGGTCGTCTCCCTCCATCCAGCCGGCCTTGCCGGTGAAAGGGTCGAGGGGTCCATGCCCCCGGACTCTGAGGACAGGGCGCGGGAGATGCGGTTTTCGTCAGCCGTCGAGGACGGCTGGTTGGCCGTAGAGGACGGCGCGAAAGGGGTTTAGAGAGATGGCCGAGAGGGTTTTGAGTCAGGAGGAAATTGACGCCTTGATGAGGGGGGTGGCGACCGGCGGCATAGAGACCGAGAGCGACAAATCCACGGAGGCCTCAGGGGTCAGGCAGTTTGACCTCGCCAGCCAGGAGAGGGTCGTAAGGGGCAGGATGCCCGCCATGGAGATCATCAATGAGCGGTTTTGCAGGTCGATCAGGATCTCGCTCTTTAATTTCGTAAGGAAGGTCGTGGACGTCAGCGTCGAGGGGATCAAGATGATGAAGTACGGCGAGTTCATGAAGAATACGCCATTCCCGGCAAGCCTTAACATATTCCAGCTGCCGCCGCTTCGAGGTTCAAGCGTGCTTGTCCTTGACGCGAACCTCATCTTCCTCATGGTTGACAACTATTTCGGGGGCGGCGGGAAATACCACACAAAGGTTGAGGGCCGGGAGTTCACGGCCCTGGAACAGAAGGTCATACGGAGGATCGCCGATATCGTGTTCTCGGACATGAAGTCCTCGTGGCACCCGGTCTCCCCTGTGGATTTCGTATACAGCCGCTCCGAGATAAACCCCCAGTTCGCCAACGTGGTCGTGCCGACAGAGATAGTAATAGTTTCCACGTTCAGGGTAGAGATTGAGACGGCCACCAGCAGCATGCACGTATGCATCCCGTACTCCACCGTTGAACCCATAAAGGAAAAACTATACGCCGGCTATCAGAGCGACAGGACCGAGGTCGACAGGAGATGGCTTTCGAGGTTCGAGGAGGAGATAAGGAAGGCGCCCCTCCTTGTGTCGTGCGAAATGGGGAGGGCAAGGGTGACGATCGAGGATTTTTTGAATCTGAACGCGGGGGATATCATCAGGCTGGACAGGAAGGTATCCGATCCGCTGACGGTCAACGTGGAGGGCGTGCCCAAACTTCTGGGAAGCCCGGGGATGTCCGAGGGGCATTACGCCGTCCAGATAACGGGACAGGCGGGAAAGGAGGGGGAGTGATCCTATGGCAACCGACGTAAAGGCGGATAGTCAGAAAAAAGCGGGCGCGGTCTCGACGGCCAACACTCCGGCCTCGCCGGCTCCCGCGAGCTTCAACGAGATCAAGGGGCCGAAGACCCAGGTTGGGGAGATGAGCGAAAACATGGACCGCATCCTCGACATCCCGATAACGATCTCGGTGGAACTCGGCAGGACGAGGATGGTTATAAACGATCTGCTGCAGCTCGGCCAGGGTTCGGTCGTGGAACTCGACAAGCTCGCCGGCGAGCCGATGGAGATACTGGTCAACGACAGGCTGATAGCGAGGGGCGAGGTTGTCGTGGTCAACGAGAAGTTCGGGGTGAGGCTCACCGACATAGTGAGTCCGGTTGAAAGGATAAGGCAGCTTAAGAAGTAGCAGGGAGATGCTCCACGGCAGGGGGTTTTGGCGTTATGGCGGGCATGATTGAAAAACTCATAGGCGGGATGTTCCTGGTGATAGTGATGATATGGGGAGCGGCCTATGTCTATTTGAGGTTCTTCGGCGCGCGCATGCAGGGGCAACGCAATCTCATAAGGGTTGTTACCGCCGGAGCGCTCGGCCCGAAAAAAACCATCGCGGTCGTGGACGTGGCCGGGCAATACCTGGTGGTGGGCGTCACCCCGGATTCCATAACCTATCTCTCCAAGATCGAGGACGGCTCGATATTCGAGAACCACGGACGTCCCAATGGCAAAGAAGGTCAGGCCGGCAAGGCCGGCTGGTTGGCCGTCGCGGACGGTCGGCGGGCCGATGTATTGAATCTGAAAAATGTGATTGACAGGATTGCGAATCTACGCGTCAAGCCGTCGAGGACGGCTGGTTGGCCGTCAAAGACGGCTGGCTGGCCAGTGCGGACGGCTGACAGGACGATTGGGGACAAGGGCCTTGAAAAATGAAGGCAACGGCTAAAAAAATGATACTGCCGCTTATCGGATGTTTTTTGGCGGCCGGTTTTATTTGCCCGTCCGTTTCCCATGGGGCGGCGAGGCTCCTCGCAACGCCGAACATATCGCTGCAGGTAGGCTCCGGAGAGGGTGGGCTTTCGACCACCATCCAGATAGTCATACTTCTGACCGTGCTCACCGTGGCGCCGGCCATAGTGCTCATGATGACGTCGTTCACGCGCTTCATAATCGTGCTCTCGCTCCTCAGGCAGGCCATAGGGCTGCAGCAGACCCCGCCGAACCAGGTACTCGTCGGGCTTGCCCTTTTTATGACTTTTTTCGTGATGTCACCGGTGTTTAACCGCGTATATACCACGGCCCTCGAGCCGTATATGGGCAAGAAGATGGGCGAACAGGAGGCCCTCTCGACCGGTCTTAAGCCCCTGAGGGAGTTCATGCTCAAGCAGACCAGGGAGGACGACCTCTCGCTCTTCATAGAGATGTCCCGCATGGAGAGGCCGAAAAATTATGACGACATCCCGACGAGCGTCATCATACCGGCGTTCATCACGGGAGAGCTGAAGACCGCCTTTCAGATAGGTTTCGTAATCTTCATACCTTTTTTGATCATAGACATGGTGGTGGCGAGCGTGCTCATGAGCATGGGAATGCTGATGCTGCCGCCGGTGATGATATCACTGCCGTTCAAGCTCATGCTTTTCGTGCTCGTTGACGGATGGCACCTGCTTATAGGGTCCATGGTAAGGAGCTTTCAGCCATGACGCCGGAGTTCGTGGTCACGACCGGGCAGGAGGCGATAAGGGTGCTCCTTATCGTGACCATGCCGCTTTTAGGCGTGGCGCTCGCGGTTGGGCTGGTGGTCAGCGTATTCCAGGCCGTAACCCAGCTGCAGGAGATGACGCTTACGTTCGTACCGAAGATCATAGCGGTGTTCCTGGCGCTCCTTTTCCTCTCCCCGTGGATGCTGAGCATGATGATGGACTTTACCAGGCACATATTCACAAACATACCCGGACAGGTGAGGTAGGCATGCTAAGCGAGATACTGGGCCGGTTCGACACGTTCTCGTTCGTGCTGATAAGGGTTGCCTCGATACTCTTCGCGGCCCCGTTTTTCGGGAGCTCGAGCGTACCGGCGCGCGTAAGACTCGGCATGGCCGTCATTGTTTCGGTTATCATCGCGCCGGTCGTGGGCACGGCGGTCCATATGCCGGACAACGCCGCGGCCGTTGCGGTTTCCGTCTTCAGGGAGGGCGCGATCGGGGCCGGCATAGGGCTTGCGGCGAGGCTTGTCTTCAGCGCCGTTGAGCTGGCCGGCGAGCTCGCCGGGGTACAGATGGGTTACGCGGTCGCAACCGTCATAGACCCCCAGACCCAGAACCAGCTTTCCATAGTGGCGCAGTTCTACAACCTCATGGCCATGCTTCTTTTTTTCAGCATGAACGTGCATCTGGTCTTTATAGCCGCGATCAAGCGGAGCTTCGAGCTTATACCGCCTTACGGCTTTATCGTCGCCGGAGGCGTGACCGAGGGGCTTTTAGACATGGGCGGGGACATGTTCAGGATCGGGGTCAAGGTGGCCGCTCCCCTCATTGTCGCGCTTCTCCTTACGAACATAGCGATGGGTATACTGGCGAGGACCCTGCCGCAGTTTAACGTTTTCGCGGTGGGATTCCCCGTGACCATAGCCGTCGGCCTCATAGTAATGGCCTTTTCGATGCCTTTTATGCTCTCGGTCGTCGGCAGGGTATACGTGGAGTTTTCGCATAATATCATGGGTCTTTTGAGCGCCGGGGCCGCGAGGTAGGCGTACGGATAAGGAGTCCGCGGTATGCCGTGGCAGGAAGACAGGCACGAAAGGACGGAGAAGGCCTCTCCCCGCAGGAGGCAGGAAGCCCGCGACAGGGGACAGGTGGCCAGGAGCAAGGAGGCTGTCTCAGTCGCCGTCCTCATGACCGGGGTGGGGGTGTTTTATTTTTTCGGACAGGCAATGGTCGAGTCGCTTGGAGTCATAATGAGCGGATTTTTATCCGGGAGTTCGTCTTTCGACATGACGCGCCAGGGCCTCCACTCGGCGTTAACGAGGACGCTCAAGGACGTCTCCTATCCGTTCCTTCCCCTCCTCCTTTTCCCGGCCGCGGGGATTGCGGCCAATATGGCGCAGGTGGGGCTCCTCGTCACAGCCGAGCCGCTCATGCCGAAATTTTCGAGGATAAATCCGCTTTAGGGGATAAAGAGGGTTATCTCGCTCGCTTCTTTGGCGGAGCTTGTAAAAGGGGTGGCCAAGCTCGCCCTGGTCGGCTACATGGCCTATATCAGCATAAAGGCCGAGACGGGCTCGTTCGCGCGGCTAACGGACATGGAGGCTGCCGGGATACTCGTTTCCATCGGCTCCTCGTCCTTCCGCATACTTCTGAAGACCTCCGGGGTGCTCGTGGCCCTTGCGGCCCTCGACTACGGTTTCCAGCGGTGGGAGTTGGAGAAAAGCCTGAGCATGACGCGGCACGAGGTGAAGGAGGAGTTCAAGGAGACCGAGGGCCAGCCGCTCATAAAGTCGAGGGTGAGGAGCCTGCAGAGGCAGCTGGCGAAAAAGAGGATGATGCAGGACGTGCCCAAGGCCACGGCCGTAATCACGAACCCCACGCATCTGGCGGTCGCGCTCAGGTATGAGCACGGCTCGATGCGCGCGCCGGTCGTGGTGGCGAAGGGGGCCGGTCTTGTCGCGGAGCGGATAAAGGATATCGCCAGAACGAGCGGGGTCCCGCTCATCGAAAACAGGCCGCTGGCGCAGGCGTTGTGGAAGACGGTCGAGATAGGCAAAGAGATACCCGCGTCCCTTTTCAAGGCCGTGGCCGAGGTGCTGGCTTACGTATACAGACTCAGGGTACGGAGGTAGAGGTTGTCCGCTTTAACGGAAAGGGTGTCGTCATACCGCATAGCCGAGGTCGCACTGCCGATAGGGCTCATGGGGATACTGGCCACCATGATAGTGCCGGTCCCGGCCATATTGCTGGATATGCTCCTTGCGGCCAACATAGCCGCCGCCGTGCTTATACTGCTCGTTTCGATGCACGTGATGAAGCCGGTTGATTTTTCCGTATTCCCCACCATCATCCTCATCACCACGCTTTTCCGGCTTTCCCTCAACGTCGCATCCACAAGGCTCATCCTGCTTCACGGGAGCGAGGGCGTCTCCGCCGCCGGCCACGTAATAAAATCGTTCGGCATGTTCGTCGTCGGCGGAAACTACGCCGTCGGCATGATAGTGTTCGCCATCCTCGTCATCATAAATTTCGTCGTTATAACCAAGGGCGCCGGCAGGATAGCGGAGGTAAGCGCCCGGTTCACGCTGGACGCCATGCCCGGCAAGCAGATGTCCATTGACGCCGACCTTAACGCCGGCATCATAGGGGAGGAAGAGGCCCGCACCAGGCGCAGGCTCATAGCGCGCGAGGCGGATTTTTACGGCGCCATGGACGGCGCGAGCAAGTTCGTCAGGGGAGACGCCGTCGCGGCGGTGCTTATTACGTTCATAAACATCCTCGGCGGCATCGTCATAGGGATATTCCAGCAGGGCATGGACATAAAAGACGCCCTCTCGGTTTACAGCATCCTTACGATAGGCGATGGGTTGGTGGCGCAGGTGCCGGCCCTCATCATATCCACGGCCGCGGGCGTCATAGTTACGAGGGCCGCCTCTGAATCCGACATGACCAAGGAGTTCGCCTCGCAGATATTCGCTTACCCCAGGGCGGTTGCGGGCACGGCGGCGGTATTGTTCCTTCTCGGGCTCGTCCCCGGTCTTCCCCACCTGGCGTTTCTGTCGCTCTCGTTAATCATGGGAGGGATCGCCTACATGAGTTACGAGGGGACGCACGGCGCGCCCGCCGGGACCGCGAAGGAGGAAGATAAAAAGGCCGCGGCGCCCCCGCAGGAGAAAGAGGAGCTCAAGCCGCCGGACCAGCTCTCCATGGAGGTAGGTTACAGGCTTATACCGCTGGTGGACGCGGCCGCGGGGGGGGAACTGCTTGAGAGGATCAAGATTATGAGGAAGACATTCGCCTCGGACATGGGTTTCCTCGTGCCGGCCATCCACGTGAAGGATAATCTCCAGTTCAAACCGGAGGAATACGTGTTCCTTTTGAGGGGCAACGAGGCGGGCAGGGGCGTGGTAATGCCCAATCATTACCTCGCCATAGACCCCGGCGCAGCGGAGAAAGACCTCGAAGGCATGCCGGCGAAGGAGCCGGCCTTCGGGCTGCCGGCCCTCTGGATTGAAGAGGGGCTCAGGGAGAAGGCCAGGCTCATGGGCTATACGGTCGTCAACCCGTCCGTCGTCATCGTGACGCACCTTACCGAGGTCATAAGGGCCAACGCCCACGAGATTATAACGAGACAGGACGTTCAGGCCATACTGGACGGCATAGCGAAGACCCACCCGAAGGTCGTTGAGGAGCTTGTGCCGTCGCTTTTGACCGTGGGTGGGGTTCAGAAGGTTTTGCAGAACCTCTTGAGGGAGAGGGTGCCGGTGAGGGACATGTTGACCATCATGGAGACGCTGGCCGACTATGCGGCTTCGCTTAAGGACACGGACGCCTTAAGCGAGCACGTGCGCCAGGCCCTCTCAAGGAGCATAACCAGGCAGTACTCGACCGAGGAGGGGGTGCTGCCGGTCATGATTATGGACCCCATCTCGGAGGACGCGGTGGTAAGGACCACGCATCAGTCCAGGCAGGGTCCTGTCGCGGCGATGGAGCCGGCAACGGCGCAGAGGTTCATAGCCGCGCTTTCCGACGCCATGCAGGAGATGGCGTCCGCGGGCCATCAGCCGGTGCTCCTCACATCGCCGGAGGCGCGCAGGTCCATCAGAAGGATGACGGAGAGGACGCTGCCGTCGCTTGTCGTTATCTCGACAGGCGAGATTGCCGCGGGAGTGAGGGTAAAAAATCTAAAGGTGGTGAGTCTGGAAGATGCATATCAAAAGATTTAGAGGGAAGATACTGGAGGAGGCATTGAGGGCCGTGAAGGCCGCGTTCGGAGACGACGCGGTCATACTCTCCACCAAAAAGGGGGAGGGCTTCGCGGAGGTCCTTGCCGCCGTTGACTTCGACGTGGCGGAGATAGAAAAGCGGTTCGGGGAGGATACCGCCGTCAAGCGGGAACTTGACGGGCTGAAAGGGGAACTCAGCGAGATCAGGTGTCTTTTTTCCTCCGCGGTAAAGGACGGCGCGGTCAGGGAACTCGCGGGGCTTGGTCCGGGGGCGGTGAAACTATACGAGGAGATGGTAAGAACCGGCGTTCGGGATGAATTGTCCCGGAATCTTGTAAGGGCGGCGGCTTCTGAAAAAGGCGGCGGGAACCTGAGGGACAGGGTCTTAAGGGTCATAAACGAGAAAACCACGGTGTGCAATCCCCTTGCCGGAGGGGAGAGGCCGAGGCTTTTTGCCCTCCTCGGCCCGACCGGCGTCGGCAAGACCACCACCATAGCCAAGATAGCCGCGAGGCTCAAGGTAAAGGGAGGAGCGAAGGTCGGCCTTATAAGCATAGACACCGCGCGTCCGGGCGCGAACGAGGTGCTGAAGGCGTCGGCACGGGCCATCGGAGTGCCGGTAGACTCTCCGGCGACGAAGGAGGATTTTACCAGGGCGCTGTGGAAATATAAGGACAGAGACGTCGTGCTCATTGACACGCCCGGCAAAAACCCCGTGGATTCGAAGGCGATGGGCCAGTTAAGGCACATGCTCGCCGGCGGAGTGCCGGTCAAAACCGCCCTCGTGTTGAGCGCGACGGCGAGGGACGAAAGCCTGTTTAACGCATGCAGGGGGTTTGCAAGGGCCATGCCCATAGACTGCCTTGTGTTCACAAGGCTCGACGAGACGCGTCAGGCCGGTTCCATCGTGAACACCTCGGCGTTCTTGAAAAAGCCCATCGCCTATCTCTGCGACGGACAGAGGATACCCGATGATATAAGGATGGCCTCGAGCGGGGCCATAGGAAATCTCGTGTTTGGAAGGGGGCACGGTGGTGAGAACGGTTGATTGCGGAGTCAAAAGGAATCCACCCAACGTCATAGCGATAACGAGCGGGAAAGGCGGGGTGGGCAAGACCAACGTGGTGGCCAACCTGGCGGTAAGCCTCGCGATGATGGACATGAAGGTGCTGGTGCTGGACGCCGACCTTGGGCTCGGGAACCTGGACGTGCTTTTAGGGCTTACCCCGAGGTTTAACCTGGGGCATCTCTTGAGGGGGGAAAGGACGCTCGACGAGGTGGTGATAAGAGGGCCGAAAGGCATAAGGATACTGCCCGCGGCCTCGGGGATAAACGAACTGACCAGCCTCGGACCCGCGGAAAAGCTTTCGCTTTTCACCCAGATCGAGGGGTTCGGCGATGACGTGGACATCATGCTGATAGATACGGCCGCCGGGATATCCCAGAACGTGCTCTTTTTCAACATCGCCGCGAGGGAAACGATAGTGGTCGCCTCCCCGGAACCGACGTCCATCGTTGACGCCTATGCCCTGATGAAGGTGCTCCACTTAAAGCACGGCGAGAAGAGGTTCAGGCTGCTCATTAATTCCGTGAGGAATTCAAAAGAGGGGCTTGAGGTCTATAAACATATAAGCCGGGTCGCGCTCAGGTACTTAAGTGTATCCATGGATTACCTCGGGTTCATCCCGTTTGACGAGTTCCTGCCCAAGGCCGTCAGGGGGCAGATGGCTCTTGTCGAGCTCTTTCCGGATTCGAGGGCCGCAAAGGCCTTCAGGGACCTGGCCGGGGTAGTGCGCGAACTGCCCCCGAGCGAGCCGAAGGACAATGTGCAGTTCTTCCTCGGAAGGTTCACTCAGGCCGGTTAGAGGCGCCTTTAAACATATGAGCTGCGCAAAACTTACAACGGTATATAACATGGACAGGGACGCGCTTATAAGGGAGTATGCGCCGCTGGTTAAGATTATCGCATCGAGGCTCGCGATAAGGCTGCCGTCCCATATTGACGTGAACGACCTCATAAACGCCGGCATCATCGGGGTAATAGAGGCGTTGGACAGGTTCGACCCTTCAAGGGGCGTGAAGGTTGAGACATACCTGTCGTTCAGGATAAAGGGGGCGATGCTTGATGAACTCAGGAGGATGGACTGGCTGCCGAGGTCCACGAGGGAGAAGGCGAAACAGCTCGAAGAGGTGCATTCGAGGGTTGAGGCCCGGCTCGGCAGGACCCCGACCGAGGAGGAGATAGCGGCGTCCTTTGGCATGGACATTGAGGAGTACCGGAAGTTCTTAAAGGAGGCCGCGGGTGTTGCGGTTTTAAGCCTTGATGACATGGGTCTTGGGCAGGACGGGGACACGAGGAGCATACTCGAATGCATCGCCGACCCCTTAAGCGAGGACCCGGTGGCAAGGTTGAACCTTGAGGAGACGAAAAACCGGCTTGCCATGGCCATAGGCGAACTCCAGGAGAAGGAAAGGCTCGTCTTGTCGCTTTATTATTACGAGGACCTGAATTTGAAGGAGATAGGCAGGGTGCTGGAGGTGACGGAATCGAGGGTCTGCCAGCTCCACAGTCAGGCGATATTCAAATTGAAGACCAAGCTTAAAAAATTCAAGAAAGGCGAAATATAGCCGAAATATAGACTGAGAGCGCTGAATACTTATGACCGCCGCGGTTGAATACGAGGAGTTTTTGCGGGCCCTGACCAGGGCGATGGGACACACGAGCCTTTACTCCGTAAAACACCCGGTGTCGAGGCGGTCCGTTGCCTCCTGTCACGCGCGGCTTGCTGGGCTGCTCGATAACCTGAGTGAATTGAATGTCGCCAATGTGGACGGGAAGATACTCGTCAACGGAGTTCCACTTCAGGACATTGGCCATTCAGCCGGCCTCGCCGGCGCGTTTACGCGCCTCAAACTCCACAGCGTCGTGTTCCTTGACGGCATAACGCTTGGGGAACTCACCGATTTCCTGACGCTCCTTAACTCCGACGGCAAGACCTCGATATGCGATACCTTTGATGCGGCCGCTTCACCCCACATAAAGGTAAACGCGGTCCACTATATAAAGACCGGCGAGGCCGGCCCTTCGGCCTCAGCCGCCGCAGTGGAGGATACCGAGCAGTGGGCAGGCAGTCTGTCCGACATGACACTGGACGGCATGATTAAAAATGTTGTGGAAAGGGCGGTCCCGAAGGCCGAGGACAGGCGCAGGATATTGGACCTCGTCATGTCGAGGTTCAGGTCCGAGGTTGACGGCGCGGTCAGATCCGCCACAGGCGACCTGGAGAAGGAGAAGACGGCCATCCTTCAGGACAAGGAGAGGACAGAGAGGATAGTCGCCGGCGGCATAGACGGTTTGATAACGGTTGACGACAGCGGGCGCGTCCTCATGATAAACCCGGAGGGGGAAAGGGTGTTGGGGGCCAGGCTCAAGGACAGGGTGGCCAGACCCGTTTGGGAGGGGCTCGGCACGGGACAGATGGTCGTGCTTGCCCCAACCATTTTCAGCAACCACGACGACGGCGATGTCGCGGCAAGGGACGTGGTGGTCAGGGGAGAGGACGACACCGCAAGGACCTTGAGGGCCAGCAACGCCCTCATACGCGACAGGGAGGGCAGGATGGTGGGCATTTTCTCGGTCCTGAGCGACGTTACGAAGTACAGGGAACTGGACAGGATGAAAAGGGATTTCGTGGCGAGCGTCACCCATGAACTGAGGACCCCGGTCGTTGCCACAAAGCAGGCCCTGAGCAATATCCTCGGTCTGACCGGTGGACTCGGCGAAGACCAGAAAAAGATGCTCTCCATAGCGCTGAGGAATACGGAGAGGCTCTCGAGGCTCATAAACGACATCCTTGATTTCTCAAAGCTGGATTCAGGCAACATGAGGATAAGGCAGGAGATAGTGGAGACCGCGCCGCTCCTTAAAGAGATAATCGCAACCATTAAGCCGCTGGCCGATTCAAGGGGCATAAAACTCCTGCTTGACGCGCCCTCGGCGCCTCCGAGGCTTTTTGTGGACAGGGACAGGACGGTACAGGTCTTCGTAAACCTTCTGAGCAACGCCATAAAGTTCACCGCAGCGCAAGGGACGGTCGGGGTCGGGATAGAGGGGGCAAGGGAGTCTGGCGGCGGCGTATTTCTTGAGATAGCCGTGAGGGATACCGGGTGCGGCATGAAGGAGGAAGACCTCGGCAGGATATTCGAGAAGTTCGTCCAGGTGGGCGCTCACGGCGCGACGGCGTTGAAGGGGACCGGTCTCGGACTCACCATCACAAAGGCCATCGTGGAACTGCACGGCGGGGATATACGGGTGGAGAGCTATTTGGGCAGGGGGAGCGTGTTTACCGTGGCCCTTCCGATGATGCCAGAAGACGCGGTCTTCCTGAGGGAGGGCGGGAGGGACCGGTGCGACCGGCTGAATGGAAGGTGCGGGGACGAGAAAAACGGACTTCTTGAAAGGTTTGCGACGAGGTTGCGCGGTGGGTGACATTGAAATCCTTTTGATAGACGACGAAGAGGATTATTCCGACACCATGGGGTTTTACCTGAAGGCAAAAGGATATCGCGTCAGGGCGTGCCCCTCTGGGGCCGACGGCATACTGGAGATAAGGCGCGAAAGGCCCGACATCGTGTTCCTGGACTTTATGATGCCCGGGATGGACGGCGCGGAAACGCTCGGTAAGATACGCGAGATGGACGCATCCCTGCCGGTAATAATGGTCACCTCCTACGCCGTGGAAGACAGGATGGAGGCCGCGAGGAGAAGCGGGATATCCGCCATATTCCCCAAGGGGGCGGATTTCTCGGAGGCCGCGAAGATGATAAGCGAGGCGCTTAAATGTCTGAAACGCGAACCATAGAAACCCCGGATGCGGCCCGACGCCGCGGGGACGGGGACGATTCTCGGCAGCAAAAGGAATTTTTATTCCTCGACAGGCAGCGGGTCATAAATATCATCCGCGGCATGGGGGAAAGCCTGATAGTCCTGAACCCGGACGCGACCATACGTTTTGTCAACCGCGCTGCCGAGGAGATGCTTGGCTACGGCGCGCGGGAGCTCGTGGGAAGGCCCATCGGCTGTGTGGCGGCCGACGACGACCTCGAGTTTTTCAGGCTCCTTAAGAGCATGGTGACCGATGGCCCGGTGAGGAACTTCAGCCTCAACTACATCGACCGCCGCGGCGAGAAGATACCGGTGAACGCGAACGGTTCGGTCCTGAGGGACAGCGAGGGGAAGGTCGCGGGCATTGTCGTAGTCGCCGCCGACATGCGCAAGACGCAGGAACTCATCCGCGGCCTCGAAGAGGCGAAGTCCAACCTCGAGGAAAAGGTGAGGGAGAGGACCGGGGAACTGGAAAGGGCGTATAAAGACCTGAAAGACGCCGAGTCGCAGCTCCTCCAGAGGGAGAAGATGGCCTCCATAGGGCAACTCGCCGCCGGGATGGCGCATGAGATAAATAACCCCATCGGCTTTATCATGAGCAACATGGAGACGCTTAAGTCCTACGTGGACGACATCGTAAGGCTGCTTGAGGAGTACGGCGCGCTCCGTAACCTCGTAAGCGGCCGGAAAGACGCGGCCTTTTCCCCCGATATAGGGGAAGGCATAAGGAAGATAGAAGAGCTTGCCGGCGCGGTTGATCATGGTTTCATCGTCAAGGACGCGGTTAAACTCATACGCGAGTCGCGCGAAGGGGCCGAGAGGGTGAAGAGGATAGTCAGTGAGCTTAAAGACTTCTCCCGCATAGATTGCGCCGGGGTCGGCCCGGTCAACCTGAACGAATGCCTCGAAAGCGCGCTGAATATGGCCCGGCGCTCCACGGGCCGCGACGTCCGCGTCCACCGGGACTACGGCGATATCCCGGAGGTCACCGGCAACCCGATGGAACTGAACCACGTGTTCCTGAACATCATCGCCAATGCCGTTGACGCCGCCGGCCCAAACGGCGAGATCAGGGTTTCCACCGCCCTGGCCGGCCCCGGGGCTGAGTTCGCGGAGGTATCCGTCAGCGACAACGGCCGCGGCATCACCGAGGAGAATATGGCGAGGATATTCGAACCGTTTTTCACGACAAAGCCGGTTGGCGGCGGCACCGGGCTTGGGCTCTCGATAGCCTACGGGATCGTAAAGCGTCACGGCGGCGAGATACGGGCAGACAGCAGGGCGGACGAAGGCGCCACCTTTACCATACGGCTTCCGGTGAAAGGATGATCCGCTTAAGGGACATAGGGATAAGGAAAAAACTCTTTCTCACCTTCGGCGTATTCCTGTTTTTCATCATGGTCATAGCCGTTATGGGGCTCGTGGATATGGCCGCGACGAAAAGGGCCTCGCGCGCGGTTTATGAGGAGGCGTTCTCCGAGGCCATGAAGCTCTTGAGATTAAAGTCGGACCTCGAGGACGCAAGGAGGGCGATGCTTTTGATGATCAGCGAAACCGACAGGGCTCGACTGACGTCAGACCATGAGGCCGTGAAGGAAGCGACAAGGCGGGTGGACGCGGAGATAGGAGAAATGCTTGATGAACATGCCGGATTCGATAAAGAGGCCGTTCGGGCGGTGCAGGAGATAAGGGCCGTATGGGAGGAATTCAAGAAGACAAGGGACGGGGAAATAATCCCGGCCGTCTACGAGGGAGACATCAGGCGTGGGAGGACCCTTGTCGCCGGCGTTCAGGAGGAGAGGTTTAAACGGTTTATCTCCATCGCGGACACGCTGGTCGCGCACGAGGAGGCCGAGGCCGCCGGGTCGCAGGACGCCATCGAGGGGAAGATGGCAAGGGGCGCCTTTTTATACGCCGCGGTCTGCGTCTTAAGCGTCCTTATAGGCGTGGCGATGCTCATGGCTCTTTCCGGCGATATCGGGAGAAGGCTCGGCAGGATAACCGACGCAGTAAACGAGATGACCAGAGGGAGGCTGGACGTCAAGGCCGACGCCCATGGAGGGGACGAGGTGGGTGACCTGGCCCGTGGCTTTAACGAGATGGCCGGCCGTCTCAACGAGGATAAGGCCGCCCGCATGCAATACATAAAGACCCTCAGACTCGAGAAAGAGAAAAACGAAAGACGCGCCGAGGAGCTTGAAAGGCTGAATAAGGTATTTGAGGCCTCTCAGCGGGAGATAGAGGGCAAAAACGCGGAACTCCGGATATCGAACGCCGAGCTCAACGCGACCAACCGGAGACTCTCGGACGCGAAACATCAACTCGTCCATTCGGAAAAAATGGCCTCGATAGGCCAGCTCGCCGCCGGAATAGCGCATGAGATAAACAACCCGGTGGGTTTTATAAATTCCAACCTCTCCACCCTCGCCGCGTATGGCGCGGGAATAAGGGAACTCCTGTACATGTATCGCGAACTCGAAGGGGCGCATAGGAGCGGCAACCCGAAGGACGTGTGGGAGGTTATGGGGCGGATAGAGGCGTTTAAAAAGGACAGGGACATGGATTTCGCGGTGGAAGAGCTCGTGACCATGGTGAACGAGTGCAGGGACGGCGTGGACAGGGTCAGGGTTATAATCAAGGGGCTGAAGGAGTTTTCGCACGCGGGCACCGGGGAGTTGCAGGAATTTGACGTAAACCACGGGCTCGAGGGGACCGTAAACATGGTGTGGCATGAGATAAAGTACAGTGCCGCGATAAGGAAGGACTACGGCGAGGTGCCCCATATACGCTGCAGGCCCCAGCAGATAAACCAGGTTTTCATGAACCTGCTTATGAACGCGGCACAGGCCATACCAGAGGGGAAAAAGGGGGAGATAGGCTTGAAGACCTCTTTCAGGGACGGTTTCGTGACCGTGGAGATAAGCGACAATGGCGCCGGCATCCCCGCAAAGATAGGACAGAAGGTGTTCGACCCGTTCTTTACCACAAAGCCCGTCGGCAGCGGCACCGGGCTCGGGCTTTCGATAAGCTACGGGATAATCAAGGAGCATAACGGAGAGATAGGATTCTTGAGCGAGGCGGGCCGCGGGACGACCTTTTTCGTGAAGCTTCCGGTGGCTGCCGGGGGCATGCCCGTTTAGAACGCTATTATGACGAACCCCAGAGACCACACCATCCTTTTCGTTGATGACGAGGAGAACATACGTAACGCCCTTTACAGGCTGTTCAGGAGGGAGGGCTACAACATCCTCATTGCCGGAGGCGGCGTTGAGGGTCTGGAACTCATGCTGAAAAACCGCGTCTCGCTCGTCATATCCGACCACAGGATGCCGGGGATGGAAGGCGTGGAGTTCCTGCGCAGGGTCAAGGAACGGTCGCCGGATACGGTCAGGATCATGCTTACGGGATACGCGGACCTCGCCTCGACCATGAACGCTGTGAACGAGAGCGAGGTCCACCGCTACATCACCAAGCCGTGGGACGACGTGGCGTTGAAGCTCACCGTAAGGGATCTCCTCGACCGTCATGAACTAAAGGACGAGAACAGGCGCCTCCTTGAAGTCACGCGGAGGCAGAATAAGGAGCTTGCGGAATTGAATGAAGGCCTCGAAAGGAAGGTCGAGGAAAGGACCAGGCAGCTCAGGGAGAGTTTCTTCAACTTCATAAAGACCTCAGCCGGCCTGATGGAGCTTTTCGATTCCCACCTCGGCGGGCACGTGAAAAGGACCGCCGGGCTTTCCAGGGAAATGGCGGTCGGGATGGGACTCCACGGGAGGGAGGTTGCCGTGATAGAGGCGGCCGCGCTGCTCCATGACATCGGCCTTATAGGCGTGCCCAAGGGGATACTCAGAAAGGGCGAAGACGCCATGAACGACGCCGAGAGGTTCATCTTCAGACAGCACCCGGCGCTTGGACAGGAGACGATTGCCTCGACGCCCGACCTGAGGCAGGTGGCCCTTCTTATACGGAGCCATCACGAAGAATGGTCGGGCGGGGGCTATCCGGACGGCCTGAAGGCCGAGGAGATACCCATGGGTTCGAGGATAATAGCGGCCGCGAGCCGGTTTGACGACCTTTCCGCCGGGGGCAGGAGATCGGCGATAGAGGGATTGAAAGGGGGGCGCGGCGTGGAATTCGACCCGGACGCCGTTAACTGCCTCGTTGAGACGATGGAAGGGAAGAGGGAGGAAGCGGGGGTCGAAGACATACCGTTTTCACGGATCGCCGGCGGGATGGTCCTCGCCGGCGATATCATGACAAAGAGCGGGAAGTTGCTCCTGCCCATGGGGAGCGCGATCACCGCGGCCCTGATAGAGAGGCTCAGGAACTTTCACGCCATAGACCCCATAGTGGACAAGATCTCGATAGAAAAAACTGAATAAGTTTCGCGTTTCCGCAAATTGCTAAAGAAATCCGGCGGTATTCCGATAAAACATCTGGGAACGGTACAATTATGACAGACATTGACGCGGCTATCGCCATGTTAAGCTCCGTTGACACGGCCCTGCGCCATGAGGCGATAGAGGCCATAGGAGAAACCGGGGAGAGGAGGGGCATAGGCCCGCTTGTGGCCCTTTTAAGGGACTGCGACCTCGGCACGAGGGACGCGGCGGTCAATACCCTCATAAGCATAGGCGGCGCCGAGGTGGCCGATGCCGTCCTGCCGCTCCTCTACGAGGAAGACGACGCGGCCTTGCGCAATATGGCCGTTGAGATTCTGGAGAGGCTCGGAGGCTTCGGGGTCAGCGCGGTCATACCTCTTTTAAGCGAAAAAGACGAGGACGTCCTTAAATTCGCGATAGACACGATAGGCCGGTGCGTTTTATCCAGCGCTCCGCCGGACGTTAATGGCGCCGCGGCTTCTCTTACCCGTCTCTGCGGCCATCCCAATCCGAACATAAGGGCTTCAACCGCGATTACGCTGGCAAAGCTCAGGGCGTTCTCGTCGGTACAGAGTCTTATCGAGATGCTCAAGGACGACGACGAGTGGGTCAGGTTTTCCGTGCTCGAGGCCCTGGGCTCCATCGGCAGCCCCGATATCATAGACCGGCTTCTATCCGCTGTCGAGCGCGACGACATGTCGAGGCTTGCCGCCATTGACGCCCTGTCGAACCTCGTCCATGAGGATGACGCGAAAAAGGTGATGCCGTTTATTGAGAACAGGGACATCTCCTTCGCCATATCCACGGATACGGCCGTGAGGTTCATGGAAAGGTTGGGCGGTTCCCTCGAAGACCGCGACAAGGAAGTGTTCCTCGACATACTCAAGGCACGGCTCGGGTATGGCTCTATCGAGGAAAAGAGGCAGGCGTTGAGCGGAATAAGGCTTTTAAAGTATAAAGGGGCGATCCCGGCGCTCGTCGCCTTTGCCGCGGACTTAAAGGAGGG